>NZ_JBVJKN010000013.1:0-218153 GCF_055585225.1 Streptomyces sp. NPDC053673 | reverse complement strand
CGCGCACGGCAACCGGCGCTCGGAGTGGGACGCCGGGTGCCGCTACGACTTCCCGAACCCCGAGCACCGCTGAAGCGCGTCCCGCGCGCGGACGGAGGTGCGGCTCATACCGGTGACAGGAAACTGGTGCTCCGCACAACCGCCGCCAGAGCCGGAGATGGCCTGCGTAGAGCAGCGGTGTGCCGAACTACGCGTGACAGGCGGTGATGAGCCAGACGGCCGAGTCGTAGAGCACGCCGCTCGCGGTCTGGTGGGCATCGAGACTCGCGCGCAGATCCGCCAGGCCCGGTCCCGGTCGACATTGTCGTGGCCGTCGAGCAGCCAGCCGAGCCGACCGGAGATGAACCCGTACGCCTGCCCGGCATCCGCCCCGAAGTGCATGGGCGCAGAGAGGCCCTCGAATCGCGGTTCGCCGAAGTCGGCCGCCGTCAGCCGGGTCCGTGCTCGTCGGGTCGGACACCGAGAACGGGCCTGGCGCGCCCGGTGGCGGAGACTCGTCCGCCACGGACTGGCCGACCGGCGTCCGCGGACCGGCGCACCGGGCCGGGTCGCGACACTCGCCGAACTCGGTAACTCGGATATACCTGACTGACCGAGCAGGCGGCGCCAACTGCACAGAGCAACCTGCGGATGCCGCGCAGGTCCCCGAACGGCCGTCCATGTCTGGCCGACGACCGTGCCCCCTGAGCATGCTTGTTCTGGCGTGCTGCGGCCCTGCTGTCGTGAGGTGCCCACTGGTCCATGCCGCATCGAACCCCAATCCGGCAAAGGCTGCCAGGTGTCCAGTGTGAGAAGCGCAGCGGCGGATCCGGACGGTTCCCTGGCCGGCTGGACCAGCCGCACCTACGCCGAGGCCCTGCGCTCCGGTCAAGGGAATCTGTCCCTGCGCGACATGAATGGGTGGCTGCTCCCGTTGGACGTCGCGCGGTGGTGTGCCCGTGCCGATGCCTGTGACCTGGTCGTATTGCGGCGGTGCACAGGTCCGGTGCTCGACATCGGCTGTGGGGCGGGAAGGCTGGTGGAAGCACTTACGCAGCGGGGCCGACGCGTACTCGGGATCGACGTCTGCCAGTCGGCTGTCGACTCGACGGTGAGCCGCGGCGGAGCCGCTCTGCGGCGCTCAGTGTTCGACCCTCTCCCGGATGAGGGCCGGTGGGGGACGGCCATGCTCATCGACGGGAACATCGGCATAGGCGGTGACCCGCAGAAACTGCTGGAACGGATCCGGGATCTGGTGCACGACCAGGGCTTCCTTCTTGTCGAAACCGCTTCCGACGACGTCGACGGCAGGTACCGGGTTCGCATCCACGACGGCAACTACGCACTCGATGCGTGCTTTCCCTGGGCCACTGTCGGGACCTCTGCTCTGACCCGGCACGCCCGGGCGGCGGGCTGGAGCGCAGTGGACCGGTGGACCTCTGCCCGAGGGCGTCACTTCGCCGCTTTGCGTGCTGCACCCTGACCGCGGGCAGCCCGCCGTACCCGCCCGGACACCATCCACGTGCGTACGACGAAGCAGAAGGCAGAGGCGGCGAACAGGAGCGCGGTGATCAGCAGCCACCGGCCCAGGAAGACGTCGGCCGGCAGGGCGGTGGCGGCAGTGAAGTGGCTGACCTGGCGGAGGATCAGGGGCCACCAGACCAGCAGCAGGAGGGCAGAGACGAAGGCGGGGACACGGAGGTAGTTCACGCTCATCACCGGCGGCCTCGGGCCTCGGCTGCCCGACCTCTGGACGACGAGCTGCATCGCCCGGTCGGTCACCGAGTACAACGGCAGCAGCACAAGATCGTGGAGGAGTGCTGCTCCGACGAACCAGATGGCCACTCCCAGGCTGTCGCCCTTGAGCAGTCGCACACCGGCGTACAGAGCGAGGGCGAAAGAGCACAGCACGAGAAGCAGGTGAAGCGGCGAGGCGCCGTAGCGCCGGCGGAAGCGGTTCATGCCGGCTCCCCGAAGCTGAGCCGGGTAACCCACTTGGTGTTGTGGACCCCCGGAGCGCCGGGAACCATGATCCGGGCGGGATAGGCGTGGTCGCGCGAGAGAGTGGCACTGTTGACCCCTACCGCAAGCAGTGAGCGCGGGTCCCGGACCTGGTTGTCCCGCAGGACCACCGAACTGAACGATCCGCCGCGCTGCGCGGACTCGACCAGAAGCTGCGGCGGGTCCGTCCCCAGTCCGACAAGGGCGGCGAGGTCGATGAGCCGCACCCCGCTCCACAGCTGATCGGTGGTGGACCAGCCCTCCACGCACTGGATGGGCAACGCGGACTCGGACTGGGGAAGGGCGAGCAGCTGTTCGCGCGTCAGGATGACCTGGCGGCTGCCGTTGCGCACGCTCAGCCGCCAGGCCGGACCGATGTCACTCGCCCGGATCCCGACCGACGCTGCGGTCTTGTTGATCTGGAATCCGTTCGGCCCGGGGCCCGGTTCCTGGCCGTGGGGTGCGAGCAGAGCCGTCTTCCGGAACCGCCCGCCCAAGCTCTGGCCGACTGTCACGACGAGCAACGCTGCGGATCCCAGGCCCACCAGGCCCAGAGCACCACGGCGGGAGATGGTCGGTGCGGACGGGTCGGGTGAGACGAGCCCCATGCTGTCCGCCGCTTCCGGTGCCGTGGCCCCGCCCGTTGCGGCCGTTTTCCCCGCTTTCCCCTCGCCCCGGCGTCCGATCCCTACCGCCTGGAGCGCGCGCCGCAGCCGGAATGTCACGTGCACGACGAACGCGCCGATGAAAACCCAGGCGCCGTAGTAGTGCAGGACGTAGAAGGAGCCGGGAAAGGTGTAGTGCAGCTGGATGTTGAGGATTCCCGTCACGAACTCGAACCCGGCTCCGCCCACCAGGAAGAGCAGCGAGATCCGCTCCAGGCCGTGGCTGACCGAGCGCACGGGAGGCCACTCGAACAACTTGGGGATCACCGACCACAGTTTGGCCAACAGCACGGGGATCAGCACGATACCGAGCGTGACGTGGACGCCCTGAGTGACCCGGTAGAGCCAGTACGGCGAAGTCGGCCACGAGAAGAGATAGAAGCCCAGCAGCCCCTTGTTGGGCGTCTCGTCATTGATCCGCGCGAGATCGGGATTATAGGAGGCGTACGACAGCAAGCCGGTGACGAACAGGATCGTGATCCCGAACAGCAGAATCAGACCGAATACGGCGGTCAGCCACGGCCCCCGCAGCGGACTGCGCCAGAACTCCGGCCGGGACGGACCCGGCGGCGGCTCCGATGGCACAGCGGAGCGAAGCCGGCCCCGTCCTCGAACTCGGGCAGGGGTCGTCGGGCTGCGCGGCACGTCCTGCCCTTCGTCACCGGCCTTCGGCTCCTCGCCCTTCTGGGGAGCGCCGCCAGGCAGGTGCTTGTGTTCGCCCTCGCTGGCGTCCATGAGACCCCTCTGGTTCGCACGGCGTACCCATCGAAAGGTGGGCACGGAGCAGAACCTGCCGCACCGCGAGCCTCCCGGACCGTGTGACACACCGCGACACCCCAGGGGCGGCGATCCGGCCTGGAAGAAACCCCCGAAGGGACCCAACAGTCGCGCCAGGGCGGTTGCCGATCACGATGAACAGGCCCGCGAAGAAGGCGGCCTGGACCATTCGACCGCTCTGACACCCCGCGTCGGCTCACGGGCGCTCAGTCATTTCTTCCGACCCCCACCCCGCGCCGCGTGTCGCCGGTCCGAATTGACGAGCGCGTAGCGGGGATCGGCAGCGCGCACGATCGCCGACTCCACCGCGGCCACCCGGTCGGCGAGCAGGCCCAGGGCGGCGACCGCGCGGGTGAGGGGGTCCCTTCGGGGCCGCCCAGGGCCTGCCGGCGTACGTACGCGGACGTGACCTCTGCCCAGCGGGTGGCCTGGCGGTGGGTGAGGGTGCCGCGCAGCTCCGCAAGCTTGAGGAGGTCCGCCTCGGCGGCCGTGGTGAGGGTCTGGGCCTCGCCCGCGTAGTGGCCGTCGATGACCGCGGCAAGCTCGGCGTCGTTCATGACGGGCACGATGCGCTGGGCGATCTTGTTCATGTTGCGGTACGAGCCTTGGAGCTGGAAAGTCGGCTCGGTGCGGGTGGTGTCGTCCTGGGCGGCGGAGGCGATGTATGCCTCGTTGACCACGAGGACGGTCGCACGTGCGGTGAGCAGATGGCGCAGCACGGCGAGGATCCGGGGCGTAGGGGGCGAGCCGGTCGCGGAGGGCCGTGGGGTCGTCCTCGGCGAGGCGGACCAGCAGGTCGAGGTCGGCGCGGTCACGGGCGGCCAGCGGAGCCAGGACCGGGTTGCCCAAGGCGGCTCCGGCCGAGCCTGGCCAGGGGCGGGAAGGTCTGCTGGGGCGTCGATGCTGACCGTTTCCAACGGCTGCCAGCGAACGTCTCACATTCAGTTGCACGATCGATCCAGACAGGCACCGTCAGGGCACGGGGGCCCAAGACCAGGCTGGGGATGCACGCCTTGGTTAGAACGTCCGGCTGGTACCGAATCAAGCACCGCCTACCGGCGCCATCGGGAGGCTCTTCGCGATCGACGAGCGCTGACAAGCTCGATTTCGTCGTGCTCGTTCCGCATGTGACTGGCCAACCCAGTGGGTCTACGAAGCCGCATCGTGATCCGGGCGATATCTCGCCGGGCTGGCACAACGTGCCCGCCGGTGTGACGGTAACTGGCACTCTCTACCGATATCGAGGTCCATCATGTTCGGCTTGGCCTTTGTCGCCCCCTGGCTGGCTCTTGCCTCCACGCTCTGGGCGATGCTGCCGCTCGTTTGCCCCCGGCGGCGACGGGCGGGCGTCATCATCGCCATCTCGCATCTCATCGTGACGCTGGCGATCACACGGCCCTGGACCGAGGACTGGTACTGGCGCGACGGTGCATGGCTGATTCTTGTCTTCGGGCAGGGCACCTTTATTGCGCTGGGACGGCTGGCCTTCGAACTCAGCCCGCTCGGCGCCCGTCGCCGCCGCGCAGCGCCCGGCCCCCGGGCATCGACTCGGTGGTGGCCCAGCCCCAGCCATGAGTAGGTGTTCTTCAGCCCTGACGCCTCAGTAGGCCGGCGACACGTCTCACGGACCCCGCACGGCTGCTGGATCATTCCTTTGCACCATGCAATCCTTCCGAGGTGCAGGCGGCTCCATTGAGGTGCGGAAAACGCTCGAAGGAGTCGCCCTCACGACCGGCTTCGGACGGGCGCTCGAGCTTCTCCCAGCCAGCCATACGGGGCCGTCCGGAGCCAGGCTCGCATGCTTCAGTGTGCGCGGACGGGAAATGCGCTGCGGGTGTCCGACAGCGGCGCGGGCCCGGGCCCGAGAAGTAGGGCGAGGCTGTGTCCGCACATCGGCTTTGCTCATGTCCCTGCGTCCAGACCCGCCCAGGGCCGGTCCCCCGACCGGGGTGGCGCATGTTCAACCGACAGGAGGGCCATGTACACGCAGGAACACCCGCGTCCGACCTCTCACCCCCGTCGGGCCGTGCTCCGTGCCGGGATTGCTGCCGGGGGATCCGGACTGCTCGCTGCCTGCTCGGGCGGTGCACCCGACATCGGTCGCCGCGAGGGAGCCCCGGGCGCCGCGCCCGCGCGTTCTGCCCTGCCTCCGGACAGCGAGAAGGCGGCGCCTGCTGGGACGCCGAGCCCCGAGCGTCTGACGCGGGGTCTGACCTTCACGGCCACTCCGAGCACGGTCGATCTGGGTGGCGGGCACACCGTCAGGACGTGGACGTACAACGGCCATCTGCCGGGCCAAGAGGTCAGGATCACCGCAGGCGACACGCTCCAGCTGACTCTGAACAACCATCTGCCCGAGGCCACCACAGTCCACTGGCACGGGGTCGCCGTGCGCAACGACATGGACGGCGTGCCGGACGTGACACAGCGGCCGATCCGGGCGGGCACATCGTTCACGTACCGCTTCCACGTCCCGCACGCCGGAACGTACTGGTTCCACCCCCACCTGGGCCTGCAGCTCGACCGCGGGCTCTACGCACCGCTGATCGTGGACGACCCCAACGAGTCCCTCTCCTACGACCGGGAGTGGGTCATCATGCTGGACGACTGGATCGACGGGGTGAACGGCTCGACCCCGCAGGACGTGTTCGCGCAGCTCCGCAAGGGCAAACCCGCGATGGGGCACGGCTCGGGTCACGAGGACGAGCACCACGACGATCGTGGTTGGCGTGAGCGCGGTGACCAGCCCTCCCGGCCCGCGGGAGGTGTGGACGCCGGGTACGGGCCGGCCTGGGCCCAGCCGCCGGGTCTGCGGGGCCGTTCGGCGCCGCCGTACGGCGGTGAGGGCACGTACCAACTGATGAGTGGTGCCGTCAGTGGGCTGCTCGGCGGGCACGCGGGCGATGTCGACTACCCGCACTACTTGGTCAACGGGCGGACTGCGGACGACCCCACGCAGTTCAAGGCCAAGCCGGGTGAACGCATCCGGCTGCGCATCATCAACGCGGCTGCTGAGACGCCGTTCCGGGTGGCGCTCGGAGGCCACCAGCTCACTATCACCCACAGCGACGGCTTCCCCGTACAGCACCAGAGGGTGGACGCGCTGCTCCTGGGCATGGCCGAGCGGTACGACGCGCTTGTCACGGTGAAAGGCGGGGTCTTCCCGTTCACCGCGCTTGCCGAGGGCAAGCGCGGGGCGGCGATGGCCGTCCTACGCGCTGGCAGCGGCGCTGCGCCGAAGCCGTCCGTGCGTCCGGCGGAGCTGTACCGGAACGTGCTGGTGTCGGCCCGGCGGCTGCGCCCGCACGAGTCGGTCGCGATGGACCGGCGCAGACCGGACCGTCAGCTCAAACTCACCCTGACCGGCAGCATGGAGAAATTCGACTGGGGCATCGACCACATTCCGTATTCGCCGGATCGCATTCACAAGATCGAACGCGGTGAGCGGGTGCGCCTGGTGGTCATCAACGCCACGGACATGTGGCACCCCGTCCATCTGCACGGCCACACCTACGGCCTGGCCGGCATTGACTCCCTCGGCGCCCGCAAGGACACGTCCGTGGTGCTGCCGCACCACAAGCTGGTAATGGACTTGGACGCGGACAACCCAGGGCTGTGGATGCTGCATTGTCACAACGTCTACCACTCGGAGTCCGGAATGATGACGACGCTCGGCTACCGGTAGCCACGAGGCTGCCCCCGCGTGGGCCCCGACCGCACAGCACGGCGTCGGCAATCCCATGCGCGCACCTCCCCTGATCGCAGGTGATCCCCCGAGATGACCGGATGGCCTCGCGCGAACGTCAGCTTTCACTGCCTTTCACCGGCAATCTGTCCGCCCCTTTATTGCCTCTGATGCTGCCCCCGGAGTCCATCGGCGACGAGGCATGCTCAGCTCGGGCCACGGTGGCGGGAGTCGGACGCCGGGGCGGATGGTTCGAGTGACCGGGGCGCTGGAGGCGGCCGCGGAAACCGGGACGGCCTGTCCGGCCAGCGACACGCCCGGTTCCGGTGCGTCCGGCGGTACCAGGCAAGAGTCCGGAGGTCGAGCGGATGTACGCCTTGACTTGTTTTGCATAATGCAGAGATGCAGAGCGGGAGGGGCCGGATCCAGTCACGGCATGCGGGGCCGATCAAGGCAGCGCTGTGGGGGCCGGCCGAGTACTTCGGGGGCCCTCCCGGCTGGCTGATAGCGGAGGGACTGGCGGTTGGGCTGGTCGGTGCCGCAGCCGTCGCCGGGCCCGGTATCACCGGGATCCTGACCAGTTCGCCGGCTCTGCGGACGGGAGAAGCTGGTTTGCTCGTCGCTCTGGGGCTCGCGATCTTCCTCGTCGCCATCGGGGCAGGACGGGCACTGATCGGGACGGTGGCCGCGCTGGGGGCCTTTCTGGCACTCCTCGCGCCCCGGGCCACCGCCGAGGCAGTGTTGATCTGGGGCGGCGAGGTGCAGAACGTTGTCGTGACATCGGTCGCGACTCGGGACGACGGATCCTCCGGCAGCAGGCGCTACTGCGCGGTGCGGCAGGCCGACGGCACGCCGATTTCCGTGCGGATCTGGCGAGGATGCGAGAAGACAACAGGTCCTGGTGACCTCATCGGCATGGTGTACGACCCGAAGGGGCGTGTCCCCCCTCGGGGCCTGGAGGCGTCCGGGGATCCCGCACAGCCGCTCACGGAGGCGGCAGGTGTTGCTCTGGGCCTCGTGGCGGCCTGTGTGGTGACGGTCGTGCGCTCCTACCGGCTGACGCCCGACACATGGCAGGCACGCTCGCACGATGCCACGCGATTGGTGTGACGGCCCCGTTGTTCGAGCATGGCAGACACCGTCTTCCCGTGCCGAGGTCGCCTCACGACAGAGTGAGCCACCTCGGACAGGCTTCTCGCCGACCGGAGTCCGCCGGCGAGGAGGGCTCGGGTGATGGGCCGACGTGCCGTGTCGAGCTGCGTCACCGTGCCAGCGCCGAGCTCCCGGGCAGGGGTCGACCATCCGCCGGGCCCTCCTCGCAAAGGAGGATTGCACAGTGCAAAGAAGAGTTCCAGGGTTCGGACTCACTCACCGCAGCTTCCGACCCATAGCCCGGGAGAAATCCCCTACTTCGTCGTCACCGCGGCTTCGACTTCCTGGAAGGTGGTGCTGTCGACGAGCCCCGTGTCCTCCAGAACCTCGAGGTGGTCCAGGACAGTCTGGTTGGCCTGGCGTGCGTGGCGGCGGATGAGGTCGTTCTGGGTGGCCGCCCTGACCTCACCGATCGTGGCGAAGATCTTCCCGTGCGAGGCACGCAGCAGATTGGCGAAGATGCGGTCGAACTCGGCTCCTCGGGCGTTCTCCATCTGCCGGACGAAGTCCTGCTGTTCGGCAGTTGCCTGGTCAGGAAGCTCGACGCCAAGGATCCTGGCATCCTCGCGGACCAGTTGGTCGAGCTTGCTGTGTCCGTCGATCAAGTGCAGTCCGGCGCGCTTGACGGCTTCGCTGGAGGCGTGGGTCTGCGCCAGCCGGCCCGCCGGGATCTCCCACAGTCCGGCCTGCCGCACCTTCACGAGGAAGGTCCTGTCCACGTCCGTCACCGGCTGCGGACCCGACGCTGCCGTCTGCGTACCGGTCTCGTCGGTGCCGGTGTACGCGTCGGAGCCGGCGGAATGGCCACTGCCGTGGCGCGGAACCCCCGCAACCGCCGGACTGGCCGCTGCTTCGCCGTCACCGCCCCGCACCATTATGAGCAAGGTGGTCACGGCGGCGCAGACCGCGACGATGACCGCGATCGCCCGCATCGAGATCCTGGACTGTGCCGCGCGTCGGTTCGGACGCATGATGCCTCCCGGTTCGGCATGGAGAACTCGTCGTTCATGTCGTCGGGAGCTGTCTGCTGGCGGCTGGCACGGCGCGCAGCAAGGAGTACGGATGTGAGCGCTGAGATGTTCAGCGACTCCTGTTACTCAAGGGCTTCGGTGGGGTGGGGCCGGACTCCAGCCGCACGAAGGGGATCTGCTCCCCGGCCCGACGGAAGGCGGCCGAGGTGCCGTCGACGGTGAAGCCCATATAGGTGCACAGACGCCCGGCCATGTACGGGTGGGCCGCTGCGTACCGGGTCATGATGCGTGCGCCTTCCTCTGCCGGGAGGAAGCGTGCCGTGACGGCGTGGTAGCGCCTGCCGACCTGAATGGTGGCCTGAGGGGTCTCGCAGAGGTTCCGGTACCACTGGGCCTGGGGGCCGTATCCGGAGGCCACCGTCCAGGACCGGCCCTGCGGGTCGCGCTCGACGACCTCGATGACCACTCGCCGGGTCACCCCGGAGATGCGTCCCATGTGAATGAGAAGCAGCAGCCGTTTGCCGAAGATCGGTCCCAGGCCGATCCGGTACAGGTGGACGGGAAGCCGGGAGACAAGGCGCCTCCAGCCCGTAGGCGGTTGCGGTCGCCCGTAGGGTTCGGTGCGTTGAGATGCCATGACTCCCCCTGCCCTTGCACGAGATGTTCGGCGGATTTGTCGGCTGCGGTTCGGTAACGGGGCACTACACACGATGCTTCGGCAACCAAAGTTTTGCATAGGCTAAAGCTTGTGGTGGTCTGTGGGCGGTGCCAGGCTGCCGCTCGGAGTCGCCCGCGCCGCTTGTCACGCTGCGGGGAGGGCACGCCTTGGCCGAAGCGACACCGCGACGTCACTCTCTTCTGTCCGTTCTGCCGTACGCCGTCATGACCGTCGTCGCCGTGGCCGACGTCACCGCGGGCCCCTCGGTGGGGTTCCTCCCCCTGGTGTCGCTCGGTCCCGCCTTCGCCGGGCTCGTCGGCGGCTGGCGGCGCACGGCGCTGATCGGCGGGCTCGCACTGGTCCTCTGCCTGGGGTTGGGGATCTACGACGGGCTGTTTGCCGGGCGCCGCGGCTTCACCGCGCTGGCATCGGTGGCGGGTGTGACGGCGGCCGGCTTGTCGGCCGCGGTGATGCGGCAGCGCCGGGAGGCCGAGCTGGCCAGTGTCCGCTCCATCGCGGAAGTCGCCCAGCGGGTGCTGCTGCGGCCGGTGCCGCGCAGGGCCGGACAACTGCGGGCGGCCGTCTCGTACACGTCCGCTGTCACTGAGGCCCGGATCGGCGGGGACCTGTACGAGGTCGTCGCCTCACCAGGCGGCGTACGCGTGATCGTGGGCGATGTCCAGGGCAAGGGCCTGGAGGCGGTCGAGACGGCGGCTGTCGTACTCGGTGCCTTCCGGGAGGCCGCGTATGACGAACCCGATCTGAGCTCCGTGGGCGCACGGCTCGAACGGGTTGCCGACCGGGAGCTGCAGGGCGAGAAGTTCGTCACCGCGGTACTGGCGGAGGTGGGTGACGATCGGAGCGTCACTCTGCTCAACTACGGCCACCCGGCCCCCGCGATCGTGCGTCCCGACGGCACAGTGGACTTCGCCGAGCCCCCGCGCAGCGCGCTCCCTCTCGGCCTCGGAATACACGGCACAAACGGGCCGGAGCCGTACGAGGCGGACTTCACGCCCGGTGACCAACTCCTGCTGTACACCGACGGTGTCACTGAGGCCCGCGACCACACGGACCGCTTCCATCCCCTCGGCGAGCGTGCCGTCCTGCTCGAGGACCCGGACCCCGAGGCGGCTCTCCGGACTCTGCGGGCGGACCTGGTCCAGCACGTCGAGGGGCCGCTGCACGACGATGCGGCCATGCTGCTGCTCCGGTACCACGATCCGACGTAGGTCGTGGCGCTGGTGTACCGGGGTACGGGCCGTGGAGCAGCCGGGGCACGGTAGAAAGGGGGTGTGGCCGAGAGCTCGAAGCCCCCGCGGGGCATAGAAGACGTCGATGCGGTGACCCGCGCGGTGCTGACCGCGTCCCGTCTGCTGGTCGCAGTCTCGGCACGCTCCCTCGCGGCTGTTGAGG
Source organism: Streptomyces sp. NPDC053673 (assembly GCF_055585225.1). Classification (NCBI taxonomy): domain Bacteria; kingdom Bacillati; phylum Actinomycetota; class Actinomycetes; order Kitasatosporales; family Streptomycetaceae; genus Streptomyces; species Streptomyces sp. NPDC053673. Next base: position 206,852 of record NZ_JBVJKN010000013.1, on the reverse strand, counting down.
ACCGTGTGACGCTGCCCCAGTTCCGACTGCTGGTGGTGCTGTCCACCCGTGGTTCGGCCAAGCTGGTGGTGCTCGCCGACCTGCTCAGTGTCAATCCTTCGACCGCGATGCGCATGATCGACCGGCTGATCGCGGCCGGCCTGGCGGACCGGCAGACCAACCCCGACAACCGACGCGAGACCGTACTCAGGCTGACGGACGAGGGGCGCAGGCTGGTGGACGAGGTCACCGCCAGGCGCCGGCAGGAGATCGCGACGATCGTGGAGCGCCTCGCTCCAGAACAGCGCTCGGCTCTGATCGACGCCCTGACCGCATTCACGGAGGCGGGCGGAGAACCGGCGGTCATCAACGGAGACGGTGGTTTGCATCCACTGGGCTGGATCGACGGACCCCTGAATCGGAGAGGGTGAGCTGCCCCATTCGAGTGCGGCGGGCCCGGAACTCCGGAACCGCCGCGGACACGAGGAGACCTGCTCCGCCCCGTCCTCCTGCGTACTGCCCCCGCGAACACCTGCTGGCCACCGCTTCCGTCGGCCGAAGCGTCCCCGGCCGCACGCACAGTTGCGGACTCCACCGCGGCCACCCGGTCCGCGAGTGGGCCGAGAGCGGCGACCGCGCGGGAGAGGGTCCTCCTCGGGACCCCCAATGCCTGGCGGCGCACATATCCGCCGAATCCCTCAGTCGAGTGGGTGGCTCACCTCACTTGCCACGTTCAGGGAGTGTGCCCGCGCTTCGGCTCTGGCCCGAGTCTCTGCCTCGGGTCCAGAAGTGTCATGTGCCTCACCGATCCACCCACACTCGCAGGACGCCATGAAATACGGGGCATGCAAGTGGCGCTTCCGGCGCGGTGGATTCCTGTGCCGCACGAACCAGATGTCCACCCGGCGTTCACACGGAACAGCAACTCCGTCTGCGCGCCGTGGTCCGGCCTGGGTCGGAAGCGCTCCCGCGTGGAGCCGGCGCGGATCGGACTTGAGGCATGCATGGGCCTTCCATCCGTACACGAGCAGGAGAGCGCAGAAGACCCATGACAGCAATACTCCGGCGTAGGAGCCGTATTCCAGGGTCCTCGCGGTGGCGCGCGCCAGTCGGGGGACCGTGTTGACCACGACGACCGCATAGAGCACCAGCCCGGCCGCACCCATCAGCCGGACAGGGCCGCGCCGCCCGCGAAGCCAGGGCAGCTGCCGGCCGAGGCTCTGGGCGATGGCCATAGGGAGCCAGAGCACTGTGAAGGCAGTCAGGAAGGCCCAGTTCAGGTACGGGTTCACACGCACTCCTCGCTCTTGGGCCGCTCACCGGTGGAGGAGATCCGACACGGCGTACAGCACGATTGCCGTGGGGAGTGCCCACCGGACGAACGGTGTGCCGGTCAGGGCTTTCCCCGCCTGTGCACGGGGGCGCAGAGCAGGGTGCTGTGCCAGCACTGTCAGGGTGTCGGCCGCCGAGGTTCCGGTGCTGTTCTGGCGAGCGATGCGGCACGCCCACGGGGGCATGAACAGGCCGGCCATGGCATCCACGCCGGGACCGAAGAACTCCAGAAGGCCGTCGTGGCGGAATTCAACTCGGCGGATCACCGACCACGGCACGAACTTCACCGTCCACATCCTGCGCATGTGGACCCCGTCCTGGTCGGCGGTGATGCGCCAGAGACCGAGCCGGCAGCACAGCCACGCGGCAACCAGGGAGGTCCACACGGCGAAGAACAAGTCACCGGGCTGGGGGTCGGTCAGGCTTGCTCCGGCCGGACGGTCGGACAGTGCCGCGAACGCGGCGCATGCGACGGCAGCAACTCGACCCGGCCATCGGGCCTGCCAGACGAGCGGGAGGGACGGCGCCTCCATGACCACCGCCAGCGCGTCCTGACACAGGCGCCGCTCGCGGCCTCGCGCCTTGCGGCGGGGCTCCTGCTCGCTCCGCTCCGTCCTCACTTCTGCCTCCGGTTGAAGAAGCGCAGCATCGCCGCACACAGCAGAAGCAGCACTCCGACGCCCAGCACGGGGACGCCGGGTCCAGGCAGCACGTACATCACGGCACCCGCCCCGCCGAGCGCAGCACCGGCTGCGGAGAGCGACCGCACCGCACGTCGCCTGGACCGGTCGAGGTCACGCCCGTACATCTACGTCCTCTTTGCTGCCGGTCTCCGGTCGCTCCGCCGATACCGAGTCCTGGGAAGCCGGGATACCGGCGAGGTCATCGACGTGGAAGATCCGGGCGATCGGGACGTCCGTGCTGCTGTGGGCGACGATCGAGAAGGCGATGCACACGGCGATGAGGGTGTACGCCTGCTCTCCTTGTGGGATCCCGGACTGGAGCACGAGCAGTCCGTACACGACCGAGGCAAAGCACTTCGGGCCGAACCACGCCGCCACGAGCTTTTCACGGCGGTCGAAGCTTGTTCCGTGGAGCGAGATCAGCATCGACGCCGGTCGGATGAGCACGATGGCCAGGATCACCGCGACGTATCCGCCGAAGGACAGGTCTGCGAACAGTTGCGGTGTCAGCAGCGCTCCGAAGACCAACAGGGCGGCGAACTTGGCCAGCTCCGCAAGTGCCTCGCCCAGCGGTTCGAAAGCGGTCTTGGCCTCCGGGGACACTGCGGTGACGACGGCGCCCGCGGAGAAGGCCGCGAGGTAGGGGTTGGCATGCGTCAGGTGGCACAGGGCGTAGAGGATGACCCCTGCCGCCAGTGGTAGCAATGGCTGCAGCTTGGGTTCCGCGCCCAGCAGCCGGAAGCGTACGAGCCCGCTGACAATCAGGGGCAGCAGAACGCCGAACGCCAGGCCCAGTCCGAGCTCCAGGCCGATCATGGCGAACGATGCCTCGGCGTGGCCGCCGGCCGGGCCTGCCGCAGCGATGAGGATCAGGACGATCGGAAGCGCCAGACCGTCGTTGACCCCGCTCTCCACGTTCAGCAGCTGGCGCAGCTTCGCAGGAACCTCCTTGCGCCCCACGATCGCCGAGGCGAACACCGGGTCGGTCGGGGCCAGCACCGCCCCGACGAGGAAGGAAATGGTCCAGTTCAGGCCGACCAGGTAGTGGGTGACCAGTGCCATGCCGACGAAGGCGAGCGGCATGCCGAGGCCCAGAGCGCGAGCGGGGTTCTGCCAGTTGGCACGCAGCTTGGTGAACGAGACGTGCATGCCGTCGGTGAACAGCACGGCGAACAGAGCCAGATCGGCGGTGACCGCGACGATCTCGCTGTCCGCACTGATGTGGATCAGCCCGAGGAAGCCGTCGCTGACGAGCGCGCCTCCGGCGAGGAACAGGAGCGATGTCGACAGTACGGTCCGGGCTGCGAGGCCGGAGAGCAGAACCGCGATGAGCAGAGCGGCACCGAAGACGGCGACCAGCACCATGAGTGGAACCCCCGATCGGCAAAGACAGCTGTCCTCTGTTCGCCGACCAGGCTTCCCGGCACTCCGCAGCAGACTTTATACGTCTCTTACGCTCTTCTGACAGACCCTTGACGGGCACGGGAGAGTGCCGGAGGTTGCCGGTCGTCGGCAACATCGTTCGTGCATGAGACGCGCCGTGAACAATGCCCGGCGCGGTGCTGGCGGTTCGCTCCAGTCGCTCAGGAAGGTCTCCCCTCGCCTGTGTCCCGTGCGGTATGGCGCGCGTGTGAGTGGGCGCGCGCAGGGTGCGGATCGGCTGCCCGGACGATCGCTGACTCCACTGCCGCAATCCTGTCCGCGAGGAGGCCGAGGGCGGCGATCGCACGCGTGAGGGGGTCCGCGTCCGGGCCGCCCATCACTTGGCGGCGTGCGTATGTGGAGGTGATCTCGGCCCAACGGGCGGCCTCGGCCGGGGTGAGGGTGCCGCGGAGCTCCGCGAGCTTGAGGAGGTTCGCCTCGGCGGCGCTGGTGAGGGTCTGGGCCTCGCCGGTGTAGTGGTCATCGATGACCGAAGCGAGTTCGGCGTCGTCCATGACGGGCACGATGCGCTGGGCGATCTTGTTCATGTTGCGGTACGAGCCCTGGAGCTGGAAAGGCGGCTCGGTGCGGGTGGTGTCGTCCTGGGCGGCGGAGGCGATGTACGCGTCATTGACGGCGAGGACGGTCCTACGGACGGTCAGCAGGTGGCGCAGGACTGCGAGAACGCGGTCGAGCTCGGCAGCGACGTAGGGGTGGATGAGCTGGTCGCGTCGGGCCGTGGGGTCGTCCTCGGCGAGGCGGAGCAGCAGCTCGAGGTCCGCGCGGTCGCGTGTGGCGAGCGGCGCGAGGACCGGGTTCGAGGTCAGGGCGTTCTCGACGAAGCTGAGGGCGAAGGCTTGCTCCTTGCCGGTCAGGACGTCGCCGAGGTTCCAGACGTCGGCGCGGTTGGCGAGCATGTCGGGGATGCGGAAGCGCTGCCCGGACTCGGTGTAGGGGTTGCCTGCCATGCACACGGCGAACCGCTTCCCCCGCAGGTCATGGCCGTTCAGGGTGCGAGTCGCGTCGCACAGCGGGATGAACTTCTGCAGCAGTTCGGGAGAGGTGTGCTGGATGTCGTCCAGGTACAGCAGGACGTTGTTGCCCGCCGCGAGCGCAAAGTTGATCTTCTCGATCTCCCGGCGGGCGGTGGCGTTCGGGGCCTCGGCCGGATCGAGCGACGTCGTCGCGTGGCCGAGCGCCGGACCGTCGACCTTGACCAGGAGCAGGCCGAGGCGGTCCGCGACGTACTCCATGAGGGTCGTCTTGCCGTAGCCGGGCGGGGAGAGGAGGAGCAGCATGCCGTTGTTGTCGGTCCGCCTGCTGTCCCCCGCGGCGCCGAGCTGTTTGGCAAGGTTGTCCCCGATGAGAGGGAGGTAGACCTCGTCGACGAGCCGGTTGCGTACGAACGAGGACATGACCCGGGGGCGGTACTCGTCCAGGCGAAGCCTGGTGTGCTCTGCGGCGACGAGGGTGCCGCGCAGCCGCTGGTACGCACGGAAGCCGGGCACCACCCGGTCGGCGAAGTCCGCCGTCCCGACGAGGAATTCGTCCAAGCGGAGGGGGAGGTTGCTCCGGGTGATGCGCGGGTGCGTACCGAGCAGGCCGCTGACGGTACTGACCAGCGGGGCTTCGACATCGCGGCGTGGGAGGTCGGGGCAGAGCTCGATGGCGACGGCCTCGGCGAGGTCGCCTGCGTCGACGTCCTCCCCGCAGGCATCGGCGTACGACCTGAGCCAGCCTTCGACGAGCCGGTGAGCGGCGGCCGGGTTGTTGTCCTCGACGTGTGTGCGTACGTCTTCGTCGTACGGGGAGGAGCCGACGGCACGGCGGAACTTGTCGAGCAGGGTGCGGGCCGTGGTGCCGGTGGCGAAGGATTCCCCGGTGGCGAGTTCCTCGACCAGGTATTCCGCGGCGACCGCGTGGCGGTGTGATCGCAGGCGGGGCAGTCCGGATGCGAAGGCGGCCATGGCGTCGGCGAGTTCGGTGCGCAGCGCGTCGAGACCGGATGCCGTCCCGAAGGTCTCGCGTGCCCGTACCAGCGATACGGCGTGGCGGGCCCATGTCTCGCGTGCCGACGGCGTCGTTCCGTACGTCCAGAAGAGCTGGGCCGCGGCGCGGGCGGCGGCCGGGTAGCGCAGCAGCCCGGCTTCCTCGCGCAGCCGTAGCACGGCTGCGAGGATGACGGCCGTGTCGTGGTCGTGGATGCCGCGCTCGTACCCCTCGTCGTACGCCGATTCGGCAGCCTCACGGGCGAGGGCGGGAAGATCGGTTCCGGCGAGCGTTTCGGCGCCGTGCTCGGCCAGCAGCCTGGCGGCGAGGTGTTCGGCCCGGTAGACCTCGCTGTTCTCGGACGGGAAGAGCTGGCCCCAGTAGGGACGGGTGTTCTGGAAATCCGGGGCTGTGACGGGCGAGCGGTAGTCGGTGCCGGTCAGGGCGAAGGCCATGCCGTCCTCGTGCGGGACGAGGGTGAGTTCGGTGGCCTGTGTGCTTACGGTGAAGCGGTGACGACCGAGTCTGATCGTTTCGCCGCCGTCCGCGTACAGCTCGGTACGGTCGCGCAGCGCCCGGCCGGCCTCCTGGCGTGCTGCCTTCAGTCTGCCCTCGAGCTCCTCCGCGTGTACCTGGTCGCCGAGTGCACGGAGCTCTCCGGCGGTGCGGCGGACCTTGGCGGTCATCGGGTCGGAGGCGAAGTACGTGTTGACCGCGTCCAGGGTGTCCAGGGAGGACGCCCGTCGGGCGACCGTCTCCAGAACCCTTGTCGCCGACGCCGCCAGCCGTTCGGCCCGCCGGGCACGGGTGTCCTGGAGCGTCTGCCTGCGGGTGGAGAACGCTTCGTAGACCTCGGTGCGCTTGTCCGCGATGTCGGTGAGGAAGTCGTCGTGGTCGGCGAAGCGCGACTCCAGGTTCTCCAGTTGGAGCAGCAGCCGGGCGAGCTGCGCGTCGCAGCTCTCCGGGGAGTCGGCGGCGGCCAGCGCGCCGGTGACCGACTGGCCCAGCAGCGCGAATTCGGCGGCGAACTCGGCCCGGCCCTCGTGTTCGAGCAGGTCCTGGCGTCGGCCGGCCAGGGTGGCGCGGGCGCGGTTGACGCCGGCGAGTACCTCGGCAATCCGTCCCAGGATGGAGGTGCGCGCGGTGGCGTCGCCGATCTCCAGGCCCGCGACAACCTCGGTGAGCGACTGCAGACCGGAGGCCTGCTCGTCCAGCCGCTGGTTGACCGGCCCTGCCTCGGCAGCAGTCGTGATCGCCTCGGCGTCGGCGGTCAGCCTCTCGATCTCCGCGTCGTAACCGTTGAAGGAGTCCTCGCGCTGCAGGAAGGCGACGGCGCGCTGCGCCGCGGAGGCGACGTCGGCCTCCACATCCGCCGCGAGGTCGTCGATGCGCTCGGTGTCGGCGTACCGCATCTCCTTCAGCGTCAGCAGGTGCCCGTGCGCCTGGCGCAGTTCGGTGATGCGCGCGACCCATTCCCCGGCACTCGCGGGGGCCTCGCCGCGGATGCGCCGGACCAGGCGGGCGATGCGCCCGGCGGACTCGGCGAGAGCGTCGGCCGCCTTCCGCGTCAGCTCCTGCACGCCCCGGAACTCGTCCAGCACCTGCTCGGCAGTGACGCGTACCTCGTCCAGCGGGGTCCGCAGATCACCCGTCTCCGGGTCACCCAGCCAGTGGTGGGCGTCGGCGGTACGGGTGCATGCGGCGACGAGTGCCTCGTACGTTTCGGCGGTCGCGGCTGTCTCGGCGACCTGCCGGGCGACGGCCAGGCAGTCGGACAGGCCGCGGACCAGGTCGGCGTTGCCGATTCTGGCGAGCGGCCCGGAGCCGACCGGAGCTGCGGCGGCGTACGTGTCGGATGCGTACGGGCTCCGCCACACCTGCACGACGTGCACGTGGGCCGGGCCCTCGGAGGCGGGTGTGCGCAGGAGGACGAGTGTGCCGTCGTCGAGGAGGGCGTACCCCTGGCAGGAGAGGGGGCTGGCGATCTCCTTTCGGATCTGGTTGTAGGAGAGGAGCAGACGGCGGCCGTCGAGGCGGGAGTGAAAGGCGTACAGCACGTCCTCGCCGTTGGGGGAGTGCAGAACGCGCTCGAACTCCAGGTCTTCCACAGCATCGGTGTTGAACGTCTTCACGGTGCCGGTGGCCAGGCAGTATCCGCCGGGGAAGACGATGCCCTGGTCATCGGGCAGCCGAAGGCAGGACTGACCGATGCCGTCGAGCCTGACGACGGACTTGGTGAGGGTGTTGAACACCAGATGGCGCTCGGCGTCCTCCTTGTAGGGGCGGACGCGCAGCAGGATCAGCGCGCCTGCGCGGGCGTACGCGACCTCCGCGTCGGCGAGCGACTGCAGCGGCTCGTCGACGGGCTCGCTGTATACGCCCTGGTCGGACTCCGTGTCGTCCTCGGTCTTGACGGTCAGGCTGCCACCGACCGTCGTGACGAAGACGTCGCCGTCGGCCACGGAGATGTGCGGATGCCGCCCGAGAACGTGATCGTCGCGGGTGGTCTCCACCCAGGCCACGTCATGTGCGGGCGGAAACACGTGGTTGCGCTCCCCGCGCGCGTCCAGGAACCGCGCCCGCCCGTCCGCGGTGAGCTCCCAGCGCAGGACGCGGATGTCCTCGACCTTCTTTCCGGTCCGGAAGACGGCCAGCAATCTGCCGTCGACCACGCGCAGCCGGTGCAGTTGTGCGTCCTGGAAGTAGCGGCACAGGGCACCGAATTCCCGTACGAAGTCGGCGTCGTCGAGAAGACCGGGGCAGGCGTCCTCCGCCAGCCGGTTCAGATCACCGTCGTACAGCGAGAAGACGTCACCGACCGTGGTGCGGGCGGTCAGGGCCGTGGAGGTGTTGTGGCCGAGGAGGAGCCTGTCATCGACGGCGACGATGTCGCGTGCCACGCAGGCTCTGTCGGTGCTGATGCGCTCGGTGCCGGCCAGGGCGAGCTCGCCGGCTCCGAACTCCGCTGTGCGGGCCGAGTTGAGCGCCTTGGCGCGCCGGGCGAGCTCGGTGGCCTGCCTGCCGAGCCGGTCGCGCAGCACCTCGTACGTTCCGGCGTCCATGCCACCCCCGCCGTTGTCCATCCCGTTCACGCTCCCTCGTACGTGTGGTTGAGGTTCCGGAGCCGCTGACCCCCGTCCGGCGGCTCCGGAACCGGACCGCTCCCCCCGGGGCTGTCAGCTCTTCGCGGTGCCGTTCAGCGCGGTGAGCGGGGTGTCGGCGAGGCCGAGTTCGCCCGCCCTGTCGAGCAGCTGGCTCAGCTGAGCCGTGGGTGCCCCGCCCGTCTTCATGAGCTGCATCAGCAGCGCGGACACGGTGAGGTTCTGCACGTCCGCGGTGGAGACCGCGCCCAGCATCTTCGTGAGGTCGTCGGTGAAGGACGCGGAGCCGTCCAGCCACGGTCCGGCGAGGGCCTGCGCGGTCTGCGAGTGCTCGACGAAGCCGTCGACGCTCTTGCCGAGGGAGATGGACTGCACGAGCCGGTCGAAGAAGACGGACTCGCCGCCGACGATGTTGATGTCGGCGTTCTCCAGGCCGGTGGCGAGCACGGTGGCCTGCGCTTCAGCGACCTGGCGCTGTACGTCGAGCCCGGCGAGCCGGACGGCCTTCTCCGCCTCCAGGCGCAGCCGGAATTCCTCGTGGGTGCGGGACGCCTCGTCCAGGGCAGCCATCGCGGCCGCCTTGTCGGTCAGGCCTGCGGCTTCGGCCTTGAGCTTCTCGCCGATGGCGGTGGCCTCGGCGAGGGCCTTCTCGCGGGTGCCTGCCGCCTCGGCGCGCAGCCGGGCCTCCGTTGCCCCGGCCTCCGCGCGGCCGGCCTTCTCGATGGCGTCGGCTTCCTTCTCGCGTACGGCGACGGCGGCCAGGCCCTCGGCCGCGGCCTCGGCCTGGATGCCTTCGGCGAGCCGGATCTTGGCGCGGGCGTCCATGTCGGCGGCCTTGTTGCGAGCCTCGGCGAGCGTGAGCTCCTCCGCCGCCCGGTGGACCGCGGCCTGTTCGGCGGCCTCCGCCGCCTTGATGTCCTTGACCAGCTTCTCCTGCGCCTCGGCCTCGGCGGCGATGACGACGGCCTGCCGGTTGCGTTCGGCCTCCTCGACCGCCCGCAGCTTCTTGATGGACTCCTCCTGCTCGGCGACCGTCCGGTCCACCGCGACCCGCTCGCGGATGACCTCGGCGATCTCCCGTCGCTCGGCCTCGACCTCCTTCTCGGCCGAGATCCGCGTCAGTTCGGTCTCCCGGTCCCGGGCGATGACCTCCAGCAGCCGGTCCTTCTCTATGCGCTCGTTCTCGATGGCGATGACCCGCTCGCGGTTCTTCTGCGCGACGGCGACCTCGCGGGCCTGGTTCTCACGCTGGACGCCGAGCTGTTCCTCGGTCCTCAGGAAGGCACTCTGCGCACGCAGCCGCTCCTCCTCCGCCACCCGTGCGGTCTCGGCCTCCTCGCGGGCCCGGACGGTCTCGATCTCCCGCCGCTGCTTGATCTCGGCGTCCGCCTGACGGCGCTCCAGCTCCAGGATCGCCTCGCGCGCATCGACGTTCTGGCGGGTGATCTCCTTCTCCTCGTGGCGCTGGTACTCGTTGGTGCGGACGTGCTCGACCGCCGTCAGCTCGGTGATCTTGCGGATGCCCTGGGCGTCGAGGATGTTCGAGGCGTCCAGCTGCGCGAGCGGGGTCTGCTCCAGGTAGTCGATCGCCGCGTCCTCCAGGCTGTAGCCGTTCAGATCGGTGCCGATGACCTGGATGATGCGGTCCCGGAACTCGTCGCGCTTGGTGTAGAGGTCGGTGAAGTCGAGCTGTTTGCCGACGGTCTTGAGGGCCTCGGAGAACTTGGCGTTGAACAGGTCCTGCAGGGTCTCCTTGTCGCTGGCGCGCGCGGTGCCGATGGCCTGGGCGACCTTGATGACGTCCTCGACGGTCTTGTTGACCCGTACGAAGAACGAGATCCGGATGTCGGCGCGGATGTTGTCCTTGCAGATCAGCCCGTCCCGGCCGGTCCGGCTGATGTCGATGGTCTTCACCGAGATGTCCATGACCTCGGCCTTGTGGAGCACGGGCAGGACGACCTGCCCGGTGAACGTGACGTCCACCTTCCGCATCTTCGACACGATCAGCGCCTTTCCCTGCTCCACCTTGCGGAACAGCCGGCTGATCACGAAGAGCATGGCGATGGCGATGAGCAGGACAACGGCGATGAGCACACCGATGCCCAGAGTGATGGCATCCATGAGAAGTCCTCGGGTGAGAGGTGGGAACGAGCGGGGCTCAGGCAGCGGCACGAGGGTCGAGCGCCGCGTCGTAGGGCGCGACCCAGAAGAACTCGCCGGCGTCGTCGTACGCGTACAGCAGCCCCGTGCTGCCGAGCGCCAGGGCGTCGCTGCCGCTCTGGCGGACCTGGACGACGGCCGTGGAGCCGTCCCGCGCGACGACCTCCGCCTGACCGAAGCCCGCGTCCACCCGCCCCGTGCGGATGGTGCAGGTCAGCCCCACGAAGTCCTGCCGGGACGGCCCGGGTTCATCGGGGAACAACTTCGCCAGCGGCCGTACGAGCAGCCGCGTCACCCGCCAGGCGACGAAGAGCGAGGCGAACAGCAGCACCGCGCCGAGCAGATGGAACGCGACGCCGGACACACCCGTGCGAGCCAGCACGATGGAGCCGGTGAGACTGCAGAACCAGCCCAGGGCGATCAGCAGCGAGACCGACACGGCGACCGGCACTCCCCCGAGATGCAGCGCGTCGGTGTCCACGTCGGAGTCGAACGCGTCGGAGTCGGCGGCACCCAGCAGCACGAGCAGCCAGAAGGCGATGACGACCACGAGCGCGGACGTGAACAGCACCGCGGGGAATCCGGCAGCGGTCTCCAGGAACTCGACCATCGTCATCCCCCCTCGTGACTGGACCGAGGCCACGTGACGGCATCGGAACGGCCACAGCTTCTTTCCGGCTTCCGGCAGGTAGCTGTCCGCTCTCGTCCGCTCTCCTCGGTGTGATGGATCCTGACAGCCCAGCACTCCTCTTCGCATTGCCGTCCACCGGCAATCATTACGTATCCTTGATGCCGGTCACCACACGCTGGGAGCACATGCCACTCTTGACCCCCGCGTGTCAGGAAGTCGTCATTGGCGTGCCAAGAAACGGGAGGGGCCGTGGCGGAGCAGGAGATACCCGAGAAGTATCTGGAGGGGTATGCCCAGGCTCTCGCGGATGCCTGCGCCACCGGCCGCAGACTGACCCGCGACGAGCTGGAATCGCTACGGAGCCAGGGTGAGCGGGCCGCAGAGGCAGGCATGGGACTGCGCGTGCTGGTCCGGGCCCATCTCGCGGCCGCCCAGACGGTCCGGCCCGGCCTCACGTCTGCCGCTGCCGAACACCTTCTTGCCGCTGTCGAGCAGGCCGTGGACGCCTTCGCCGAGGGTCACGAGCGAGCCCAGCGTCTCGCGGTGCGCCAGGAAGAGGCGGCCCGCCGGGAGTTCATCGACGACCTGCTCCACGGGCGCAGCGACCTGGGCCGTCTCGCTGAACGCGCCGAACGCTTCGGACTGCTGCTGTCCCATGCCCATGCGGTCGCCGTGGCGGAGGGCACCGATCCGCACGACGACGGATCCCCCGTCACGCGGGGAATCGAGTCCTCGCTCGTTGCGCGCTTCGGGAACCGCCGCATCCTGCTGACCACGAAGGACGGCAGGCTGATCTGCATCGCTCCGGGTGACCAGTCCGACGTGCTCAGCTTCTTCGCCAAGCAGGCCTATGCGGCGACGGGCGGCGGCCAAGTGGCCGTTGGCCGCGCCCACCCCGGCGCCGGAGGAGTCGTGCACTCATACGAGGAGGCGCTGAACGCCCTCGAGCTGGCCGACCGCATGGGCTTGGAGGACCCTGTGCTGCACGCCTCGGATCTCTTGGTCTACCCGGTGCTGACCCGTGACCGGCAGGCCATGGCCGAACTCGTCCGCAGTGCCCTCGGCCCGCTCAGAAGCGCCCGTGGCGGGGCCCAGCCGCTGATCGACACGCTGGCAGCGTACTTCGACACGGGCTGTGTGGCCGCCGAGGCGGCCCGGCGGCTCTCTTTGAGTGTGCGGGCGATGACGTACCGGCTCGACCGGATCCACAAGCTCACGGGCGCCGACCCAGGAGACCCCGTCCACCGCTACACCCTCCAGACGGCGGTCATCGGCGCCCGCCTGCTCGGCTGGCCGAACCAGGACCTCTGAGGAGTCAGGGCCTCCGCGGGGCCCGGGCGGGGTGCAGTCTTCTGTCCTGTGTGAGGAAAGGTCCGATTTCCGGCATTCAGTACGGGTAAACCCTTTACAGGAAACCGCGGAGTAGTCGCCCGGAGTGCGATTCACCGTTACAGCTCAGCGTGCGGCAGCAGGTTCTTCGCGCACCGCACACGTCAGAAGGGGCACGCCCCGATGGACCTATGGCTGATCTGGTTGATCGTCGCAGTGGTGCTGGCTCTGGCCGAGATCTTCACGCTCACCGCCGTGCTGGGATTGCTGGCCGGTGCCGCGCTGATCGCGGCGGGCACCGCCGCACTCGGGCTTCCGCTGCCCTTGCAACTCCTGGTCTTCGCCCTCGCCGCCGCGGTCAGCGTGCTCTTCGTCCGGCCCGTCGTGGTGCGCCACGTGCTCCGGCCTCAGGTGGAGCGGTTCGGCGTGGACGCGCTGGTCGGCAGCACCGCTTATGTGGTCTCGGAGGTGACCGGCCTGGGCGGCAGGGTCCGCATCGGCGGCGAGGAATGGTCGGCCCGCGCCTATGACGAGACGCTGGTGATTCCTCCCGGAACGAGCGTCGATGTCATGGAGATCAGCGGCGCCACCGCGCTCGTCTACCCGCGGGAGTAAACCATGGAAGCTTCGGCCCTCCTCGTCGCCGGACTGATCCTCGCGCTCTTCGCGGTCATCACCGTGGTGCGCGCGGTACGCATCGTGCCCCAGTCCCGCGCCCGCAACGTCGAGCGGCTCGGCCGCTACCACCGCACCCTGCGCCCCGGCCTCAACGTCGTCATCCCCTACGTCGACCGCGTCTATCCGGAGATCGACCTGCGGGAACAGGTCGTCTCGTTCAAGCCGCAACCGGTCATCACCGAGGACAACCTGGTCGTCGAGATCGACACCGTCGTGTACTTCCAGGTCACCGACCCACGAGCCGCCGCCTATGAGATCGCGAACTACCTCCAGGCGGTCGAGCAGCTCACCGTCACCACCCTGCGCAACGTCGTCGGTTCGATGGACCTGGAAGTGACCCTCACCTCACGTGACACCATCAACAGCCAGCTCCGCGGCGTGCTGGACGAGGCCACCGGTAAATGGGGCCTCAGAGTCAACCGGGTGGAGATCAAAGCCATCGACCCCCCGCAGTCCATCAAGGACGCGATGGAGAAGCAGATGCGGGCCGAGCGGGACAAGCGGGCCGCGATCCTCGGAGCCGAGGGACAACGGCAGGCGCAGATCCTCACCGCAGAAGGCGACAAGCAATCTGCCGTCCTTCGCGCGGAGGGCAACCGTACGGCCGAGATCCTCAAGGCCGAGGGCCAGTCCCGAGCCATCGACGAGGTGTTTCAGGCCGTGCACCGCAACGACCCCGACCCCAAGCTGCTCGCCTACCAGTACCTCCAGGTACTGCCCCAGCTCGCCCAGGGGCCGGGCAGCACCTTCTGGGTGATCCCCGGCGAGGTCACCTCCGCGCTCCAGGGAGTTTCGCGCGCCTTCAGCGAGCTGCTGCCCCAGTCACCGGCCACCCGCGAGAAATCCTCGGACGACAGGTCTGCCCAGGCCGCCGATGACGCGGCGCGGGCCGCAGAAGCCGCCGCCGAGGCCCTCGCCGACGCAGCCAAGACCGATGGGATCGCCTCCGGCACCCTCCCGGCCGGCCCTGTCGCTGGCGGTGAATGAGAACCGACAACCGACCGGCCCTCAACGACCGGCTGGAACGCCTCCTCTGCCCGACCACGCTCAGGTAGGCCAAGCGCTGCGCAGCTGCCGGCCTGTCCTTGCATATCTGTTCACAGCGTGGTCAGAGAGGACACCGTCCCGAGCACGGGGCGTTCCGCTGGATGAGGGCCGTGGGGGCGGCCTCGAACTCTTCGCGGCGCTGGTCACGCTCGACTGGGGACGGGGAATCTCTCCCTCCAACGGGTTGGTCTGTGGTCCAGCCTCGGGGTGCTGCTCTTCGTCTTCCTGCTGCCGCCTCTGATGACCGTGGGCGAGGGATGGCTAGTGCCCCTCCCGGCAATAGCGTCGCGCGGTGTCCTTCGGGCGCGGGAGGTGCGGACCGACTGCCTGGTCTCGGTGAGGCTGAGTCAGCTCGTGCGAGCCATCGCCGGCCGTCAGGGCCGTTGCGTACCGCTGTCGCCGCCCACGGCGCCGAGGAGTTCGTGCAGCAGATGGGCGGCGGTGATCACGCCGAGCAGGCGGGTGCCGTCCTTGGCCTTCTCGGCCACGGCCACCAGCGGGCTGCGGACCCGGGCCATCAGCGCGGCCACCTCCAGCGCGGTGTCGTCGGGGTCTGCGATCGGTGGCGGGACGGCGGTGGTGGGCAGGCAGTCGCCGACACTGCGTCCGACCAGCGCCTGGCACAGCCGGTCGGCGTGCCTCTCGTCGACGACCGCAGCCAGCGTCGGGTCCTCGATCACGTACTCGGGCACCAGCACCTTGACCATCTGCGAGGCCGGGAGGATCGCCTTGGGCTCGCCGTGCTGGTCGAGCACCAGGAGGCCGGGGAGTCGATGCTCGGCCATCAGCCTGGCCGCCTCCAGCGCGTCGCTGTCGACGCTGACCGCTTCGTACTCAACCGCCAGATCTCGTGCTCGCACGGCCTCTCCTCGTCTGTTCAATGTCCCTGCTCCCAGCGTCGTCCACGTCCGGGATTCCAGCGAGGACCTTGACGCGACACATACGGACCCCGATCGACCGCTCCCCTGCTCCCTGCCCCCTCCGCGGCACGAGGACGGTTCTCAGCTCCTGGGCCTGTGCCGGTCCTCGCGATCCTTCCTGCGCCGTTGCCGCCGTCGCGCTGTGCCGTCGTGCAACCTGTCGGGGGTGCTGCGGTCCATCATCCGGTCCACGATGAGCGCGGTCAGGACCCCGCCCAGCAGTGCCCAAACGGCACGGCTCGGATCCACTCCCGTCACGGCCGCCGCGGTGCCAAGGGCAGCGGCGGACGCGGCGCCTGCCACCACTCCGCTGTCCTGTTCGTCAGGAACCGCCCTTGCCGTCGGGCGGTGTCGGGCCGGCGTATCTCGCCGAGTGCGGTGCGTATGACGAGAGCGGCGGCGATGATGCCGCATCCGAGTGCCGCCTGGGTCCATGTGGTCAT
Organism: Streptomyces sp. NPDC053673; assembly: GCF_055585225.1. Classification (NCBI taxonomy): domain Bacteria; kingdom Bacillati; phylum Actinomycetota; class Actinomycetes; order Kitasatosporales; family Streptomycetaceae; genus Streptomyces; species Streptomyces sp. NPDC053673. Next base: position 191,138 of record NZ_JBVJKN010000013.1, on the reverse strand, counting down.
CGGTCACGCCCAGGTGAAGTAGCGCAGCCAGACGTACCCCGCGGAGATGACCACGGTCACGGCGGTGACGACCAGGCCGTACTTCGTGAACTGCCAGAAGGAGATGGGGGTGCGGTTGCGTTCGGCGATGCCGAGGACGACGACGTTCGCGGAGGCGCCGATCGCGGTGGCGTTGCCGCCAAGGTCGGCGCCGATGGCCAGGGCCCACCACATGACGTGGTTGGCGTCACCGCCCATGGCCTGGACGAGGTCGCTCGTGATCGGGGCCATGGTGGCGACGTAGGGGATGTTGTCGATGATGCCGGACAGCACGGCGGAGGCGCCGAGCAGCAGCATGGAGCCGCCCAGTTCGTTGTCGCCGATGGCGTTCGCGAGGGTCCTGGACACCTCGCCGATCACGCCGGTCTCGATCAGGCCGCCGATCATGATGAACAGCCCGGCGAAGAAGGCCAGCGTGGGCCACTCGACCTCACCCAGCACATCGCCGGTCTTCGCGGTGGACAGGGCGATGAGCAGCCCGGCGCCGAGCAGGGCCACCACGCTGGGCGCGTAGTGCAGAACCGGATGCAGCACGAAGCCGACGACGACCAGAGCGAGGACGATCAGACCTTGGACGAGGAGCCTGGGGTCGCGGATCGCCTCGCGCTCCTCCAGTGCCATGACCTCCTCGGCGCGTGTCTCGTCGTACTGGAAGGACTTCCGGAAGAGGAAGCGGCACAGGGCGATCAGCACCAGTATCAGCAGCGCGGACAGTGGGGCGAGGTGGACGAGGAAGTCGTTGAACGTCAGTCCGGCGCGGCTGGCGATGATGATGTTCGGCGGATCGCCGACCAGGGTGGCGGTGCCGCCGATGTTGGAGGCCAGGACCTCGGCGATCAGGAAGGGGGCGACGGGCAGCGCGAGCCGCTCGCACACCAGCAGGGTGACGGGGGCGATCAGCAGGACCGTGGTGACGTTGTCGAGGAGCGCCGAGGCGACTGCGGTGATCACTGTCAGCATGACCATCACGCGGAAGGGTCTGGCCTTCGCCCTCTTCACGGACCAGATGGCCAGGTACTCGAACATGCCGGTCTTCTTGAGCACGCCGACGATCATCATCATGCCCATCAGCAGGAAGATGACGTTCCAGTCGATGCCGCTGTGCTCGGAGTAGAAGGCCGACTTGTCGTCGGTCGCCCCGATCGCCAGCATCAGCCCGGCTCCGCCGAGCGCGGCCCCCACGCGGTGGATCTTCTCGCTGATGATCAGGGCGTACGCGCCGGCGAAGACGACGATCGCGGCCCAGCTCTGCCAGTCGTTCACAGTTCTCCGATGAGTCGTTCCATCAGGCGGGCGGCCGTGATGGCCCCCACCAGCCGGGTCTGGTCCCCGTGACGCTCGATGACGGCGACCAGCGGACTGTGCGTCCGGGCCATGAGTGCTGCTACCTGAAGGGCTCCCGCGTCGGGCCCGACCACGGGTGGTGCGAACGTCCGCGGTGGCAGCCACTCGGTAACGGTCAGTCCCGCGAACTTCTCCGTGACCTCGGCGAGGGGCCGGTCGTCGATCACGGCGGCGACGCGCGGGTCTTCCAGTACGTAGTCGGGTACGAGCTGCTTGATGAGCTGGGAACCCGGCACGATGGCGTAGGGCCGCTGGTCCGTATCGAGCACGAGCAGGGCAGGGAGCTTGCGTTCGGCGAGCAGTCGCGCCGCCTCCACGGCGGGATCGTCCGTCGAGACATGGGGGTAGGGCTCTGCCAGGTCATGCGCGCGCATGGCCGACCTCCTTGCTGTGGTGCGGTGCTGCCGTCTCGTTGTCGGCGGGAATGCCCGTCAGGTCCTCGACGCGGAAGAGGCGGGCGATCGGTACGTCGGTGCTGCTGTGGGCGATGATCGAGGCCGCGATACAGACGGCGATGAGGGTGTATGCCGCTTGGCCCTGCGGGATGCCGGACCGGAGTACCAGCAGGCCGTAGACCACCGATGCGAAGCCCTTCGGCCCGAACCAGGCGGCGACCAGCTTCTCCCGGCGTTCGAAGCGCGTCCCGATGAGCGATATCAGCAGCGATGCCGGCCGGATGAGGACGATCGCCAGGACGACGGCGACGTATCCGCCGAAGGAAAGGTCACCGAAGAGCTGCGGGGTGAGCAGAGCACCGAACACGAGCAGCGCGGCGAACTTGGCGAGTTCGGCCAGCGCCTCTCCGAGCGGCTCGAACGCCGTCTTCGCTTCCGGGGATACCGCGGTGAGTACGGCACCGGCGGAGAAGGCGGCGAGGTAGGGGTTGGCGTGGGTGAGGTGGCACAGCCCGTACAGGATGATCCCGATGGCCAGCGGCAGCAGCGGCTGCAGCTTCGGCTCCGCCCCCAGCAGCCGGAAGCGCACGAGGCTGGTGACGAAGAAGGGCAGCAAGATGCCGAGGGCCAGCCCGAGGCCCAGCTCCAGCCCGATCTTCGCGAACGAGGCCTCCGCATGTCCGGCGGTGGGGCCGGCCGCGGCGATGAGGATCAGGACGATGGGCAGCGCGAGGCCGTCGTTGACGCCGCTTTCCACATTCAGCAGCTGCCGCAGCTTGGCCGGGACCTCCTTGCGGCCCACGATCGCCGACGCGAACACCGGGTCGGTGGGCGCGAGCACCGCGCCGACCAGGAACGACGTCGTCCAGTCCAGACCCACCAGGTAGTGCGTGACCAGGGCCATGCCGACGAACGCGAGCGGCATGCCCAGACCCAGCGCCCGTGCCGGGTTCTTCCAGTTGGCGCGCAGCTTCGGGAAGGAGACGTGCATGCCGTCGGTGAACAGCACCGCGAAGAGTGCGAGGTCCGCGGTGACGGCGACGATGTCACTGTCGGGCGTGATGTGGATCAGGCCGAGGAAACCGTCGCTGACCAGTGCACCGCCGACAAGGAACAGCAGCGAGGTGGACAGGACCGTCCTGGCGGCCAGCCCGGAGAGCAGCACCGCGACGAGCAGTGCGACTCCGAAAACAGCGACGAGCACCATGAGGATGTCCCCCGATCGGCAAAGAGAGCTCTCTCGAATTCGCCGACCAGGCTTCCCGGCACACCACGTGGGACTTTACACGCCCCTTACGCGTCTTTGACGGGTTGCTGACGGACGTTTCAGGCGGCTCACGCTTGCCGGGAACCGGCAACCACAGGCTGAGTTCCGCACATGGGAGGGTTATGCAGAGGCAGGCAGGCTCGGTCTTCTCCTGGCCTCGGCTCTGCTGGGGTTGGTCATCGCACGCGTCACCGACGCCGTCGGGGCGAACCGCCGCGTGGCGCCGTGCGGATCCCGCCTGACTCGATGGAGTGATCTTCAGCGAGGGCCCTTGCCTGCCTGATGAGGCTCACGCCGTCCTGATGGTTTCCTCACGCGTGGCCGCCGTTCGCCGGGAGACCGGGCGGGCCTTCGCCATGCCCACCTATGGCTTCGTGCTCGGCATTTCTGTGCCGCCGGATGTGCGTCGCTTGGCCGGTGGCCGGTGGCCGGTGGCCGGTGGCCGGTGGCCGGTGGCCGGTGGCCGGTGCCGGTGGCGGGGGCCCTCCCGGCGTCCGCTACGCAGGCGCTCCGCCGAGGCGCTGCTCGGTCCAGATCGTCTTCCCCTCGCCGCCGAAGCGCGTTCCCCAGCGCTCGGCGAGCTGCGCGACGAGGAGCAGCCCGCGGCCCCCTTCGTCGGTGGTGCGGGCATGCCGCAGACGGGGTGCCGAGCTGCTGCCGTCAGAGACCTCGCAGGTCAGCGCGCGGTCACGGATCAAACGCAGTCGGATGGGGGCGCGGGCGTACCGGATGGCGTTGGTGACGAGTTCGCTCACGATGAGTTCCGTGGTGAACGCCTCCTCCTCCAGGCTCCAGGAGGTGAGCTGCCGGGCGGCGAGGGAACGGGCCGTGGCGACGACGGCCGGGTCGGCCGGCAGGTCCCACGAGGCGACGTCGTCGTCGCTCAACGCATGGGTTCGGGCGACGAGAACGGCCGCGTCGTGGCGGGGTGTCCCTGGCAGCAGCCGTTCGATGAGCACGCGGCAGATCTCCCGCACGGAACCGGGCAGCCGGGTCACGAGGCTTTCGAGCACGGCCCGTCCCGCGCCGCCTTCGTGGGCCTGGAGGAGCCCCGGGGTGTACAGCGCGAGCAGTGCGTCCTCGGGCAGGTCCAGCTCGGCCTTCCCGAACTGCTGCCCGGGACGGCCCAGTGGCTCGGAGGCCGGGGGTTCGAAGGCCGCCACCGTCCCGTCCGGACAGCCGACGACCGGGCCGGGATGGCCGGCTCCGGCCATGGTGCAGTGCCGGGAGACGGGATCGTAGATCAGATACAGGCAGGTCGAACCGGTCGCGTCCACCCGATGGGGTCCGCCGTCCACCTCGGGGGATCCGTTGTCCGCCCGCTCGGATCCGTCGGGGGAGGTGGTGCCCGCACGGCTGTCGTCGCCGGCCAGACGGAACACCAGCTGGTCGAGCCGGGCGAGCAGTTCGTCAGGCTCCAGGTCGAGGTCGGAAAGCGTGTGTACGGCCGCGTGCAACCGCCCCATCGTTGCCGCTGCTCCCACACCGTGACCCGAGGAGCTGCCGGCGACCAGAGCCACCCGGGCGCCGGACAGCGGGATGACGTCGACCCAGTCCCCACCGGATCCGGCGTGGACGTACTCGTGGGCCACCTCGACTCCCTTGTGCTCGGGGAGTTCATGAGGGAGCAGACCGCGCCGCAGGGCCAGCAGGGAATTGTGCTCGTGGACGTAGCGGCGGGCGTTGTCCAGGCATACGGCCGCGCGGCGGACGAGCTCCGTGGCCAGGGTCAGATCGTCCTGCTGGAACGGGCCCCGTGGCCCCCAGCGGTAGAAGGTGACCACCCCCAGGACGAGGTCGTGGACGACCAGCGGCACGAGCATCAGTGAGTGAATCCTCTCCTCGAGAATGCGCCGCCCTCTGACGGGATCACGGAGAACCCAGTCGCTGTCGTCGCGCACCCGGCTGACCAGACGCGGCCGCAGATCGCTCAGGGCCTGGGAAGACGGTGCCGCGAACGGGAAGGTGCTGACCTCACCGACCTCGTAGGTGCCGGGAGGAAGGTCTGTCCCGTGGGACCGTGAAGCGGCCCGGCGCAGCACCGCGCCGGGACCGACCGGGCCGGGCTCGAGCTCTCCGCCCAGCAGCACCGGCTCCAGCACTTCGACCGCGACGCCGTCGGTGAGACCCGGCACGACGACATCGGCCAGTTCCTGAGCGGTGCGGACCACGTCGAGGGTGGTTCCGATGCGTGCGCCGCCCTCCGCCAGCAGCGAGAGCCGCTCCTGCGCGCGGTGGCGGTCGGTGACGTCCACGGCCACGTCCGCGACTCCCAGGATCCGGCCGTCGGCGTCCTCGAGGCGGAACACGGAGGCCGAATAGGCATGCTCATGCCCGGGATCGCCCGGCGGACGGCCACGCTTCTCGAAGCTGATCAGCGGCTCGCCCGACTCCAGCACCTTGCCCATCACCCGTTCCGCCTGCTCTGCCACGAAACCGGGCCACACCTCGGTGGGGCGACGGCCCACCGCCTCCGCGGCCGGAGCGCCCTGCATCCCTTCCGCGGCAGGGTTGAACCGCAGCAGCCGGAGCTCCGGGTCGAGTACGAACAACCCCACGGGGGACTTGGTGAACAGCGCTTCCAGGAGTGCCCGGTCGGCCTCCGGGACCGTCCGGCCCCCGGGGGCGAGGAGCACGGCCCAGCACGCCGCGGTGCCGTCGTCCGCCTCGGGGCGGACGGCCAGGACGCAGCTCACCGGCCGACCGACGCGATGCCGCAGCAGGATCCGCCCGCCCGCCGGCCCGGCCCCGGGACGCTCCGTGTCTTCCAGGTCCGTGGCGGCCCCCGTGTCCTGGGCCGTGGCCAGCAGAGCGGCCACGGACCCGCCGACCACCTCGTCCGCCGGGTAGCCGAGCAGCCGCTCGGCCGCCGCGCTCCACTCGGTGACCGTGCCTCGCGCGTCGACCACCACACGGGCCCAGTCCCGCACCGGGAGTTCTTCGCGTTCGCCGCCGCCGTACGCGGCATCGGATGCACCCATGGACACCAGCCTTGTCCTGCGTCGACACCCCCTGTTTCCTCCCAGTGTTACCGCCCCGGGGACGGTCTGCGAGCAGACCGTCCCCGGCGGGGCCCGAGACGACGGCGAACGCGGTCGGTTCAGTCCTCCTCAGCGGCGGATTCCGCCGCGGCGGCAGCCGATTCCGCGGCATCCACCAGTTTGCGCATCTCCGTCACGTCCGACGGGCCGGTGGTTGCCGACCCGTCGGCCGCCCCGCTGCTCGTCCCGTCGCTGCGCTGCTCGTCGCCGCCCTGCCCACAGCCGGTGACGCCCGTCAGGCCGGTGAGGCATATGACAGCAGCCGCGGCCGCGACGGCGGCGCGTCGCGGGGCCATCACTTCTCGGCCCCGTCGTTGTTCGCCTTGCACCAGGACTTCACCGAGGCCAGGTCCTTCTGCCGCTTCTCCAGCGTCGGAACGAGAGAACGGCGGAAGGTCAGCTTGTCGTTGAGATACGTTTCGATCTCGGTGTGACCGGCCTTCCTGGCGTTCTCGACGCGCTTCTCCAGGCGGCTGATCGACCCGCGTTGTGTCGCGTCGCCGTCGAGGCGGTCCAGAGCCCGCTCCAGCCGCTTCTCGATCTCCGGCACCCGCTTGCACAGCGCCTGCGCACCGTCACCGGTCGGCGTGCCTTCAGGCGAGGGTTTCCCGGTGTCGGCCGAGGCTGCGGCCGTCGCGGTGAACAGGGCCGTGACGGCGGTGAGTGCCAGGGCGGCGGTCTTGACGGTCCTCATGACGGTGTCCCTCCTGGAGCCGGGCGAGGCCCATGTGCCTGCGCCCGGACAGAAGTTAGGAGCCGACTTTGTGGAAACCTTGTGGGTGCCGGGCCGTTGCGATCAGCCAGCCCCGGTCCGACGGCAACGTCGGCACGGTCTCTCCTCGCACGGGGAGGCGGACCTCGAACCGGGCGCCGTCGCCCGACGGCCGGTCCTGGACCCGGACGCGGCCCCGGTGCAGGGCCGTCTGCTGAGCGACGAGGGTGAGGCCGAGTCCGGAGCCGGGGCTGGCCGGTCCGCGCCGGAAGCGCTGGAACACCTCGTCGCGCTGCGAGGGCGGGATCCCGGGCCCCTGGTCGTCCACCGTCAGCACCGCGACCGGTGCCGAGCCGTGCCCGCCCGCTCGCAGCCCCACCTCGATACGGGCCCGGCCGTCGCCGCTGCGCCCATGGACCAGGGCATTGGCCAGGAGGTTGTCGACGAGCGTACGCAGCCCTGGCTCCCATCCGTACACGATCGGACGCGGCACCGCCGACACGCTGATCTCCGCCGTGGGGTGTCTGCGCCGGGCATCGGCGACCGAGGCGTCGATCACCTCCGCGAGGTCCACCGGGCCGAACGCGTCGGCCTCCACCAGGTCGCCCCGGCCCAGCTCCCGCAGCATCACCAGCAGGCCCAGCAGCCGCGTGTGCTCACTGTGCAGATCCTTCACCACCTCCGTCCGGTCCGCCGGTCCGAGTCCGGGGTGCTCGGTGAGGATGTCCAGATTCGTCTGCATGCTCATCAGCGGCGTACGCAGTTCATGCGCGGCGGCGGCCGCGAACGACCGTGCGGTGGCCAGGGCTCCGGTGGTTCTGGCGGCCTGTTCGTCATAGCGGGCGAGCACAGTCTGCAGGGTCCGGGCAAGGTCGTCGACCTCGGTGACGCCGGTCGGGACGTGCTCGAGCCGCGCCGCGTCGGCCCTCGGGTCGAGTCCGCTCGTCCGTTGCTGCAGTCGGCGCAGCGGACGGCCGGCCCGGGAGGCGACCGCCAGGCCCAACAGGCCTGCCACCGGAGCGGCCGGCAGCGCCACGGTCACCACGCGCCTGCGGACGAGAGCCAGTTGGTCCCGGCTCGCGGTGTCGGGCGAGAACAGCCACAGCGTGCCGTCGACGCCCGGCCGCGATCCTTGTACGCGGACCGACAGGACCCGCCAGCCGTCGTCCCCGTCCTCGACGGTCACCGGCCTGGCCGCGCTGGCCGGAAGGGCTACGGAAGCGCTGGGCTGAGGACCGCCCGAGACGGTTCCGTGCGGCCCGGCGAGCCGGATGCCGACATCCAGGGCCGAGGCGTACAACTGCCGCTCACGCGCCTGCTCGACCGCGGCCGGCCGGTCGGCCGCGGTGACCCGCAGCAGTCGGCGCGCGTCCCCGACGACCTGCGTCGCCCGCTCCCGCAGATGAGCGTCCTGCTCCGCGTGCAGATCGCGCGCGACGAGCTGGAGCAGCAGCCAGCCGGCCGCCAGCACCAGCACCGGCACCGTGACGGCGACGGCGAGCGCGATACGCGTGGAAAGCCTCATGCGCCCTGTCCCTTCATGTTCCGGGCCCCTTCATGTACCGGGCTCCGTCATGTTCCCGGCTCCTTCATGTGCTCGTCGCCATGTGCCCTGCGCTGCGCCCATGTGCCCTGCGTCCATGTGTCCTGAACCCTCATGCGTCCGCTGCCTTGTCGTCGCAGCGCAGGACGAAGCCGACTCCCCGTACGGTGTGGACGAGCCGCGCACGGCCGCCGCTCTCCAGCTTGCGCCGCAGGTAGCTGACGAAGGTGTCGACGGCATCGGTGCGGACGTCGAAGTCGTACCCCCACACGCGGTCCAGCAGCTGATCTCTCGTCAGCACGATGCCCACGTTGCGCGCGAGGACCTCCAGCAGCTCGAACTCGCGCCGGGTCAGCGACAGTGGCTCCCCGTCCAGACGTGCCTCGCGGGCCGCCGGATCGAGCACGAGCGGACCGACGCGCACCACGTCCGTGTCCCTGGGCGGCCGCCGGCGCAGCAGCGCCTCCAGCCGCAGCACCAGTTCCTGCAGCGCGAACGGCTTGACCAGATAGTCGTCGCCACCTGCCTGAAGTCCCGCGATCCGGTCCGCTGTCTCGTCCAGCGCCGACAGCATCAGGACGGGTACGTCGTTGCCGTCGTCGCGCAGCGTCCGGCACACCTCGATTCCGTCGATGTCCGGCATGGAAATGTCCAGCACGAGGACATCGGCGGCCCGCTGCCGTACATGCGCCAGAGCGGGCCGTCCGCCCTCGGCCAGGGACACGGCGAAACCGGCCAGCCGCAGTCCTCGCTCCAGCGACCGCCGGATCGCCGGATCGTCGTCCACGACGAGCACGCGTCCCTGGCCCGCGCGTCCCCGGCCGATGTCACCGTCCATCCGCTCGCTCCCGTCCTCGCCGCTCCCGCACCGTGCCGTGCAGATGATCGCACCGGGACCGCCGACGGGCTACGGTCGGTCACGGGTGACCGGTCCCCGGTCGCCGTCCGGCACCGCCGGCCCGATCGGCTGGCCCCACCGGCACCGGACAGGCAAGCTGGGAGCGTGGCAATCCATGAGCCCGCAGCCCATGCCATGAGCATGTGGATCACCTCGATCCTCGTACCGGCGGCGGAGAGGCGATTGCGCGATGCACCGATCAGGAGGTCCGAGTCATGAACGAGCAGGACCGCGGGGTGGCGCCTGAGCAGCTGGAGGACGCGCTGCTGCTCAAGGAGCTGGAAGCCGTTCATCGCACACGCCACGAGACCCTGCTGCACGGTTCCGCGGACGCGTTGGCCACCCACACCCAACGGATGGCCGCGCTGGAGAACGAATACCTGCGGCGTCATCCTGAGCGCGCGCCGTCGGCCGGCCGTACCCGCGCAGGCGCACGTGCCCGCGAAGCGAGCGGCGGACAGCCGTGAGGTGAAGGCCGTTGGCCTCGGCGAAGGCAGTGCGGATCGGGAAGGCAGTGCGGATCGGGTCGAGCACCCGGGTACGGAGCCGTCCCGGCCGCAGGACGGGGCCGGGACGGCGAGGTGTTGTCCGGTCAGGCCGGGGCGCCGGAGGTCACGGCGCACTTGCCGCGGTCGGCCTTCACCGGGCCTGCGGCGCTGGGCCGGACGTCGAAATCGAACATGGCGGTGGGTACGTACAGCGAGCAGCAGGCGTTGGGGATGTCGACGATGCCGCTGATGCGTCCCTCTATGGGGGCGGAGCCGAGCAGCAGGTAGGCCTGCTCTCCGCTGTAGCCGAACTTCTTGAAGTACTCGACGGCGTTGAGGCAGGCCCGGCGGTAGGCGAGCGTCGCGTCCATGTAGAAGTTCGTGTCCGTGTCGTGGTCGACGGAGACCCCGACGAAGGAGATGAACTCCGTGTACCGGGGGTCCACATTGCCCGGCATGAAGAGCGGGTTGGTGGAGACGCCGTACTTCTCCATGCCGCCCTTGATCAGGTCGACATGGAAGTCGATGAATCCGCCCATCTCGATGGCGCCGCAGAAGCTGATCTCCCCGTCGCCCTGGCTGAAGTGCAGGTCGCCCGCGGAGAGCTTGGCGTCCTTGACGTACACGGGGAAGAAGGCCCTCGAGCCGCGGGTCATGTTCTTGATGTCCTGGTTACCTCCGTTCTCACGGGCCGGCACCGTGCGTGCGCCCTCCGCGGCGATGCGCGTGGCGAGGTCACCGGTGGCCGTGCCGGCGAGCGCGTTGTTGCTGTCCGGCGGTACCGCGAGGGGCGGTACCCGGTTCGGGTCGGTCTCGATCAGCGCCTTCTCGCGGGCGTTCCAACGGGTGAGCATCTCGGCGGACGGGGCCGTGCCGAACAGCCCGGGGTGGGTGATGCCGGTGTAGCGGATCCCGGGAAGGTGGCGGGAGACTGCCTGCTGACCGTGGAGGTCCCATATCGCCTTGTAGGAATCGGGGAAGTAGTCGGTCAGGAAGCCGCCGCCGTTGGCCTTGGCGAAGATGCCGGTGTAGCCCCAGCCCTGGCCTGCCGCGTCCCCGGTCTGCTGGGGAACGGGGCCGAGGTCGAGGATGTCGACGACGAGCAGGTCGCCGGGTTCGGCGCCCTCTATGCCTATCGGGCCGCTGAGCATGTGGGGGATGGTCAGATCGATGTCGCGTACGTCGTTGGCGGAATCGTTGTTGCCGACCTGGCAGTCGGTCCAGTCACGGGTCTCCAGGCGGAACTCGGCCCCCGGCTTCACCATGACGACGGTGGGAACGTCCGGGTGCCACCTGTTGTGTCCTGGGACGTCCTGGTCACGCATCGACTTGCTCTGGTCCACGTTGAATATGACTTCGGGCATGACAGCCCCTCTTTCTGGTCCTTTCAGGATGGTGCGGTCGCACTTCCGGCCGCCGCGGCGGCTTGGGCCGCCTGGCGCGAATTCCGGGTGAGCGGCCAAAGCGCTCCGAACACCACCACGCCGAACACCGCGAGCGCGATGGCGGTTTCGGTGGGGGTCACCCAGTAACCGGATAGCAGCAGCGCCGCGGGAATCACGCCGGTGACCCAGCCCTGGATCGCCGTGACCCAGCCCGTATAGGTTTGGAGGCTGTCCATCTTGAGGCCGAGCAACAGGAAGAACAGGAACCACAGGAATGCCCAGTAGAGCCAGATGACCCCGAACGGGTAGTCCCTGAAGAGCCGGAAAGTGACGAACGAGTACCCCAGGGCCGCAACCGCGACGAACAGCGAATAGTAGCCGACGCCGGTACTGTCGAGACCGGCGAGGAGGCCCACGCCTACATACAGGTAGGTGAAGCCGAACAGATAGATACCGGATGCCGCCAGGATCCCTCTGGGGTCGCCGGCGGCGGCGAAGATGAGATAAGTCGGCGTCAGCACCTGCAGTGCGCCCACGAAGAGGTTGAACACCGCTGCCGCCTTGGCGTCGACCTTCCCGAGCAACAGCATTCCGTTGATGAAGAGCACCGCACCGACAAAGAGCAGTCCCACGTTTCCCACGGGGACGCACCTCCTAAGTCCGCGTGGACGCCCTCAGGGACGCGGCAACCGCGAGAGCGCGGGGTGTGGGTGCCGTGGCACCCTTCTGCGTGGCGGCACTTCGGAGACTACTGCCGGGGCCTCACGGGCCCGCTCCTCCTGGTCATGAAGGGCGGCGACCGCGTGCGAGGTCAGCGTGAGACCGGGCGAGGTGTACACACGTCTCGCAGCGCCTGTGCAAACAGGGCAGCCATATGTGCTGGGCGCCGTTCCGATCGCCAACTTCACGTCGAATGGCCCACATCGGCTGCATAGATATTCATAGGTTGCCATCAGCAGCCTCCGGATGCCGGTGGACGCTGGCCAACCCGAGTGCGTGCGGTGCGCCCCGATTAGCGCACGCCACAGCGCATTTCCTACCTTCAAGGAGACGTCTCGTAAATCGACGTGTCAAGTGCCGGACGGCCGGGCCTGGACCTTCTCGGAGCGACCCGACGGCCGGCCCGGCAGCTGCTGCCGCAAGACCCACCGCGAGACTCGAAGCGGCATACAGCAAGGATTTGCCGACCTGCCCTTTCTCGCACAGGTGGACCAACTCGTAACTGAATGTGGAGAACGCCGTACGTAACGCGCAACTGCCCCGACGGCGCCGCCGCACTGACGGCGAGCAGGATGATCAGCGCACCCACCAGCCGTATCGGCGGGAGCGCCCGACGCCGCGCGTCGAGCCGTATGCGCCGGGCCACCGTCAGCCTGCCGATGACCGGGCCCAGAACGGTGGCGGCCGGGCCGGCGATGAGGCTCCCGAAAATGTTCAACGCCGCGGCTGCGTAGTGGCCGTGGCCCAGCAGGCGATCGGTGCGGAACGGCTCCCGGATTCCCGTCACAGGCCTCATCGAAATAGCCGTATCCCTATCCACCGGAGCGCCTCCCCGTTATCCCTGGGGATTGCAGCGCCGACGCACGCTCGACTAAAATTCAAGATCATCGGTGTTCGACCGGTTTACCGGTGCCCTACCCGTTCACCGGAGCAGTGGCCCCACCGATGGAGGACGGCCATGGCAAAAATTCTTGCGGTGCTCTATCCGGATCCCGTGGGCGGTTATCCTCCCGACTACGCCCGCGATGAGATTCCCACCATCACCGGCTATCCGGGCGGTCAGACCGCGCCGACCCCGCAGGCCATCGATTTCACCCCGGGGCACCTCCTCGGCTGCGTCTCCGGAGAACTGGGACTGCGCCGGTTCCTGGAGGACCGGGGTCACACCTTCATCGTCACGAGCGACAAGGAAGGGGCGGACTCCACCCTGGACCGCGAGCTTCCCGACACCGACGTGGTCATCTCGCAGCCGTTCTGGCCCGCCTATCTGACCCCCGAGCGGATCGCCGCGGCTCCCCGGCTCAGACTCGCGATCACCGCGGGGATCGGGTCGGACCACGTCGATCTGCCGAGCGCCATCTCCCATGGCATGACCGTGGCCGAGGTGACTTTCAGCAACAGCATCAGTGTGTCGGAGCACGCCGTGATGCAGATCCTCACCCTGGTGCACAACTACATGCCGGCTCATGAGTGGGTGACCACCAAGAAGGGCTGGAACATCGCCGACAGTGTGTCGCGCGCCTACGACCTGGAAGGTATGCACGTCGGCGTGCTCGGCTCGGGCCGGATCGGCCAGGCGGTACTGCGTCGCCTCGTGCCGTTCGACGTCACCCTGCACTACTGCGACGTGCACCGACTGCCTCGGGAGGTCGAGGAGGAGCTCGCGCTGAACTGGCATCCCGACGTCCGTTCCCTGGCTCCCGCGATCGATGTGCTGTCGATCCACACGCCGCTGCATCCGCAGACGCAGAACCTCTTCGACGACGACCTGATCGGGGCCATGAAGCGCGGTTCGTACATCGTCAACACCGCACGCGCCCTCATCGTCAACCGGGACGCCGTGGTGCGTGCCCTGGAGAGCGGCCAACTGGCCGGCTACGCGGGTGACGTCTGGTATCCGCAGCCGCCGCCGCCCGACCACCCCTGGCGCACCATGCCGCACGAGGCGATGACGCCGCATGTGTCCGGGTCGACCCTCTCGGCGCAGGCGCGGTACGCGGCCGGCACCCGGGAGATTCTGGAGTGCTGGCTCGACGGACGCCCCATCCGCCCGGAATACCTGATCGTCGACGGTGGCGGACTGGCCGGGGCGGGAGCGCGCTCCTACACCGTCGCCGGATAGCGGAGAATTGACCAGCTCAGTTCAGTTCGGAGCTCAGTTCTGCTCGGCTCGGCTCGCCAGAAAATGAGTGAAGATCAACCACGTGGGTGGCCGCGTGGGCGGGCAATGACACCTCTCAGGGCGCCTTGACTCCTGTGAGCCGGTTCACTGCATTTTTTACTGGACGGGGGCGGCGAAGAGCTTTAGCGTCGTTAATTACATTTTTCTTTTTTGAATGCAGTGGCATCGGCGCCGCGCATATCCGAGGAGATTGGCGCTTCGCAGGAATACCAGGGTGAGGCCGGAGAGGTGGATCAGTGAGCATGGACGCCGTGTGGGTCCGGGGCGTGAACGGCATTCAGATGCATCACGTGACCGATCTTCAGGATGCCGGCAGGTTCCTCGGCAACGCAGCAATGGCACTGCGGGCCGCGCACGTACGGACCGGCGCCGACCGGTACTCGAACATCGCCGCCGAGCTCAAGGCCCTGGTGGCGCGCGTACGGGAGCTGGAGGACGAGGCGCGGTCGAACATGCACGACCTGCACGCCACCGACCCCGAGCGGTTCATCCGCTGCCGGGACGGTCACGAGGCGTGGCCCGGTGAGATCCAAGCCGGCTTCATCCCGCGCCACACCTGCAAGGACGAATGCCTTTACCACGATCGCGACGTCCTCGACGCCATCATGCAGTGCACCTGCGGCCGGCCGCCGTGCCAGGCGTGCGAGGTCGGAGGAAAGCTCTGACGAGCCGGATGTGAAGACGGATCCCCCGCCATGGCGGGGGATCCGCTTTTTTCGCCTCAGGTCACTGGTCGGCGGTGGCGAGGAACTGGGTGGCGGCGAGCTCGGCGTAGAGCGGGTCGGCGGCGACCAGCTCGCGGTGGGTACCCACGGCGCGTACCCGGCCCGCGTCCATGACGACGATGCGGTCGGCCATGGTGACGGTGGACAGCCGGTGGGCGACCACCATCACGGTGGTGGTACGTGCGACGTCGGCGACGGTGTCACGGAGCGCGGCTTCGTTGACGGCATCGAGCTGGCTGGTGGCCTCGTCGAGCAGGAGCAGCCGGGGGCGGCGCAGCAGCGCCCGGGCGATCGCGACGCGCTGGCGCTCGCCGCCGGACAGCTTGGTGCCGCGATGGCCGACGAGGGTGTCCAGGCCCTTCGGGAGCCGATCGACGAGACCGTCGAGCCGGGTGGTCCTCAGCACGCGGAGCAGGTCGCTGTCGCCGGCGTCGGGGTTGCCCAGCAGCAGGTTGTCCCGCAGCGTGCCGGAGAGTACGGGGGCGTCCTGTTCGACGTAGCCGATCGCGGAACGGAGCTCGGGTATGTCCCACTGGGCGAGGTCGCGGCCGTCGAGCGTGATCCGGCCCGCCCCGGGGTCGTAGAACCGCTCGATGAGTGAGAAGACGGTGGTCTTTCCCGCACCCGAAGGGCCGACGAAGGCCGTCATACCGCGCGGCGGTACGGCGAAGCTCACGCCGTGGTGGACGTACGGCAGATCGTCCGCGTAACGGAACAGGACGTCCTCGAAGGCCAGCGCGGCGGGTTCGGCGCCGGCGGCGGGCAGGGGTGCGGGACGGGCCGGCGGCTCGGCCGGCAGCCGCAGCGCCTCCTGGATACGGGCGAGGGCGGCAGCTCCGGCCTGGTACTGGGTGACGGCGCCGACGACCGACTGGATCGGGGACATCAGGTAGAAGACGTACAGCAGGAAAGCGACCAGAGTGCCGACGTCGATCGCGTCGGTCGCGACCCGGGCGCCGCCGACCGCGAGCACGGTGATGAAGGCGATCTGCATCGACAGGCCGGCCGTGTTCCCGGCCAGCGCCGACCACTTGGCCGCCCGTACGCTCTGCCGCCAGGACTCCTCGGCGGCCGCGTGCACGGTCTGCTCCTCGCGGTGTTCGGCGCCGGAGGCCTTCACGGTGCGCAGCGCGCCGAGGATGCGTTCCAGGGACGCGCCCATCGCGCCGACCGCGTCCTGTGCCTGCCTGCTGGCCTTGTTGATACGGGGCACGATCACGCCGATCACCGTGCCCGCGCCCAGCACCACGCCGAGAGTGACGGCCAGCAGGACCGGGTCGACCAGGCCCATCATCACCAGCGTGGCGACGAGCGTGAGCCCGCCGGTGCCGATGCCCACCAGGGAGTCGGTGGTGACCTCGCGCAGCAGCGTGGTGTCGGAGGTGACGCGGGCCATCAGATCGCCGGGTTCACTGCGGTCCACGGCGGCGATGCGCAGTCGCAGCAGGTACGACGACAGGGTGCGCCGCGCGCCGAGTACGACCGACTCCGCGGTGCGCCTGAGGACGTAGGAACCGAGCGCGCCGATCCCTGCGTTCGCGACGACCAGAGCCGACATCAACAGCAGAGCGCCCGTGATCGAGCGCTCGTGGGAGAGTGCGTCGATGAGGGACTTGGCCACCAGCGGCAGCGCCAGCCCGGTGGCCCCGGTGACCAGCGCCAGCACGGCTCCGGCGAGCAGCGTCCAGCGGTGCGGTCGTACGTATCCGAGGAGCATGCGCCAGGCGGGCGTGGAGGGCTTGGCGGGCCCGGTGGCCCGGGTGGCCTCCGTGCGCGGGGCCGGTGGGGCGGATTCTGCCGTGGTGGCCACGGGCGCTCCTCGTCGTGGTGGTGTCGGTGGGCCGGGGACCGCCTGGGCGGGGAGGCATCAGGCTACGTCCACGCCGGGGCGGGGCATGGACGCAGGGTGCCGCCCACGCGAATCGAGACGCGCCGCCGGGCGAGGTGGTTGAGGGATGGGGGCGACCGGTGCCGTCGCTGTGGCGGCCGCGGCCCCACTCGGTTGTACTCGTCGCACGTGCGTTCTTGTCGCATGTGGCGGAGACGGCGACCGGGCGACCGGGTGCAGCGGACATGGCAAGGCATCCGCTCCTGCCGCGTCGGCCCGGCGGGGGCAGGGGGCGGCCACCGGCCGCTCCGCATCCCCGCCTCGGTTAGTGTGATTTTGTATGAATTGCGCCGAGGTGCTGCACTCGCCGTGTGCCCGTAGCGCTCGGCCGGAAGTGCGCCAAGAGTGCCCGGCAGGCGGAGCGCCCCACGCTCCCCGGGGTTAGGTCGATGCGTTGGACACACACGAGCCGGCGAGCGATGTGCCGGACCAGCCCCTGACGGCGGTCGGGTACGCGGGAGTGCTCCGCGACCTGCTTCCGATCGCGCTGTGGAGGACCGATGCGCAGGGGCTCCTCGTGGAGTGGTCGCTCGCCGCCCAGGACCTGCTGGGCCACCTGCCGGAAGAGGTGCTCGGCCGCCACGCCGTCCCGGCTCTGGTGCCCGAGGCCAACTGGGAGCTGGCCGAGGAGCTCGCGGAGCGGGTCCTGGACGGTGAGGCGGTGATCGGGACGCTCCCGGTCCGCCACCGCGACGGGCACTTCGTGCAGATGGAGATGTGGATCTGCCCCTCCGGGGATCCGCACGGGGAGACGGGCGTCATGGTCATCGCCGCGGAGACGTCCGCGGTACTGCGCATGCGGGATTCACTGGCGGCCCTGGAAGGCCTCTTCACCCAGTCACCCATCGGGCTGGCCATGCTCGGGCCCGATCTGCGTTATCTGAGGGTCAACGACGCCCTGGCGCGTATGAACGGCGTCCCCGCGGCCCGGCACCTCGGCAAGCGGCCCACCGAGGTCGTGCCGGGGGTGAAGGTCGAGGCACTCGAAACACTGATGCGAGAGGTCCTGAAGCGCGGTGAGGCGGTGGTCGACGAGCGGGGCACCGGTCGTACGCCGGCCGATCCCGATCACGACCGGATGTGGTCCTGCTCCCTCGCCCCGCTGCTCGACGGCGGCGGGCGGAGCCTGGGCCTTGTCGTCTCCCTGATCGACATCACCGATCGGCAGGAGGCGCAGGTCCGGGCCGAGCGGGCCCAGCGGCGCTTCGCCCTGCTGGCCGAGGCCGGCGCGCGCATCGGGACGACCCTGGATCTGCGGCAGACCGCCGAAGAAGTCGTGCGGATGCTGGTGCCCCGGGTGGCCGACTCGGCCGACGTACAGCTCCTGGAGGAAGTGCTCGGCCCGGATGAGCCCGCCGCGTCCTGCCAGGGGGTCCTGCGCCGGATGGCGGCCGTGTTCCCCGATCCGGACGCCCCCACCGCGAAGCTGGATGTGGGCGCGACCTTCCAGGTCCCGCTCGGCTCGGTGTACGAACGGGTCATCGCCGAGGGGCGCCCCATGAACCTCTACCGGAGCGATCTCCCGACGCTGTTCCCGGGCCGGCAGGGCGAGCGGCTGCGTACGTATTTCGGTACCCGCATCGGCTGCGCGCGACTGGTCCCGCTGGTCGCCCGCGGCACCGTGCTCGGCACTGTGGTGCTGACACGCACCCGCGACCGTGAACGGTTCGACGAACAGGACCGGGTGCTCATCGACGACCTGGTCGCCCGTGCGGCACTGCACATCGACAACGCGCGCATGTACACCAGCCAGCGTGAGGCGGCCCTCACCCTGCAGCGCAGCCTCACGAACAACGCGCTGCCCGAAGTGACCGGCCTGGAACTCACCGGGCGGTACCTCCCGGCCAGCGGCCACGAGGTCGGCGGCGACTGGTTCGACGTCATCACCCTCCCCGGCGGCAGAACCGGGCTGGTCATCGGGGACGTCATGGGGCACGGAATCCATGCGGCGGCCGTCATGGGCCAGCTGCGCACCGCGGTGCGCACGCTGGCACGGCACGACGTCCCCCCGGCCCGGATGCTCCGCTCCCTGGACGCGGCCGTGGCCGACCTGGGGGAGAACGAAATGGCCACGTGCGTATACGCGGTCCACGACCCGGCCGCCGACGGCTGCGTGATCGCCAGGGCCGGCCATCCACCACCGGCCATGGTCGACGTCGGGGGGACGATCGCGTTCCTCGACGGCTCCTCGGGCACGCCCCTGGGAACGGGCGGACAGGACTTCCGGACCGAGCAGGTGCCGCTGCCCCCGGGGAGCCTGCTGGTGCTCTACACCGACGGCCTGATCGAGGCCCGCGACAGAGACCTCGACCAGGGCATGGGCCAGCTCGCCGAGGCGCTGGCGCACCTCGGCCACCCGCTGGAGGAGATCTGCGACGAAATCCTCGGCCGACTGCTGCCCACGGCTGCCGAGGACGATGTGGCGATGCTCCTCGCAAGAACTCTGCGACCTCAGGCCGGCTAGGGCGAGCCCGGCAAGATCCGAACGACAGCCCTTAGGCCCAAGACCGCTTCCACGCCATCGGCCCCGAGCGAGCGGCACAACTTCCCTGCTGGTGCGGCAACTTCCTGCTCACATCGGCCGAAGTACGCCAGACCCTGCCACGTGTGGAGCGCGCGCCGACATTCGGCCCACGGGAACGCACGGCCGTCGAAGGCCAGGACTGGCTGGACTGCACGAAGGACGAGGAGAACGTCATCGACGGCCTCCGCGTCTGGCGCCGAGCCGCCGCCGGGGCCTGAGCCTGTGCGGACTGGCGCTGCACATCCCCTGAACGGGGACGCGTACGGGGACGCGTACGGCGTAGTGCGCCTGGCCTCCGTTCCGGGCATGGAGGATCATGAGAACGGCCGGAACAGCGGACGGGACGAACCCGCATGGGCGCCATCGACGACAGCCAGGACTACCCCTTCGCCATCACCAACACGGCCGCGGCCCTGCTGGACGATGCCGGGACGGTCGTGGCCTGGACGGCGGCAGCCGAAGCCCTCCTGCAGCTGCCGTCCAGCGATGTGTGCGGCAGGCCGGTACGCGATCTCCTGGCGGACGTGAACAGCTGGGACGCGGTCCTCGCGCAGAGGGATTCGTCGGCGCGGGACGGATGGGACGGCCGGGCCACCCTGCGGCACGGGTCCGGACGCGACCTCAAGGTCGGTTTCCGTGTCCTACTGCTGAACGACGGCGGACGCGACGGCGGGGCGCGCTGTCTCGTACTCTGCGCTCCCACAGAGCTGGTCGCGCAGTGGCGCCAGGACCGTGCCTTCACACAAGAGCTGTTCCTGCAAGGGCGGGTGGGGCTGGCCGTTTTCGACGCGAGCCTGCGTCTGCTGCGTACGAACACCCATCTGCTGCCGTACACCGGGGTGCCCGCCGCATTGAGCGGCCATCGCCTGGAGGACTTCCTGTACGCCGACGACGCGCGCGCCATCGAGGACCCGCTACGAGAAGTGCTGCGCACCGGTAACCCGCTGACCGGCTTCAACGCCGTCGTGCGCACCCTGGAGGACCCCAGAGGCGGCCGGATCCTGGCCATCCAGGCGTTCCGCCTCCAAGAGCCCGAAGGACATCCGATGGGGGTGGCGGCGGTGTTCACCGACGTCACCGACCACGAACGGGCCCGTGGCCGACTGGACCTGCTGTACCGCGCCACCACGGCACTGAGCGGTTCCCTGTCCGTCCTGCGCACCATCGAGGACATGGCGGGCGTCCTGGCGCCGGCGCTCGGTGACTCCGCCGCGGTGGATCTTGCGGAGACCGTGCTGACCGGCGGCGAGCCGGCCGCCGACGGGCGTCATCCGCTCGTTCTGCTCCGGACGGCCGTGGCCGGAGCGGAAGCCGGTGCGCTGCGGACGGGCACGGCTCATGTCCTGATCCCGGCCCCGGTCGAGGCCCCGTCCGCGGCCCCGGCCGACTCCGCTCCAGCCGCCGCCGCGGAAGAGCCGCCCGGTCCGGCGCGGCACTCTCAGGGCGTACTGATCACAGGGATCGACGGACAGACGGCCGCGATGCAGGACGGCGCACCCCCGGAGTGGGCCACCGCGCTCCCCGGGGCCCATTCCGCGATGAGCGCGCCCCTTCGGGCACGGGGAGTCATGCTCGGCCGGATCACGCTGTGGCGCACGGGGGACAGCCCTCCGCTGGACGAGGACGATCTGGCACTCCTGGAGGAGATCGCCGCCCGTGCCGCGCTGGCCGTGGACAACGCCCGCCGGTACACCAAGGAGCGCCGGATGGCCGTGGGCCTGCAGCGCAGCCTCCTCCCTCCGGCGACGTCGGAGACGCCCGCGCTGGAGGCTGCCAGCGTCTATCTGCCCGCCGACGCCGACAGCGGCGTGGGCGGCGACTGGTTCGACGTCGTTCCGCTGTCCTCGGCCCGCGTTGCTCTGGTGGTCGGCGACGTCGCCGGTCACGGCCTGCACGCCACGGCCATGATGGGGCGTCTGCGCAGCGCCGTGCGCGCACTGGCCGATCTCGAACTGGAACCCGACGAGCTGCTGGTGCACGTGGACGACCTGGTCCTGCAGGTCGCCGCGGAGGCCGAGAGCGGCGCGGCGGGCGACGGCGGAGAGACCCTCGCGCAGCCCCCCGGACCCGCCGGCGCCACCTGCCTGTATGCCGTCTACGACCCGTTGACTCGGCAGTGCGTCATGGCGAGTGCGGGACACCCGCCGCCGGCCGTCGTCGCTCCGGACGGCACGGTGCAGTACGTCGAACTCAGCCCCGGCCCTCCCCTGGGCGTGGGCGGCTGGCCCTTCGAACCGGCGGAGGCCCAGCTGCCCCCGGGCAGCGTCCTGGCCATGTACACCGACGGCTTGATCGAGCGCGGAGAGGGCGACATCGACGAGGGCATGCGGGACCTGTCGGACCGCCTCGTGCGCGCGGACGTGATCGGCCGGCCCCTGCGCGACGCCCGGCACGACATCGTCGCCGGTCTGCCGCCGGGGCGGCTGAAGGACGATGTCACGCTGCTCCTCGCCCGCGCACGGGCCGTACCGGACGACTCCAGCGCCACGTGGCAGCTCGACGCCGACCCCTCGGTCGTCGGCGACGCGCGCCATCTCGTCCTGGACCAGCTGAGCCGTTGGGACCTCGACGAACTGGCGTTCACCACGGAACTCATCGCCAGCGAGCTGGTCACCAACGCCATCCGGTACGCCGGCGGCCCCGTCCGGCTCCGGCTCATCCGCGCGGGCGCCCTCACCTGCGAAGTGTCCGACCCCAGCAACACCCAGCCGCGGATGCGCCGCGCCAGGACCTCCGAGGAGGGCGGCCGCGGCCTGTACCTCGTCGCCCAGCTCTCGCGCCGCTGGGGCAGCCGCTACACCCGTGAGGGCAAAACGGTCTGGTCCGAACAGGCCTTGCCCCCGCTGTGACCGAGTAAGCGCCGTGCCGTGAACCGGCCGGGCGGCCCTGGTGAGCGGGCCGCCCGGCCGGAGTCGTCACGACTGCGGGTCAGCAGGGTCAGACGTTCGGCACCTTCAGCTTGTCCCAGCTCGTCTTTCCCGGGATGCCGTCGGCGTCGCTGCCCGAGTAGCCGAGCTTGCGCTGCCAGGCGGCATACGACTTGCGGTCGGCCTCGCCCCACGTCGGGCCGGGACCGACCTCGTACCGCCCGCACCCCTCTGCCACCAGCCGCTTGCCCATCGCCGTGATGACCGCGCTGCTCCGGCCCGCGGCGAAGAACGCGGCACCGGGGAACGGCTCGTAGGTCGCCGGGGGCTTCGGCGCCGGCGGTTTCGCCGGGCCGTCCGGCCTGCCGCCGAGGCGCTCCCGGATACGGCTGCGCATCGAGTCCATCGTGAAACCGCGGGGATCGATCTTCCCCGGCTGCCACTCCTTGTGCCCGATCACCGAGCGGTGCGACCAGCCGTGCGCGCGGCAGATCGCGGCCGCCGCCTTCTCGATCGCCTCCAGCTGGGCAGCCGGCCATGGGTCGCTGCCGTTACCGAGGTTGACGCACTCGAAGCCGTAGAAGTAGCGATTGCCGTCGGTGTTGGCCTCGTTGTCGGCGGGTAGCGCCGTCTCGTTGATCACGGCGCGCAGGACGTCGTCGTCGCCGAGCCCCGCGTGGTTGGCCCGTCCGTAACCGACCAGATGGACCGAGCCGTCCTTGGCGATCACACCGTGGCACAGCGGACCCGGCAGGCTCGAATGGCCGTTGTAGCAGATGTCCACGGAGTTCTGCGTGCCCGAGGTCACGGTGTGATGGATCATCACCCCGTGCATGGGCCCCCACGGGCCCTTGTGATTGCGGTTGTGCGTACGCCAGCTCCGGTGTTCGACGACCTGCAGACCCTCGTCACGGAGGATCTTGAGGAATGTGGCGGCGGACAGAGGCGTTGCCATGGTGATGTTCCCTTCCCAGGTGGTACGTCAGTTCTCGGGTTGTCCCTGGCCGTCCTGGCCGTCCGTCCCCGCCGGTGGACCGGCCGCAGCGGCCGTCTCGGCGGCCGTCGCCTCCGCCTCGGCCGCGGCCTCCGCGGCCAGTTCCGCCTCGTTCGCCGCGGGGATCGGGCCCGCCAGCGGACCGAACGCCAGCCGCAGATCGGAGACCGAACCCTCGCCGAACACCCAGGCCAGCGGCGCGTAATGGACCTGGATCCCGCCGGGTGACCGGAGCAGCGGACGGCGGGCCGCGTCCGTGGGCCACTCGACGTCGCCCGTCGCCGTACGCGCGGCGACGATCCAGAAGTCGCCCGAGCGGTATGTCCTGCCCGGCTCGAAGTACACCTGTACGCCGTCCTCCAGCGGCAGCCAGCCGCCTTCCTGGATCCGGAGCGCACCACCCCGCGGCTTCGACGCCCCCTGCTTCGCACCCTTCGAACCGCCGGTGTGCCGGGAGCCCGCGCGGTGGTCCCAGCGCCGCAGGAACGGGTGCAGTTCGGGACGCCGTCCCAACGACGGGTGCGGCTCGGCGGACAGCCGCACCCGCCGCCCCGGCAGATCGACCTCCTCCACCCGCAGCAGCGGCAGCGGCTCGCCGCGGCTGACGTAGGCCGAGTCCGTCAACTCGACCCAGTCGCCGACGTTCAGATCGAGCTTGTCGTCGCTGCCCAGCGACGCCAGCTCCGCCCAGGTGCCGTCGAGTCCGTCGACGGCGAAGGTCACCGAGCCGTTCTCCCGGGACCACTTGAACGTCGCTTCCTGCGCCGTGCCGCCTTCATGGATCTCCACGCGGTACAGCTGGTTCTCCGGGCCCCGGTAGCGGGCGTCCGGCTTGACCAGGCACGGGTCCTCGTCCGCGTGGTCCGGGCGCTCGCTGCGCGCCGCCATCCGCGCGGTCGGGGCCTGCGCCGCCGCCCACTTGGCGAACGCCGCACGGATGTCGGCCTTGTCGCTGTCCGCCCCGTCCGCCAGCTCCAGCCGTGAGCCCGCCAGCGGCAGCACCTGCCAGACGACCTTCAGCCTCGCCGCCGTGTCGGGCATCGCGGACCCCAGCGCCACCTCCCGCAGCAGCGGGTCCTCGGCCGCGGTGACCGAGCGCTCCCACACCTTCAGATAGGCCAGATACGGGCGCTCGGCGGGCAGCCGGTCACCGGGGCGCTCCGGGTCCCGGTATCCGTCGGGCTGGTCCCAGTACGTCCAGGTCGCCGCCGCGGCCGGCGCCGCCGGGGTGTCCTTGGCGCCCTTGTTGTCCTTGTCGCTCTCGTCGCCCTTGTCGGCCGCATGCCCGTCGTCGGGGACCGGTGTGCCGGGGCGCGGACGCGTGGCGTCCAGCAGGATGCCGTCCACGTAGTAACGACCGCCCGCGATGGTCAGATCGTCGAGCTCCTGGCCGCGGCCGTCGAAGCCCACCGCGAAGCCGGTCGCGCCGGCCGGGCCGCCGTGCTGACCGATCAGATCGGCGGCGACGGTACGGGCCCGGTCCAGCTGGATCGCGGCCTGTTCATTGGCGTCCGCGTCGAGCTGGACGCGGCCCTGCTGTGCGATCACCGCCGAGTAGTGCCGGTCCGGCCGGAAGGTGATGCGGGAGATGTCTGCGTGCATGGGAAGGGGTCCCCCTCGGAAGTTCGGCGTTCGGTGAGAAGTCGTGTCGCACGGTGGCGACGAGATGGCGACGAGGCGGCGGGGATCGGTGACGGGGATTCAGGTGACGGGGACGATCCCGGCGTCCGTACCGGCCGGGGTGTACTCGGCGAGCCGGGCCCGCAAGCTGTCCATGCGCTGTGGCTGGTACAGATCGTGGAAGGCGCCCATCTCGGAGGCGTCCTCCGCGCCCCGCCCGATCTCCTCGGCGCAGCCGTGGGCCAACTGCCCGTACGCGGGCGTGCCGTACCGCTCGCCGGTGAACAGCGGGCGCACCGACCGGCTGTTCTCGTGGCCCGCCGGACCGGGCCGGCAGCGGTGCCGGCGCGGAGTGCGCGAGCCCGGCGGCACGTACGAGAACCGCACACAGCCGACGCCCCGCCGGGCCACGTGCAGCCGCCCGGTGAAGATGCTGTTCTCGGCGATCTGCACCGCATGGGTGTGGACCTCGCCGATGACGGTCGTACGGTGCGCGTGCAGCACGGCGTGCGCGTGGCGGCAGTCCGGGGCGGACAGTGCCGCCCGGTCGTGGCCGGTCGCGTCCAGGATGCTGTCCCGGATGTGGATCTCCAGCGGGTCGTGCCCCACCTCGTCGCCGATCACCTCGATCGTGCCGAGGATGCTGCGCTCGACGCTGACGCACGCGGTGGTCCGGTCGAGCACCAGGCTCGGCTCCTCGGGCGAGTGCGGGTCGCACTCCGGCTCCAACGACCAGCCCGGAACGAGCGTGCAGTGCCGCAGCACGACCGCGCCCACCGGCCCGGTGACATTGAGGCCGCGCCCGGTTATCAGCAGACCGTCCAGCACGATCCGCGGAGCGTCGTGCGCACACTCCTCCTGGGCGCGGATGTTGAGCGCGTCCGGCCGGTTGCTGTACCAGTCGAGCAGCCGGATCACCGGCCGTGTCCCCTCGGCGGCCCGCAGCTCCAGCCGGTCGCCGGGATCCAGATCGAAGTCCAGCTGCTCCTGGTAGGCGCCGCTGTGCGTGATCTCGATGATGCCCTCGGGGCCGCAGTGCCCGGCCCGCCGGTCGGTCCGCCAGTCGCCGTACGCGTCCATGATGCGCTGGTAGGACTGGCCCGGGCCGACCCGGTAGACCTTCGCGGCCGTCGGCGTCTCACGGTCGCGCGGGTACTCTCCGCCGCCCATGTCGTCCGAGAACGCGTAGTGGTAGGTGACCCACACGCCCTGCCGCGGCGCCGAGCGCGACCCGAAGGCGATCCGGCCGAGCGCCGGATCGACGGCGACCTGCCCGCGCTTGGGGCGGTAGCGCCAGTCCGTCAGATCCGCCACCACGAGATCCGACAGCGGCACCGGCTCGTCCTGGCCGTCACGCCAGATCGTGAAGGACCTGCCGGGCCCGTAGTAGTCCGCGAGCCGGTCGGCGAGCTGCCGGCGGCGGATGTACGCGGGGACGTTGTCGACCGTCGCGATGTGTGTGGCCGACGGCTCGGGCACCGGCTTGGTCACCAGCGGGCTGTCGTTGCCGAGAATCGAGAAGGTGTAGAGATTGCGGGCCCGGTCGATACAGTACGCGGGCGCGCGGGTCACGTGGTACGGCTTCAGCCGCCACACGAACAGCCCCACGCCGGCGGGGGAGTAGCCCCCCTGCGCGCGGACCGAGCCGGCCCGGCGCACGTCCACGGACTGCGCGACCGAGCCGAACGGGCCGCCCGCCAGGTCAAGAGCCACGCCCTCCCGCACGTCGACGAGCCGGCCGCGACCCCGCCGCCGCGCGTTGACGGCCTCGGTGCCCGATCCGTACAGCTTGACCGGTTGCTGATGGGACACGAGCCGGGAGAACTCCACGGCCCGCGAAGGCCATCCGGCGACCGAGTCGGCAAGCTCCTCCAGCAGTGCCAGCGTGCCCTTGCGCCGCCGGTTGGCGACGGTCGCGGCGACGTCGCGGCGCGGTGCCAGCGCCTCGGCGAGCCGGGCGCGCGAATCGCCGCCGTCCTCGCCGTCGAGGCCCGTCAGGCCCTGCGCCTGCACCCGCTCATAGCCGGGCAGCGGGGTGTAGCCGACCAGATCACCGAGATACGGAAGCACCCAGGGCGCCGCCGTCTCCACGAACCAGTCCTCGTAGCTCTGCTCGACCCCGTCCCGCACCCGGTCGACCTGCTCGGCGATCACCGCGAGCAGTGCGCGCAGCGGCTCTCCGCCCTCGGCGTCGCGCAGTCGGTGCCACTGCGGGAGCAGCTCCGCGAGGCCGTCGGGTTCCCTGCTCCGCATCTTTTCGTTCCCTTCTCCGCCCGCGCGGCGCAGCGGTGCGCCTGCCGCGGTTGTCTGCGGCCCGGCGGCCGCCCCGCCGCGGAAGCGGCTGATGTCACGGCCGTCGCTCACCGGTCGGTCACCTCCGTCAGAATCAGCGTGTCCGTGACCTGCGGCGACAGCAGGACGAGCTGCGCCGGCCGGATGCCCCGGAAGACGAAGACCGCCCGGCCCTTCTCCAGCCGGCGGGTATCGGTGATGTCCCGGTTGAGCCGCAGCAGTTCGGCCGGCGAGATGCTGTACCGGGCGGCGATCTCCGTGAGTGTCTCCCCGCCGTCGGTGGTGACCCGGTGCACGTCCTCGTCGTACTCGGCCGCCCTGGCCGGGACCGTGGTGCGCGGTTCGGCGAGCGATCCGGCGAGCCCGATGAGCCCGCTCGGGGTGACGGAAGCCGGGACTCCGGTGAACACGTCCACGTCCACGTAGTCCACGCCCGGCACCGAATGCGCGGTCGCCATGACCTCCGAGAGCCGTGCCGGAGCCCCCAACTCCCGTTGGCCGCTGCCGAACTCGCGCAGCAACGCCTGCCGCAGCCGTGGCTCGACGACCGTCCAGGTGTGGTCGCGGGCCACCTTCACCCGCGCCGAGAGCAGCAACATCACCAGCTCACGCACATCCACCCGGACCGGCAGCCGCGAGTCGCCGTACTGCGCGAGCGAGGAGCGCAGCGCCCGCAGCACCTCGGAGTCGGCGCCGATCGCGATGTCGTCCACGCCGGCGACCGTCACATGCAGCACCCGGCGTCGCCCGTCGAAGATCTCGCGTGCCGAGGCCCGGCCGATACCCGCCCGCGAACGGACGAAGTCCTCGTAGTCCTTCACGGACACGAGCCGGTCGAGCGCGGAGACCGCGAGCGGGATGGTGCGCCGGGTCAGCCCGCGGCCGTCGGCGTCCGCACCGCCCGTGGCGGGCTGCGGATTGGTGACCGCCGTGACGCCCAGCGGCCGGGTGACCGCCTGGGTGATGCGGTCCGCCGCGACATTGGCGGCCCGGCCGGTGCCGAAGCGGTACCGGGCCCGGACGTTCTCCTGCCCCGTGGGCAGCCGCGCGCCGTGCACTCCGTCGCCGAAGGTCACCGTGGTACGCCCGTCCGCGGTCGTGCCCGACACGTACACCCGCTCCCGCGGGCCGCGCCCGGCCAGGCTGTCGACCTCGTGCCACAGCAGCCCGTCGACCCGTATCTCCAGCGTGGGCGTCGCACCCAGAGGATTGTCGGCGGGCAGCCAGGTCAGCGGTGACTGCCAGAGCGTGAACGTCTGGTTGGTCCGGCCCGCGTCTCCGCTGCCGATCGGCTCGTCGCGGCTCTCGCCGTGCGTCGCCGGGACCACATTGCCCTGGATGCGCACGGTGTCACGGCGGTAGCGGTAGGCCAGATCCGCGGTCAGCGTCAGCCGGGTGTGGACATGGTCACCGGGCAGCAGCGGATCGAGTTGCTGCTCCACCGCGGCGATCACCGCCAGTTCGGTGCCGCGCACGCCCGCCGTGTTCGGGATGTCGGTGCGCTCGCCCGACACGATCAGACGGCGGCCCGGCCGCAGCCCGTCGTACAGCTGGGCCAGCTCGATCTCATTGCCGTGCACGTCCTCGCCCAGCGGCTCGTCGGCCAGGCGCAGCGCCTCGCCGCCCGCGTGCACGGTGGCGTCCCGGATCGTGGACAGCAGCACATCGTGCTCGTCCAGCCAGGCGTCGGCGAGGGTGAGCTCGGTGCCGCGCCCCGTGATGCCGAAGTTGGTGTACGCGGCGGTGCGAACGGCGGTCACGCGCGTGGTCACGAACGCGAGTTTCGCGTCGCCGGGGATTCCGCCCTCGGCGCCCTTGCGCGGACGCTCGATCGCGACCCAGCTGCCGACGGTGATGCCGTCCTGCACGGAGTCGAGCGGCAGGACATGGCGGTTGGCCTGCTCCGGTACGGTCGCGATGCCGATCTCGACGTTCGGCGGCTCGCCGGCCGCCGTGTACCGCACCGTCACTTCGAGTCCGCCGTGGGTCTGCTGACGGTGCTCGCCCGGAGCCAGCAGCCAGTTGAGCGGCTCGCCGTTGTGCACGACGACATGGACCCGTCCGTCCTCGGCGGGCCGGGACACGAACAGGGTCCGCTCGGGCAGTCCGTCCGTGAACTGCGCGGTCACGCCGGGCTCCTGCGAGTCCGCGGGCCGCCGGGTCAGCCAGCTCAGGTCGTGGTCCTGGCCCACACGTGTTTGCAGCGACACCTGACCGGGGCCCAGCCGGAAGGTCTTGTCGGCAGGCAGGTTCTCCGACGTCTGCACCGAGGAGCCGGTCTCGATGTGCTGGAACTCGGCACGCACCGGCACCCGGCCCGCCGTGTCGTACACGACCCGCATCGTGGTCAGCGCGGAGCCGCCGAGCGGCCAGTCCGTCTGCCGGATCACCCGTCCGCGCTCGTCCTGCACGGGCTTGAGCGGAGCCGTCGCCCCGAACGGCGCGGCCGTCACCCGCATCGCCTGGAGCTCCCGCAGCAGCGCGGGCACGGCGGGGGCGGCACCGCGCCACGCCGCGTACATCCCGTCCGCGACCCGCGGATCGAGGGCGGACAGCAGTTGCGCGCCCAGGTCGGAGCCGGGTGCGAAGAGACTGCTCGCGGTGTGCGGGACGGTCCCCGACGGGGGCTTCACAACCGGAGTGCGCAGCGCGGGCAGGACGGCGCCGAGAGCCCGCATGGCCGCGGAGTCCGCCATTGAGTCCGCTGAACCCGTCGCAGCGGCGGAAGCCGGCGGTGCAGGCTGGGAGGGCTCCAGATCCGCCGCCCGATCCCGTAGTTCGCCGACCACCGCCTCCAACCGCTCGAACCAGTCGGCGACCTCCTGGTACGGAGCGGCGAGCATCTGTGCTTCGGCGAGCCGCTCGTGCGGGTCCGCGAGCCGCCGGGCGAACTGCGCCGGGCTGGTGATCCCGTCCAGTTCGGCCCGCAGCGGCGCCAGCACCTGGGCGTCGAACGTCTCGATGAGCATGCTGACGGGACGAGGGTTGGGGTTGTCCGGAGTGGGGTCTGCGTCCTCGACGTCCGGAGCGTCCTCCGTGATCCACTGGCGCAGCTCGGCCACCAGCTCGGTCAGCGACTTCGGGGCGGACTGCGGCAGCCCGATCGCCGTCACGTCGTCGTCCCGGTCGATCCGGATGCGGGCCACCGGCAGCAACAGCCGCTGCGCGCCGGCCCCCTGTCCGCTCGCCGCCCGGTCGCCCGTCCCCCGGCCGCCGCCGAAGACGAACAGCAGCTTGTCCCCGGTCTGCAGGGACGTGCCGGTACCGGAGACGTAGATCTCGGAACGCTGCCGCAGATCGTCCGCGGTCAGCAGGCCCGGGCGGCGCCGGCGCACGGCCAGTTCGTTCCAGGCCCAGCGCGCCGTCAGGTCCTCGCCGGTCTCGAAGGTCTGCGAAGCCTCGTCGGCGGAGGCGGGCACGCTGTTGCTGCGGGCGCCGCGCGGAATCAGCACCGGAGTGTCCTCGGCCCGCGGATCGCGGTCCAGGGTGTACGCGAGGTGGGTGTCGGCCGCGATGCCGGGCCGCGGCCGGTGCCCGACCAGTCGCCCCAGGAGTGCCAGCGAACGGTACTCGTCGGCGGTGCGCAGATACCCCTCGTCCGCGATCCGCTCGGAATGGAAGGTCAGCAGGTCACCGACGACCGCCCAGGCGTCGAGCAGCCCGATCGCCGGGTCGTCGGGAGTGCGGACGGTGAGACCGCGCAGCGCCGGATAGGCCGGCGACGCGAGCCGGTCCAGCATGGCCGCCAGGAACGAGCCGTACTCGCCCACCCGGTACTCCAGGGCCGTGCGGCCCGGCGGGTTGTACAGGGCCTTGGGTGCGTGGCGCTCGTCGTGCCCGCGACAGCCGCAACCGCAGTCGTGCGGGCCGCTCATCGGGCACCTCCACCGAGCTCGATCGACAGCCGGCCCAGCTCGGGCCGGTCGGGGTCGTTGTCGCAACGCGCGATCTCCAGCGGGCCGAGCCGCAGCACGCCTGCCTCCAGTGCGGTGTCATCGGTGTCGAACGGGTCGGCTGTTTCAGCTGTTTCAGTTGCCTCGCCGGTGCTGTTGATGGACGTGTGGTGGAACAGCCGGCTCAGCCGGGTCACCCGTACGCTCTGCACGCCTTGCACGGACGCCGCGACCGCCACCAGCCGGCTCAGCCGCACCGGTTCGCCGAAGGCCAGCGCATCAGGGTGGAAGAACCCGAGCCGCCCGCCGGGCAGCCGGCGGCTGCCGAGGAGCCGGTACAGCTCGGCGAGGATCTGCCCGTGCTGATGGCCGGGCGCGGCGCACACCGCGAGGGCGATGTCCAGCGGGACCTGCCGCGCCGGGCCGACCACCAGATCGTGGCCGATGCGGCGGTAGCTCTCCAGGGCGTACGACACCGAGTCGAGCAGCTCGGGGGAAGGATCACCGGTCCCCAGCGCGTCGACCGCGACATGCGCCTCCTGGACGCTGCCGGTCCAGCGGATCTCCGCGGCCGCCCGCTGCACCCCGGGGAGCTGTGCCGCGAGCGCCGCGTAGTCCTCGGCGGTGACGGCACGCAGCCGGGAGCGCTTCAGGTCGAGCGGCGCCAACTGGCGTACCTGCTCAAGGGGTTCGGGTTCGGTGCCGCCGACGGCGGGCAGCGGGTTGCGTACGCCGGCCACCGGCATCGGGTCCCCGGCGTCGGAAGCCTCGGGATCGCGACAGAGCACCAGGTGGTTGATGGCCTCCGCGCCGACGTTGCCCGCGACACCGCCGCCGAGCCGGTAGTGCAGCTCCAGGCGTGCGCTCGGCCGCGGGCGCGCCCCGTGCCGCCCGTCGCCGAAGCGCAGGGCGATCCGCCCGTCGTCCTCCAGCTCGCCGACGAAGTGACGGTCCCGCGGACCGCTGTCCAGCAGGTCGCGCTTCGGCGTCCATGTCCCGTCGCCGTCGCCGTCGCCGTCGCCGTCGCCGTCGCCGTCCACGACCGTGACCGCCGGCAGCGCGGACCGCGGATCCTGGGCGAGGGCCGCGGCGGGACCCCGCAGTACCGGCTCGCCCGGATGCAGCCCGGCCGCGTACTCGGGACCCCAACTGTGCGCGATCTCCCAGGCGATGGACCCGTCGAGCACCGCGCCGGCACGCGCCCGAGCCGCCAGCACGTCGAGCCGGCGCAGCTTCGCGGCCAGCAGCCGCTCACTGCGGTGCAGCAGCTCGCGCAGCGCACGCACCGGATGACGGCGCAGCTCCAGGCGCTCCAGCACCCGTAACCCGAACAGCACGGTCAGCTCGGTGATCTCCGGCTCGGTGAGCCCGTCGCAGTCGCGGGCGCTGCGCCACAGCTCCACCAGACGCCCCCTGACCCGGCCCGGAATCGACGCCAGCCGCTCGGACTGGCCTGCCGAGACATGGCGCGGCTCGGGGAAGGGCACGGACTGGACGACGGGGGAGCGCTCCAGCACCGGCCGGAGGCGCGGGACGATGCCGGGGTAGACGACCTGCGCCAGCAGCGTCTCGAGCGCCTCGGCCTGGTCGTACGCGGTGCCCGGGACGACCTTCTCGCGCCGCCGGCCCGCGAGTTCCAGACCGAGACCCGCGCGGGCCGTCTCGTCCTCGCCGACGACGGTGAAGAGCTCCCGTATGTGATCGGCGGTCAGCAGCCGGCCGTGCCGCGTCTGATCCAGCCGGGCATTGATCAGATCGGCCACGGCATTGCCCTGGTCGCCGTCCCAGCAGCCGAGACGCGACGGATCGCAGGACCCGAGGACAGCCGGCGCGGGTGGCACGGTCACCGTGTCCGCGGGGGCGCCGCAGAAGGTCAGCGACCGGCCGTGGTCGACGAGTACGACATTGCCGCGAGCCACGCTGACGTCCTCGACGGGCTCGCAGCCCCGTCCGGCACGCGTGGAGAGACACACAGGGAAGGCGAGCGCGTCCTCCTGCGCCCAGGTGACCTCGAGCACCGGCTGATCGGCCAGCCGGTCCACGACCGGTGTGACGGACGTGAGACGCACGGCCTGCCGATGCGCCGGATCCGCGTCGCCGGGCGTCCCGGAGCGCGCCCCGCGCACTTCCTCGATCAGCAGCAGATCGCCGGGCGACAGCTGCAGTGCCCGCACCGAGCACTGCTCGTCCGCCCACTCGTCCCGCAGCGTCGCCGCGGTGGCGCCCTTGGGCAGCGAGCACACCTCGTCGCCCCAGGTCCAGAAACGGATGCTGTTGTGTG
This sequence comes from Streptomyces sp. NPDC053673, assembly GCF_055585225.1. Taxonomy (NCBI): domain Bacteria; kingdom Bacillati; phylum Actinomycetota; class Actinomycetes; order Kitasatosporales; family Streptomycetaceae; genus Streptomyces; species Streptomyces sp. NPDC053673. The sequence continues at coordinate 158,040 of NZ_JBVJKN010000013.1, read as the reverse complement.
CGGGGCGCAGTACCAGCGGCTCCTCGGCCACGACCGGCTCGAAGACCTCCACCGAACCGCGCTCGTCGAGCACGGCCAGATCGCGTTCGTCCACGACGGTGCCGATCTCGGGCCGGTCGCGCGGGCCCAGCCTGCGCACATCCACCGCCGCGAAGCGGAACGTGCCGGGGAGGAGGGTCAGTTCCCGCACGGTCTCGACCGTGACGAACGCGCGGGCGTTGACCCCGTCGTGCATCGGATAGTCGATGAGCCGCACATGCCGGCGTACGGACACCCGGCGGCGGGCCGTGTCGAGGTAGGCCTCCGTGGCGACCGCGTCCTGCTGATAGCTGATCCGGTCGGCGGTGTGGGCGAGCAGTTCGACGAGCGTCGTGCCGAGATCGGCGGCACTGCGCTCGATCCAGCCCGGCGCGGTCAGCGCCAGCCGGTCCAGGATCAGGGTGCGGATCGTGTCGTAGTCGCGAGCCGTGTAGTCGATGACGGGTGCGGGGGCGGCGTGCGCCGGCGGGCAGTCCGGCTGTTCGTCCTTGCAGTCGAAGGGCGTCGGGCAGTCCGGACGGAAGGCGAACTCGGCCGAGAAGTACCGCTGGTCGAAGCCGGGGAAGGGTTCCGTCCCCGGCCTTCCGTACGGATCGGTGTCGACGACGGAGAGCCGGTAGCGGGACGTGTCCCCGGTGCGGTCGAGCGTGACGAAGAGCCGGTCGTCGAGCTCCGGGTCCTCCTCGCGTTCGACGGACACCTCGACGGCCTCGATACCGGTGCCCCGTCGGCCACCGTCGATACGTACGTTCTCCGGGCAGAGCCCGTCGGGCGCCTTGCCGAGAAAGGTGACCGTGAGCGTCAGCCCGTCGTCACCGACCTCGACGGCGTCCACCCCTCCGAGCCGCGCGGCGCGTACCTTCGCCCGCCTGCCGTCCGTACGGCAGACCAACTCCGTGGTGGATTCGCTCACGCCGGTCCACTCCCCTCGAACACCTCGTCGCGCCGGCTCCCGGTGGAGCGCACCACATAGCGCAGATACACCCGGACCACGTTCTCCTCGCTCACCACGTCCAGGTCCTCCACCTCGATCAGTTCGCCCAGCCAGCGCTGCAGCGAGGCCTGCACCGACAACTCGAGTGCGGACGCCAGCTCCGGGCTGTTGGGCGTGAAGACCAGATCGAGCAGACCGCAGCCGAAGTCGGGGCGCATCACGCGCTCGCCCGGGCTGGTGAACAGCAACTGCTCGACCAGATCGCGCACATGCTCGTCGTACGCGGCGTGCGCGGTGCGCCCGCGCCGGTCCGTCCGGTACGGGAAGGCGATATCGGTGCGTACGGTCCTCATCGGGAGGCCACCCCCCGTGCCGCGGTCGTGACGACGGGCGGGCCCTGCGGCACCAGCGCGGCGCTGAAGCAGAGCGCGGACGAGGTGTCGAGCAGCACCGGCGAGCCGTCGACCAGCACACCGCCGCGGTCAGGCGTCCAGCGCACGGTCGCGCATGGATGCGGCACTCCGTCGACCGTGTGCCCGCAGCCGCTGACAGTGAAGACATCGGCGGCGGTCGGCACGAGATGGCCGTCGATCCGCACTCCGGACGACGAGGCGGAGGCGGGCACGACACGGCCGCCGTGCGGACAGCGGATCGAGGTACCGCCGTTCACGAGATTCCCGGACAACACGATTCTCCCCGTTTCCTGGCTATGGCTTCTTGGGCACGATCAACCGGCCCTCGTTGATGTTGACCTCATTGCCGATCAGCGCGATCGATGCGCCCTGGCCATTGGCGATGGTCACGCCCTTCTCGTCGATCTGTACGTACGCTCCCGTTGCGGCCTGGAGCCGGATGCCATTGCCGCCGGGCACGTCTCCCATCACCAGCTTGTGCTTGTCGGAGGTCTGGATCACGACGTTCTGGTGCGTCGGCGGACCCGCCAGCGCGTCCTGCGGCACCTCGGACTCGTGTCCGTACCAACACCCCGTCCAGATGGGGTAGCTCGGATCGCCCTGCTCGAACTCCACCCATACGCCAGCCCCTTCCGCCGGGACCGCGTAGTGCCCGGAGTCGCGCCCGGTGAACGGCAGGCAGGGCAGGGCCCACGTGGACGGCTCGTCGCCCAGCACATCCGGCACCTTGACCGTGACGCGGCCGATCCTCAGCGGATCCTGGTTGTTCACCACCTGGCCCCGGAACTTGCCGAGAAACCGGTTGTTCGGTCCTGCAGCCATGCGAAGTTCTCCTGGTCCCTACGGTCGTACGGTGCCGCTGCGGGCGATCAGGCCCTCGCGGGAAAGCGTGAAGTTCTGCTGGTACGAGCCGGGCCTGATGTTGTGGGTGACGGACTTGACGTAGTAGTCGCCGTCGTACGTCCGTCCGCTGCCGCGCACCCCGACCAGCTCGCGCGGCTGGAGCACGTATCCGTGCCGGTTGACGTCCAGCGAGCCTGAGCCGGAGATCGCGTCGGCGGAGGTCGCGGCCCTGGCCAGCAGCTCTGCCTGGGCCTGTTCCGGGGCCCTTTTCGCGGTTCCGGACAGGGTCCTCCGCTTGAGTGCGGGCGTGGCCCGTTTGCCGAGCGGCGGGCGCAGCGGATTGATGTCGGGCTGGGGCAGCAGCTGCGAGTCCCGTGTCCGGGGGTCCTGCCAGCGCGCCTGCGGCTCCTCGCGTGCCGTCCCGTCGTAGGCGAACGTCAGCTGGTCGACGGTGGAGTTGACGTCCATGTTGACGTTGAGCGCGTGCTGCCGCGTGCCCAGCCGCCGCTCGGGCCCCCAATAGGCGAAGGACTGCTGGTGCCCCGGCCCGGGCTCGAGATAGAAGGTGTAGCCGTTCGCTCTGGCGAGCTCGTTCACATACTGCAGATCGGTCCCGGTCTGGTACTCGACGCGCAGCTGCTCCCGGGGCGGCTGATGCACCTGCTCCGGGACGACCCGCGGAGTGATGCCGTACTCGGCGTACTTCGCCAGAATCCTTCTCACCCGCTCCGAAGGCGGCAGATTCGGGTACCGATCGGTCCGCTCCTCGAGATCCATGAGGAGGGTCAGGTCTTCGCCCGTGACGGTGAGGGTGCTCTGGCCCGGGATATTGCTCGCACCCACCTCCTGCCGCACGACGAGACCGTCGAGGATCACGGTCGACGTCCCCTTGATCGAGGTCGTGACGATGACCCTGGTCTTGGGGTCGAAGAACCCGTCGGGCAGCAGCCGATCCGTGATCAACCCTCGTTTGGTGAGGTCGAACGCCAGCTGGAACCCGCTCCGCTCCCCGGCGGTCATGGTGATCTGCGCGGACAGCAGCGCCTCGGCCACCTCGGCGGGGACGGGACGGGTGAGCCTGGGTCCCATGTGCAGGGTGAGATGAACGGGTCCGTTCCCGACCGGCGTCTCATCAGCCATGGAATCCACCCGGCAGGGGTATCCGGATCTCCCGCCCGGGCTCCGCGGTCAGCTCGTGCGGATCGAGTACGGGACTGGCGTCCGCGATCTGCCACCACTGCCCCGGGTCGCCGAAGTACCGCTGCCCGAGGTGGTCCGGGCGCTCGCCGCTGTTGACGGTGTGCGGCGCCGTGTCCTCGGCGGCGGGCAGCGGCGGCAGCAACCGCCGCTTGGTGTACCGCACTTCGGTCCCGTCGGGCTGCGTGTGCACCCCGATCTCGGCGTCGTGGTACCGGCTCGTGCGGGGGTAGGGGTGCGATCCCGGTATCGCGTCCAACGCACTTTCGTAGGGCTCCATCACGCCTTACAACCCCCGTCCCAGTCCCAGTTCGGCCAGCCGCCCGCCCCTTGCGGACGCGGCGAGCCGCTCCTTCTGCGCCAGATGCGCGAGATACAGATCGGCACCGCGGTGCCCCGCCGGCAGGTCGCTGACCGACAGCACCTTCATCCCGATGCTCAGGCCGGCCCTGATCGGGTTGAGGTTGACGTCGAACGCCGACTCATTGATCGACAGCTCCGTCAGCCGCACGGGCATGACGCGCTTGCTCCCCCAGGTGAAGAGGGTCAGCGGCATCTCGATCGGACTGATCTCGATCGTGCCCTTCTTGGTCCGCTGGGACGCCTCGCGCAGCTGCGCGGTGGTCGGATGCACGAGCATCTCGAGCGTCGCGAGCTGCGGGTGGATCCCGTCGGGAGCGGCCACCTCGAACTGATCGGTGGCGTCGATCTCGGCGGTGAACTTCCAGGTCTCCTGGGCGGGCCCCTTCAGGCGTAGCGCCTCATTCCGGTCCCCGCCTCCGCTTCCTCCGCCGCCGGCGTCGCCGCTGCCTCCGGCGGCCTGGGGGGCGAGGGAGCGTTCGAGGGTGTCGGGGTTGAACTGGAGGACGATGATGCGCTGGGGGGTGCCGCGTTCGGGGTCGACGACGACGATGCCGGAGCGGATGGGCTTGGGTATGTCGGCGTAGCGGGTCACAGATCAGTTCCCTGTTCTGGTCGAATCGTCTCCGGACGGAGGGTCATATCGGAAGAGGCGAGGGGCTTCTTGTTCTGGTCGAATTGGGGTCATCGGCTGAAGTTCAGTTCGATGTCGGCGATCAGTCGCAGAAGACTGCGCCCGGGAGGTTGCTCGAGGAACGAGACCACCTGGGCCGTCATATCGAAGGTCGCCGCGGAGCCGTCGGGCTTTTCGACGGCGACCACATAATTGGCATAGGTGGGGGAATCCGGTTCGGTGTCAACGGTCCAGCGGCCGTTGTGCTTTTTGATCAGGTATTCGGCGAGATAGGCGATCAGATGTGTGGTGAGCCACAGGTCGTCGCCGGCCGTGGGATCGGTGACCTCCTCGTTCCCGACCAGGGAGTCGAGTGCGAGGATTCCCAGCCGGGGATCCTTCACGAGCTCGCCTGGCGGATCGATCTGAAGCAGCTCACCGAGATAGGCGACGGCGTTTTCGCTGCCCTCGCGCCACTCGACCAGTTCCCGCACCCGCTGCGCGCACAGTTCCTGGGGGTTCTCCGGTCCGTTCATGCTCCGCCTCTTTTGCTACATGGGTACGTGGACGACTGTGAAACCGGCACCCATTAACTTGCCTCGGAGTGCTGCTGACGGGGGTGCGCCGACGAAGATCCATATAATATCAACCTTCCTGCCCAGTCCTTCTTTGTTCCTCTTTATATGGACGTCCCTGTTGATTTGGTCATGAGTGACGGGGCGGCCTTCCGCCGCTCGGGCGTTCTCGCCTTCGAGCCGCACCTCGAGATTGGTGTCCTTCCCTCGATGCCGCAGATAGCTCTTCACCTCGACGTACTGCTCGCGTTCGCCGCGCTGGGAGAGCACGTCGACGTCCCGCTCCCGGCGTTGCCTGCCCCCCGGGGTCGTGGCGACCGGGTAGTCCCCGTCATAGGCCTCGGCGTGGGTCGCCTGCACGTACTCGGTGTGCTGCGTCCGTCCGCCGCCGAGCTGCTGCTGGACGTAACGCTCGGCCGCCGCCCACCTGTTCTGCTCCCGGGGGCCGCCCTCCGGCTGGACCCGGGCCCTGCCGCGCCTGTCCCAGTCACGAAGGTCCCTGAGACTGATCGGCCCCCCGTTGCCGGCGCCTATGGCGCGAGGGGCACGCCCCGGGGGAAGTGCCCTGGGCCCGGTCTCCCCGGACGGGCGAGTCGAATCCGGGACACGCGACGTGTCGTCCGCGTGCCGGGTGCGCGTGGACGGCGTGCCCGTCCCCGGGCGCTCCGGCTCGCGTCCCTGGGGCTGGGGTCGCGGCCGGTGGTTCGCCGTGATGAATGCCCCCTGGTCGCCCCGGCCGACGCTGCGCTGAACCGCCATGATCCTGTTGATGCGTTCGGAGAGGTCGCCCGGCGACTGCTCGTCGAAATAGACGGTCCAGTTGTCGGTGGCCGTGATCCGTGCGTCGCTGTCGCCGAGGATCTGCTCAGGGGTGGCTCCGGACTCCTCGAGAAGCTGCTCGCGGGTCCGTGACCGCCCCCGTGCGACCGGGCCCTGCGGATTGAGCCGGGCCTGGATGGTGAAGTTCGGGAGACCCTCTTCCAGCAGGCTCGTCAGCCGGTACCAAGCGCGGATGGCCCGCAGGGCCGCGCGCATGGCGGGCTGCAATACCATGCGTTGGAGGAGCAGCCGGATCTTCGGACGGATCCGGGCGATGATCCGTCGGAGACGGTCGTCCTTGGACTGCGGCGAGTTCTCCTTCCCGCGCCGCTCGTCGCGCCGCCGCCGCTTCTGCTCCTCCCGCCGCTTCTGCTGATCCCGCAGCAGATCCCTCCGTCGCCGGTACGCGTCCCGCATCCTGCGGTCGTTGTTGTCCAGGTCGCGACGGCGCCTGTTGTCGCGGTCGTTGTTGCGGTCCAGGTCGCGCCGGGCGCGGCGGTTGCGGTTCTGGGCCGCCTTTACCGTCTGCTTCGCGCGGTCGTCCGCCCGGCGCTCCGGTGAAGGATCGCGCCGACGCGGGGACGGCTTCGTGCCCTCCGTCTCGCGGCGGGGGCGGTCCTGGTCCCGGTCGTTGGTGCGGCGGTTGTCCGGGGTCCTGTCCGGCTTGCGGGTGTCCGGACGCGGAGCTGAAGTGTCGCGCCGCGCGGCGGGCCGGGCCGGGGAACGGGTGGGGCGGGGGCGGGCCGGCCTCGGAGGGCGGGACGGGCGCTTCGGGTTCTTCAGCTCGTCGTTGGCCTGCTTGGTCTTCTGCTGGGCCTGTTCGGCCTGCTTCTTCTTGTCCGGCCGGTTCGACGCACCCGCGTTCGGCTTCGGCTGCTCCGTCGCCTGAGGCCGGTCCGGCGGGTTCGGACGGGTCGGGTCCTTGGGAGCCCCAGGGGCGTTGGGCGTGGCCGGCTTGTCGGACTGGTCCGGCCTGGCGGGGTCCTTCGCCCCGGGCTTCCTGAGCTTCGCGGCTACCCCGCGCAGTCGGTCGCCGACCTTCTTCACGTACTTGCCGATGCCGCTGAGCAGCGCCTCGTACGCCAGCTCCAGCAGCGCCACCACGCCCGAGGCCACAGCCTTGGCGAAGAGCACGCCCGCGTTTCCGCCCTTGACGGCCTTCAGGTAGTCCATGAAGGCGCCGAAGGCCTTGAGGATTTCACTCAGCGCACCCCACGCGGACTTCAGCGCGTCGATGACGGCCATGACCCACCCCGCGCCTGGGATCAGCTTGGCGATGATCTTTGTGACCACGACCTCGCCGATGATGACGGGCAGTTGGGGAAGCGCCGCGTCCCACGCCTCCTTCGCCATCTGCTCCTTGCTCACCCCGCCGTTGAGCAGGGCGTCGAAGATCTGCTTGGGGAGGCCGAGGACTTCCTGGATCTTCTCGTTGAACCAGTTCTTGACCGCCGAGGTGACTTCGCGGAACAGATGGTTCCGTGCGCCGTCCTCCGCCGAGGCGGCGGCGCCGCTGAGCCATGCGCCGGGATCCATGATGATGTCGGCGGCGATCATCGCCCACTCGCCCAGCGCGTTGAGCAGGCCCAGGGCGAAGTCCATGATGGCCTTGACGGCGGTCATCACGGCCTGTACCGCCAGACGCAGGCCTTCCTTGAGGGCGTCGAGAATGTCGCTGAGGATCTTCGCGATCCTGTTGAGCAGGCCGTTGATCATCCGCTTGAGCTCGTTGGCGATCCGGTTGACCAGGGCGATCGCCGCGTCGCGGATACGGATGATGAGGTTGCGGATGCGGTTCGCGATCTTGAGGATCGTGTCGAGGAGGTCCTTGGCCAGCTGAATCAGGGCCTCGGTGAACTGCTTGAACTTCTCGACGATGAACTTGCGTGCCTCGTTGATCCAGCCGAGCACCGTGCCCTTGAAGTCGGTGATCAGCTTGACGACGGCCTCGCGCGCCAGCCGGAAGGCTTCGATGATGGCGTTCTTGAGCTCGATGAGCTTCCTGCGGATCCAGTCGAACGCCTCGGAGAGCCAGCTTCCGGCGCTGTTCTTGGCAGTGTCGCGCTCCCTGACCGCCTTGTCCTGCGCGTTCTTGGTCTCTGTCCCGATGCCCTGTTCTTTGGTCTTCCGGTCCCCCTCGACCTTCTGGTCGGTCTGCTTCTCCCTGTCCGTCACCTCCTGACGGAGCTTCTGGATCTTGTCGGACTTCTTTGTGCCGAGGCCGTTGAGCTCCGTGTCCTGCTCGGTCCGCCACTCCTGGCGCTGCCGGGCCACTTCGAGCTTCGTCTTCTCGCGCTCCGTGGCCTGCGCCCTGGTGTTGGTGTCGATCTCGGTCCGGACCTGCTCCTTGTGGCGCTGCCGCGACGCGTGGGTGTCCCGGTCTTTGACCTGCCGCTTGGCGGCCATGGTCTTCTGGCCGTCGCTGTACGCGCCTTGGAGCTGAGGGCCGCGCTCGTGCTCGGCCACCTCGGACACGGCCTCCGGAGGTATGCGGCCCGCTGCCGCAGCAGCACCTCCGGCGCCGCCGCCCTGTCCCCGCGCGCCCGGCACTTTCGAAGTGAGCGTCTCCTGTGGCACATCGGGGTAGACCTGGTCTTCACCCAGCGGGCGCGCGGCCTCAGACTGCCCCTGCGAGTGCAGCTGCCGGCCCTTGTTCTCGACCTCCGTGCCCTGCTCGTCGGCGCGTCCGCCGGTCTCGCCCTCCAGGCCCACGCCGGGCGCCATGCCCACGGAGGCCTTGGCGAGCATCTCGTCCTCGGTCGGCAGGTCGAGAATCCACCGGACCACGGCGTCGGAGTCGATGACGTCCTCGTCGGCCCCGAAAGCGCTCGCGATGCCGTTGATCGCACCCACGACGAGCTGGGCTCCGCCCGCCAGCAGTCCTTCGAGCGTGCTCGGCTCCTCGATGTCCATCCCCGGAATCTCGCCCTCCGGGGCCTTGTCACCCTCGACCTTCGCCTCTTCCTGCTCCGGAGAGTCGACCTTGGCGGCCGGATCACCGGAGTACTCGCCCGGGGCGGACGTCGTCGGCGCGCCGTGCAGGGTCTGCGGTGCGCCTGCGGGCCGTTCCATGGTGGGCGGCGCGCTTCGCAGCGCCTGGTGCTCCTGGCCCACGCTGCGGTCGACCGCGCCGTTCACCCCGCCCAGTGCCTCAAGGGCCCGGTGCGGCTTCAGCTGCGCGGCCGTACTCAGCCCTGCCTCCGGCGACACCTGCGACAGATTCGGCGCACCGGGTGCCGAATTGGCCTTCGACGACGCCGCGGCGCGTGCACCTCCGCCTCCGCCTCCGCTGCCCGAGGCGCGGCGGGTACCTCCACCGCCGCCCCTGGTACGGGGCGCCGGTCCGGTCGAGCGGCGGCGGGCCGGGGCCGGGGTACGAGCCGGGGCCGCGGGCGCCGCGGCCGGAGCGGGGCCCGATGAACCACCTGAGCCGGCTGCTTCGTTGCTCCCGCCCGTTCCGGGCGCGTTGCCGCCGGAGGCAGGGGGAGAGGCGGCTGCCTGTTCCATGGCCCCGCCACGTCCGGCCGGAGCGGTGTCACCGGCGGGCGAGGGCTGTGTCCCGGTCGCCTGGCCGGTCGCAGGGGCGGACGAGGCGGTCGTGCCGGACGGCGCAGTGGCAGTGCCGGGCGAGGCCGCGGTCTGCGAATCCGGCGAACCGGACGTCGGCGAACTGCCGCTGGACGCCGCGGCCCGCTCCGCCTGCCGCTCTTCCGCAGCACGCTCCGGCTCCTGCGGCACCTGCTCCGGCTCGGCTTGCTTGTCCTCCGTCCCGGACGGCTCGCGCTCGTCCGCGGCTGTCTCCGGCTCCGGACCGCTCTTCGCAGGGGTGGTGGCTTCGGGTGTCGAGATGCGCCCCGCACCGGGTGCCGGGGCGAGCTCCTGCTCCACCGGCTTCGCGTCCCGGAGGAGCGATGCCCCACGGTTCCCGGCCCCGCTCCGCGCGGCCGGCGAAACCGCCGCGCCGTCACCGGTGGGGACGGGCGACGTGAACTCGTCGGTGTCCGGCCCGGCATCCCGCGCGTCCTCCTCCTCACGCTGCGCCTGGACCTGTTCGGCCTTGGTGGGGGGCGGTGAGGGGAAGGAAGGCAGCTGCTGCTGTGCGTCCGAGCCCGGAGCGATCCCGTCCGCGGTCGGTACGCCGGAGACGTCGAGGTCGGACTCGGGTACGAAGTCCTCGGGCTGCAACTCGACGTCCCAGGCGCTGTCCTCGCGTTCGGGGTTCTCCTCGCCGAGGTCCCGGAAGTCGCCCTCCAGGCCCGCCTCCAGGCTGAACGGGTCCTCGTCCGCAGCCTCCTCGTCCTGGAGGCGCTTGCCGTCCAGGGTGCTCCTGGCGCCGAGGTCGGCGGTCTTCAGCAGCGCTCCGGGTTCGACACCGGCACTCTTCCTGTCGCTGTCCCCGCGCTTGTCCTCCTTGGCCGACTGCTGCCGGACGGCCGCGGACTCGGCGGCGGGGCGGTTCTGGTCGGTCGCTGACTCCTTGCCGGAAGCCGGTGTCTCCGCGGCCGACTTCCCGCCGGTCCGCTCGCTGCCGCCCTGCTCCTGCCCGCTCTGGGATCGCCCGCTCCGGGATTGCCCGCTCCGGGAAGCGGAGCTGCTCCCGGATGCCGTAGCGGCAGCGGACTTGGCCTGGGTGGCGCCGCTGCTCTGCGTGGAGTTCTGCTGGGTGGACCCGGGCGGTCGCGAAGAGTCCGGCGTTCCACCGCCGTCGGGCGGAGAATCCTGGTGCTCGTCGGGAGCGGGAGCGCCTTCAGTGTCCCGGGGCGTCTCCTCCTCGCGCCGGTCGGTGTCCGTGCGCGGCCGCTGCCTTTCGGCAAGAGCTGCGGCTTCACTGTTCGCCTGGGTGAGGCGCACCCGGTCCCGATCCTCTTCCAGCAGCTCAAGGGCGTCGGGAAGCGCTGCGGGTGTCGCCGACGGGTCCTGCCCGTGCAGGCCCGCCGCCTCGGTCTCCTCCACCAGTTCGATCAGGTGCTCGTGCTCCGCGCTGAGCAGCCGGAGCTCCAGCCGGTCCAGTACGGCGTCCTGCATCTCCTCGGAGAGGCGGGCGAGTCGTGTACGTACCCGCTTGGACAGGTCCTGCGGGTCGCCGCGCAGGGAGCGCAGGACGCTGTTCGCCATTCGATCGAGCAGCGTCGCGGGGTCCATCTCCTCCAGACGCCTGCGGTCGGCGTCCACAGTGGCGTACCGCAGCCAGCCCGGCGTCGCCTGACCCGGTGCCACGTCGGCCGCGGTCTCCCCGTCCCTTGCGAGGCCGTCCCGTGCGAGATCCTGCGCCGCCGACTCCGCCTCGCGCTCCATCGCCTGCTGCGGCAGCGACACCGCCCCCACGTCCCGCCCCGCGCGCAGCGCGCCCAGACCGTCCGGGTTCTGCACCGTGTGCAGCAGTTCGTGTGCGAGCAGCCGCTGTCCGTCCGCCGTGCCCGGCCGGTACGCGCCCTCGCGGAAGAAGATGTCCTGGCCGACCGCGACCGCGTCCGCGCCCAGCATCTCCGTGAGCGCGCCCGCGTCCCGGTCGGTGTGCAGGCGGACCCGGCTGAAGTCGTGCCCGAGCTGCTCCTCCAGCTCCCGTCGTACGCTCAGATCGAGCGGCTGACCGGCGCCGCTGACGATGTTCTTCGGCTCCGGTGTACGGGACTTGGCCCGCTCCTTGCGCTTGCGGCGCCGCTCGGCCTGCGCCGCCTGGGCGTCCTGGGCCGAGGCATGGGACGTACTCATCGCGACTCACCCCGTCCCGAAAGTCCCGCGTGGACCGCGCGCGCCAGCGCCTCGCCGAGCCGCCGTGGCGAGGCCGTCGCCGGCAGCGGCGGCAGCCCGGACAGCGCGTCCAGTGCCCGGCCGCCGTCCGCGGCCAGCGGTACGCCCCGCTCCCGTACGAGCCGGGCCAGCTCGGCCTGGAAGGCCGCCGACACCCGCTCCGGGTCCAGCTGCTCGAAGCCGTCCAGCACCAGTTCGCCGATGTCGACGCGTACGGTGCGTGCGGCAGATGCGCCAGGCGCGGTGCGAGGCACCTCGTTCAGACCCATCCGTGGACCTCCGAGGGTGTCAAGGAGCGGTCCAGCTTGAGGTATTCGGTGCGCGCCGCCTCCAGCATGTGCCGCATCCGGAGCCGGTCGCCCTCCTCCGCGGCGAGGAAGGCGCCGGACAGCGCGATGTTGCGGATCGAGCCGCCCGCCACGGTCAGCCGTGCCAGCAGCTCCGGATCGACGCCCTTCATCGGGGCCTGCGCGGGCAGCACACGCCGCCAGATCTCGGCGCGCTCGCTCTCCCCGGGGAAGGGGAAGTCGACGACGAAGCGGATACGGCGCATGAACGCCGTGTCCAGGGCCTGCTTCATGTTGGTCGTGAGGATGGCCAGGCCCCGGTACGCCTCCATCCGCATCAGCAGATAGCTCACCTCGAGGTTCGCGTACCGGTCATGGCTGTCCTTGACCTCGCTGCGCTTGCCGAACAGCGCGTCGGCCTCGTCGAACAGCAGCAGCGCGCCGCCGCGCTCGGCGGCGTCGAAGACCTTTCGCAGGTTCTTCTCCGTCTCACCGATGTACTTGCTGACCACCTGGGACAGATCGATGATGAACAGATCCAGCCCCAGTTCCCTTGCCATCACCTCGGCGGCGAGGGTCTTTCCGGTGCCGGAGCCGCCGGCGAAGAGCGCGGTGACGCCGAGGCCGCGGCGCAGCGTCGCCGCGAAGCCCCACTCCTGGTAGACGGTGGACCGCTGCCGTACATGCGCGACGATCTCCCGCAGGATCTTCAACTGCCGCTCCGCGAGCACCAGATCGCCCCACGACGCCTGCGGTTCGATCCGTCGGCCCAGTTCGTCCATGCCCATCCGGGCCTCGGTGAGCCCCGCCTTCCACGCCAGTTGGGTGGCGTCCAGCTCGTTCTCGTCCGGCAGGTCCCGTACGACGGTCGCGCCGGCGGAGCGGATCAGATGCGGCGGCAGCGAGAACTGCGCGACGAGATCACGAAGGTCCTCCTCGGACACCTCCGGTACGTCCTCGAAGGCGTCCGCCCACACGCCCAGCTGCTCGTCGGTGTCGAGGGCCGGTACGGTGACCCGCTCGCCGCGCTGCCGCGCGGTCTGCCGCGGATCAGGACTGGATACGACGAGGGGTACGGCGGCGCTCTCGAGGAACGCGTCCGTGGCGGCGGCCTGTTCGCGCTCCAGGTCCCCGACCTCCACCAGGAGCGCCGCGGGCAGCAGGATCGCCTCGCGCTGCCAGAGCCGGGCGAGGCGGTCGCGCTCGGCGGGGTCGGTGGGGATGTCCTCGGCGGCCATCGAGTACAGACCGAGACCGGAACGGCGGGCGGCCGCGGCGGCGATGTCCGCGCGGGAACGCAGATCGCCGCCGACCAGCTCGACCCCGAGCGGGGCGGTCCGGCCGGCCCCCGTCCAGCCGGCGGTGACCCGGCTCGCGGCCAGGTCGTACGAGGAGGGGAGGGTGTCCGACACGCTCGTACGGCGGAGGAGCCCGTGCAGCCGGGCGTCCAGATACGGCGAGCCGACCAGGAAGTGCAGGATCCGCTCGTCGAGGCGGAGCCGGGAGGTGGTCAGCCGGGTCTCGTCGTCCAGTTCGACGAGCCGCCAGCGGCGCAGTGGCGCGACGGGGGTCAGCGCGCTCCAGTGCGCGTCCGCGAGCGCGGCGAGGGCGAGCGAGAAGGTCGGATGCGCCCGTTCCGGGTCGCCGCACGCGGCGGCGCAGCGGCTGCCCGTGGTGGGATCCAGCTCCGCGGCGGCGGCGAGGAGAACGACGTCACGCTCGAACGGTGTGAGCCCGAAGCACGTGACGAGCGCCTGGAGAGCGGCCGGCCCGCCGCCGGCGAGCACGGCGCCCGTGCTGCCCGGCTCGACCGCGCCGGGCGCGGCGGTGTCCCGGCGTGGCTGCTGCGCGCCGGAGGCAGCGGACGTGCCGTGCGTGGCGTCGCCGGTCACGGCGAGGTCCCCGCCGGGAGCTGAGTCGTCGGGGCGGCGGACGCCCGCGGACACGGCTGGGTCCGGCCGCTCGTCGGCGGGTGCGGCTGCCGCGGAGTCGCCATGTCCGGTGCCGGATGCGGATCCCGGCTCCGCTGCGTCCACCGTCGCACGGCGCGGACCCCTTCCGGCAGGGGTGTCGGTCCCGGGGCCGGGCGTGCCGGCGGCGGCACTCCCGCGGGCTCCCGTCCGCGCCCGCGCCGCATGCGCGTCGATGCGGGCGAGGACCGAGCGGATCGCCGTCGCCAGCGCGCGGCCGTCCGTGCTTGCGCCCGTTCCCGCGCCCGTCCCCGTGCCCTGGCCGGTCCCCTCGTACGTGCCCATGTCCTCACCCGCCCCCGTGTCGCGCACCGTGACTCAGCTCTCCTTGCCGTCCGCGTCCGCAGCGCCCGGGCTCTGTCCCGTCGCCTTGCGGGCGCGGGCGGGCGTGGAGCGCTTGCTGGCGGCCCGCTTCCGCGCGGGAGGGGGAGGGGGAGCGGACGCAGCAGCAGGCGCAGGAGCGGCAGGGGCCCTGGACCCCGGCTCGGCGGACTCCGCCTCGGCGGGCACGGGCTCCGCCACCGCGTCCGAGCCCGGCGGCACCGGCGCACCCGGCGCCCCGAAAGGCAGCGCCCGCACCGTCCGGTGCTCCACCGGCTTCGCCGGGACCGGCCGCTCGCGGCCCTCGATCAGTACCAGCGACGCCTGGTAGGCCACCGAGAGGGTGTAAGGGGTCTGGTGCAGCATTCCCCACAGCTTGGACGTCTCGTCGATGTCCATCACCGTCGGTGTGAACCGCACCTTCTGCGGTGACTGAGCCAGATCGCTGCCCGCCAGATACGGACGCTCCGCCGCGAGCTCGATCAACTCCTTGGGCAGCACGGGGATTTCGTGCAGCGTCCGTACCACGCAGCCGATCAGCCGCTGGCCGACCAGCTCCGCCTCCTCCCCGTACGCGCTGATCAGATAGTGCAGATCGAGCGCCGCCACGGCCCGCTTGACGAGTGTGCCGTCCGAGGCACGTGTGGGCAGGTCCTGGTTGCGCATCGAGGCGTTGGGCGTGACCTGGTAGAGGAAGACGTTGATGGTCGGTTCGGCCGGCGGTTCGGCGGGCGGTTTGCGCGTCTCCACCTTCACCGCGATGTCCATCTCGGGCCCCAGATTGCTCTCGATCAGCAGGGCCAGAGCCTGGGTGACCGTCGCGACGGCAAGTGCGTTGCTCATGACCTCGGTACCTCAGTCCCTCTTCTCGCCGCGCGCGAGGTAGTCGTCCAGGGACAGCGCGGGTGCGCGCCGTCCGGTGTGGTCGGGGTGGCCGGCGGCGGGGCGGTTCGCGCCGGGCGGCGGGGTGGCGCTCACCTCGAGCCGGCCGATCTGTACGTGCACGACGCGCTCGGCCGGCCGGGGCGCACGCCTGCCGATGCCGTTCAGTGCCGGGCCACGGGCGGCCGCGGTGTCGGCGTTGCGCGGCCGTGCCGGTGCGGCGGCCGCGGCCACGGGCGCGGGCGCGGGGTCCGCGGCACGCGCCGCGGGAGCCGGCGTCCGCCGCGGCGTGTCCGCCACCGCGGGCGACGCCGGACGCCGGGACGCGGGGCCGCTGTCGGGGGGCACCGGACGCGGCCCGGGAGCGGCGTGCGCAGCGGGCCGCAGCAGAGGGCCCGCAGGGGTCGGCGCGGTGGGCCGCTCGGGCTCGCCGGGCCGCGGCGTCCCGGTCCGGACGACGGTGAGCCTGTCCGTCCGCACTTCGCGCCCGTGATGTACGTGCTCCGCGGGTCCGAAAGCGGGCCCGGGTGCCGACGGGATCAGTGCGGCCGGCCCGTCGGGCTCGGGCGGCGCGGTACGCAGCGCCTCGACCCGCTCGAACGGGCCCGGCAGCCGCGGCCGCACCCGCGCCGGGGCGTCGGCACCGCCGCCCGCGGCGACCGGCGTGTACCGGGCGAGCAGCCGGTCGAAGTAGTCAGCCATCTGCGCACAGCTCCAGGTAGTAACGACGCCGCAGCGGGCTGAGCGCCAGGATCTCCGGCTCGCTCCACCCGTAGGCGGTGGCGAGCAGATGGACGTCGAGCATCAAGTCGCGCGCCCAGTTGTCCAGTTCGGTCCACAGATAGGAAGTGATGTGCAGCTCGGCCCGGGTGGCCTCACCGCACTCGGGACAGGCCACGTTCAGCGTCACATCGGCCGCCGGGTCGGCCTCCTCGGTCACCTCGGCGAGCCGCTGTGCCACACGCTCGGGCAGCACACCGGCGAGTTGCTCCGGCGCGACGGCCGCCCCGCCCCGTGCCGCCGAGACCGTGCAGCGCGCCAGCAGCAGACGGCGTGCCTCGACCGGATCCGGTGCCGTGCCGGCCGCCGCGAGGTCGGCGACGGTGGGCAGCCGGAACTCGACGACCCACTCGCCCTCCTCCACTCGCAGCGGCCCGGCCGGTGTCCGCGTCCGTTCACCCAGCAGCGTCGCGTCGAGGTCGAACTCCATCGCCTCGCCGCACGACGCACATTCGACGCGCACCTGCATGCGCTCCCCGAACAGCGCCCGGCGCAGGGCGAACAGGTCCGCCTCGCGCTCGCCGACCGGCATCGACAGCAACTCGTCGGCGCCGGCTCCCGGACGGGCCGCCCGGTGCAGCAGCAGTGACCGTCCCCGGTCGTGCTGTGCCAGCCCGGCCTCCCAGGTGGCGAGCAGGTCGGCAGGCCCCGTCGGCGGCGCGGCGTGCGTCATCCCTCAACCCTTCGGTGCGCAGGCGGTGTTCGAGCGATGCCCGGGTCCGGACGCGCTCAGGCGTGTTCAGGTGTCTTCAGGTGGTGATCTGGTGGTGTTCTCGTGGTGGTCAGGCCGGATGGGTGAATGAGGGCTCGACCGGCTCCGGCACCTCGTAGTCGCGCTCCCAGCCCTCGCATTCGAGCTTGACGCTCTGGATGGCGACGGCGTTCGCGTTCGCGTCCAGCTCGCCCAGTACCTGGTACTCGCTCACCCAGGCCCGGTACAGCTTGTGCGAGACGGCCACCTGCCCGGCCTCGTTGAGGACCTGGATGATGATGTCCTTGCGGAAGTCCCGCAGCGAGACCTCCGAACCGAGTCCGGCGCCCACCTGCCAGACCTTGTTGGCCCAGCGGTCGAACTCCGGGTCATGGGTGACGCCGCGTTCGAGCGTGACGCCCTCGAATTCGGAGCGGCCCGGCGACTTGCGCGGCGAGCTGGGGTCGCCGCCATGGCGGTGCTTGACCACTTCCGTGGTGCGCTTGAGGGGACTGATCTTGCTGATGCCCGCGACCGTTCGACCGTCCCAGAGGACCAGGAACTTGAAATTCTTGTAGGGGTCGAAGCGATGGGCGTTTACCTGGAACTCAGCCATCGGTTTCCTTCGTGTTCCTTTTTCTCGGGTCCGTGTTTACGAGAGGTCGAACTGCCCGGCGACCTGCTGAATCTTCACGATGACGAACTCCGCCGGCTTGACCGGCGCGATGCCGATCACGACATTGACCACTCCGCGCTCGATGTCGGCGTCGGTGGTGGTGTCCTTGTCGCATTTGACGAAGTACGCCTCGCGCGGCGTCGCGCCCTTGAACGCGCCCTGCCGGAAGAGGTCGTTGAGATACGCCGACGCCTTCAGCCGGATCTGCTGCCACAGCTGCTCGTCGTTGGGCTCGAAGACCACCCACTGCAGACCGCGGTAGAGGCTCTCCTCGACATGGAGCGCGAGCCGGCGCACCGGCACGTACTTCCACTCGCTCATCAGCGCGTCCGCGCCCTCGAGCGTGCGTGCGCCCCAGACCAGCGGGCCGACCACCGGGAAGGTGCGCAGGCAGTTCACGCCCAGCGGGCCCAGCAGCCCGTTCTCCCGGTCGGTGAGCTTGACCGTCAGCGAGCGCACACCGGCCAGCCGCGCCTCGGTCCCGGCCGGGGCCTTCCACACGCCGCGCTCACCGTCCGTACGGGCGATGACGCCGGCGATGACACCCGACGGCGGGAAGGCACGCTGCCGGCCCGTCAGCGGGTCGGTGAGCTGCACATGCGGGAAGTACAGCGCCGCGTGATCGCTGCGCACACTGTCGAACGCGCCGATCCCGGCCCGCGCGGCGTCCACGCTGCCCCATGTCGAGGGCGAGTCCACGAGCAGGAAGATCCGCCGTTCCCGGCAGAGCTGCTCGGCCGCGGAGAGCACGGTGACCATGTCGTCGGTCGACTCGTACGCCGAGAGCTCCGGCAGGGAGAGCAGGTTGACGTCGTCGACGTCGCGCAGCGCCTGTACGCCGGTCTTGCGGGCCTCGCTGCCGATGAGGTCGCGCGGTCCTGGCGGGTCCCCGTCCTTGCCGCCCTCGAGCGGGAAGACGGGCGGGTTGACCGAGGCCTCCAGGCCCAGGTCGTTGGCGCATTCGCCGATGAAGCGCACCACGTCGTCGGGGTCGACGGACCCCGCGACGACCTGGAGCCGGCGGCCGAACGCGGTGACCTCGGCGCCGGCGAAGGCATGCTTGCCGGGGGCGTCGGGCAGTGCGCGGAGCTTCCGTTCGAGCAGCAGGGCGAGCTCGGTGACCGTGGTCGGCGCCTCGCCGTCGTGGTCGGGCTCGTAGAGGGTGAACTCCCGCTCCACATCGCCGACCTTGACCTTCAGCTCGACGTTCAGGCCGGGCAGTTCGGCCGCGAAGGGCTTGGAGACCGTGCCGGACGGGTCGGGCCGGTCCTCGTCCAGTGCCTTGACGCGGACGAGCGAGGAGCCGGCGTTCACGACCGTCTCCACGAAGCGGCCGTGCCCGGCGTTCATCGACAGGCCGGTGAAGGACTCGCGGGCCCCGCCGCGCGCGTCGAGGACATGGAGGTTGAACGTCTTGTCCGGGGTGGGCGTGTCGTGGTCGACGGCCATCCGCAGCCCCGAGCCCCAGACACCGGGCTCCTTGGCGTGCACCTCGAGCACCGGGCAATCGCTGTGGCCCTCGGTCGAGTTGAGCGTGACGCAGGCTTCCTCGCCGGTGCCGGCCTTGGCCACACGGACGATCACCGCGACGGTGCCGCCGTTGCCGAAGAACTGGTGCACGGCATAGCTGACGGCGCTGCGGGAGGTGAGCCCGCCGAAGCGGCGCTCGAAGTCCGCGAAGCTGGTGACCCGCACCGGCTGATTGAGCGGACCCCGGCGGGTGTGCCCCACGAACGCGGTCACCGAGGTGGTGACCGAGGCGATGGTACGGACGCTGCTGGGAAGTTCTTCGATGTATACGCCGGGATAGCCCATGTGCGTCGGCATTCCCCCTCCATTCCCTTTCGCGCACCAAGAGATGAGGAGGGGAGGTGAAGAGGACATATGCGTGCGTCAAATATGCAGGCGTACTCTTCCGTGCTTTCCCCCGTCACACACCCCGTGCGATATCGGTCTCGCAGGGCCATCAGCATGCGCGTGTGCTTGTGGCTCCTGATGCATGAGTGCCTCAAGAGAGTCTCGTTCGCGCCTCGTTGGGCGGTCAAGGGACCCTTTCGGTCAACCGTTGATCATTACCTGTCAGAGTTCGTGGAGATCGTTCGGTGTGGTCAGTGGGATATCGCGGGTCGAATATGAAGACGAGTTCACAAACGCTTCACGGGAATTTGTGCCGGGTGAGCGGGAAACAGGCCGAATCACGCCTGCTCCGGCGCGCCGCCTTGTGTCGACTTGGCGGCGGATTGGGGGGTTTCGTGACCGCCGCTCTCTGCTACGGGAACTGGCTGCGGACGCAGTCCAGTGCGGCGCCGACATTGACGAGCCCCGCCCCGGTGGCCTCGTCGGGGCCGGTACGGGCCCGACGGTTGAATCGCACGTGGTTGCTGCCCGCCGTGACGTCGATGGCGGTGCGTGCCAGGGCCTCGGTCACCTGGGCGGGTGCGAGCCCCGGCCGGACCGCCAGGAGCACCGCCGCCGCGCCCGCGATCTGGGGTGCCGCCGCGGACGTACCGGAGAACAGCGCCCAGCCGTCGTCCGGCTGCGTACCGTCGCCGGGGTTGGGAAGCCGGTAGTCGAACGCCGCCCGGCTCTGGGCGACGTCAGTGTCGCAGCCGGGCGGCACGATCAGCATCAGGACCGGCGGCCGTTACAGGAAGTGGAAACCGGGCCGCGGATGCATGAGGAACTCGTGGTGGGAGATGTTCCACGCGTACGCCCCGGCCAGCGCGAACACCACGAGGTCGCCCGCCCGCAGGCCCTGCGCCGGGACACGGCGGGCGAGGACGTCCTTGGGGGTGCACAGCTGGCCGGTCACGGTGACCAGGTCCTGGCCGGCCTCGGGCCGCGGCCAGGGGTGGGTCCAGGTGTCCCTGCGGAGCACGGCGCACGGCTGGTCGTGGCCCTTCGTCGCCGGGGTGCGCAGATGGTGGGTGCCACCGCGGACCACCGCGAAGGTCTCGCCGTGGCTCTGCTTCACGTCCAGGACCTCGGTGGCGTACCAGCCGCAGTACGCCGTGAGCGCGCGGCCCGGCTCGATGCGCAGCCGCAGGCCCGGGTGGGCGGCGGTGAGACGGGCGAGCCCGGCCCCGTAGGCGGCCCAGTCGAACCGGGCCCCGGGGTCCGCGTAGTCGACCGTCATGCCGCCGCCGACATTGACCTCGTGGAGGCGGAAGCCGTGGCGCTCGGCGAGGCGCACCGACCAGGTCACGACGGACTCGGCCACGGCGAGCTCGGCCCGGGCGCCGAGGCCGCTCGCCAGATGGGCGTGGACACCGCGCAGCTCCAGCTGAGGCCGGCTGCCGTCGGTGAGGAGGCGGACCATGGCGTCGGCCTCGGACGGGTCCATGCCGAACGGGGTCGGGCGGCCGCCCATGGAGAGCGCACTGGCTTTCAGCGAGCCGTCGGCGAGCGGCAGGTTGAAGCGGAGCAGGATCGCGACGCGTGCCGCGGGCGCGTGGCGGGCGGCGAGGTCCGCCAGCATCCGGAGCTCGTACGGGCTTTCCACATGGAAGCGCTCCACTCCCGCTTCGAGCGCCGCCACCGTCTCGGCGGGAGTCTTCCCGGGGCCGCCGAAGGCGAGCGGCCGCTGCGGGACGGCCTTGGCGACATGGGCGAGTTCGCCTCCGGAAGAGACCTCGAAGCCGTCCACGTACGGGGCGAGAGCCGTCAGGATCTCCTGTTCGGGATTGGCCTTGGCGGCGTAGTACAGCTCGACGCGGTCAGGCAGCGACGACCGGACGGACGCGGCGTGCTCGCGCAGTGCGGCCAGATCGTACAGATACGCCGGCAGGCCGTCGGCCGGGAGGGCCAGTGCATGCTCGCGCACCGCCGGGCTCAGCAGGGTCGTGGTCAACGGGCGTTCCAGTCGTCGTCGGCGGGGATCGCCCCGGACAGCATGTCCTCGGCGAGCGGGGAGGGCAGGCGGACATAACCCGCCGTACGGTCGGCCGCGCGTGCCCAGCGGGTGAGCAGATTGGCCTTGGCCGGCAGCGGTTCACCCGCGAGCAGGGCGGTCAGGCGCGGTGGGCGGCCGTGTTCGTCGGCGTAGTTCCGGAGTGTGCGGCGCACCTGCGACCACAGTGCGGTCTCGGTCTGCGGGTGCAGATCGGCGAGGGCCGCGAGCATCTCGGCCACATGGTTCACGAGCAGGCAGTAGACGACCCGGTCCCAGCCGCGTCCGGCGTCGTACGTCAAGGGGCCCGCGACCTCGGCGGGCAGTGCGGCGAGCGCGGCGGCGTGGTGCTCGGGGAGCAGCTTGGTGCCTTCCATGTCGCGGAAGAGGACCTGTACGGGTCTGCCGTCGGCGTCCACGCAGACGACGACGTTCTGCAGATGGGGTTCGAGGACCAGCCCGTGGTCGAAGTACGCGGCCAGGACGGGCGGGACGAGCAGGTCCAGATAGTCGCGCCACCACGCCAGGGCCGTGGCCGGATCCGCATCGGCCAGCAGCCGGGAGATGTGGGCGGGCCCCAGGGGGTACTCGTCGGCCACGGACGCGGCGAGCAGCGGAGTGACACCGGGGCGAAGCCGCCCGGCGAGGCCTTCACGGACGATCACACCGAAACCCTCGAGGAGAGCGAGGACCGGACTGCCGTCCGCGCCGGGCAGGGCGAGGCTGCGGTAAGCGGGCTCGCGGAGCATGCCGCTGCCGGGGAAACGGGCCGCCAGGTCGGCCAGTGCGGAGCCGAGCAGTCCGGTCAGCCGGACCGCTCCGGTGAGTTCGTAGCCGGCGTTCTTGCGCAGGCAGTTCGTGATGCGGACGTTCAGGCTGAACTTGAGGAACGTGTCGCCGTCGTAAAGGGTGCGGACGGACGCGGTGGCGGCGAACGGGGTACGGCCGGGGCCGAGGTCGAGGATGTCGCCCCGGCCGAGGGCACCCCGCAGCGCCGGGTGCTCGTGCAGCAGTACGTACTGCCAGGGGTGGGCCGGCAGCAGCCGGTACCCCTCGGGCACCGGCCCCAGCCGGTCCAGCGGGTCGGCGGCGCCCGGCTCCGCCGACTCCTGGACGATCAGGTCGTCGCGGACGGCGAGCAGGCGGAGCGGGAAGGAGGCGGCGGCTTCGGGGGCGTACGCCGACCAGGCGGCGGGGTCGCCGCCGCGGGCCTTGGGGGTGGGGTGGAAGCGGTGGCCGAGGACGAGGGACTGCTCGGAGGCGAGGTAGTCGGCGAGTGGACCGCTGCCGGCGGCGGCCCGGCGAGGGAGGGCGAGGGCCGCCGCGACCCCCTGATGGCTGGAGGCGACCTGGTCCAGGAACTCGTCGTTGCGTACGCCCGTACGGAGCGAGAGCTCCGCGTGGATGTACCGGGCGAGGCCCGCCCAGTCGAGTGCGGACCAGCCGCCGTCGGTCTGCTCCTCGACCGGACCGGTGAAGCGGTGCGCCCCGAGGAGGGACGTACGGCGAAGGGCCACCCGGAGCAGCACGCCCAGCCGTGGCAGGCGCAGCAGCAGACGGCCGCCGATGACAGCGGTCCGGTGCTCCGGTCCCGACACCTCACGGAGCAGACAGTTGAGGAGGGTGTGCGCCACGGCGTCGTCCGCGGTGGGCTTGCCCGCCAGGGCGGAGTGATGGGCGGAAGAGTGGATGGAGGTCATCGCCGCGTGAACTCTCCCCGCAGCAGGTAGTTGGGGCCGGTCGTGTAGTGCTTGTTGATGTCGGACGCTCCCGAACGGTCCTTGGCGAGCAGGGTCCCCGCGGTCACCATCGCCTTGACGGGCAGCCGCGCCGCGTCCAGGACGTGTGCGCGCAGCACGGCTCCCGGCTCCCCGGGCCGCGTCCCGAGCCGTTCCACGGCCTCGGCGAGCCGGTCACGTACGAGCCCCAGCAGGCGGTCCAGCGGGGCGCGGCCGTGCCGGGCGAGTCCGAAGGCGTAGGCGCCCGCGCACAGATGGACGGTGATGGTGGTGAACAGGTCCACGACCGGGCCGTCGCTGTCGCCGAGGATCCGGCGGTCGTCGAACGCCGCCGGGTCCGGCGCGTCCGCGCCGAGTGCCGCACGCAGCCGGACGCTGTTGATGCGCGGGCCGTCGTTGTCCTTGAGCAGCAGCCGCAGGCGCGGGTGGCCCGACCGCTCGTCCATGACGAGTGACACGTTCTGCTGATGGGACTCCAGGGCGATCCCGTATCCGAAGAGCGTGGTCTGCCAGTCGAACAGCAGGGTGAGCGCGGCGTCGAGGAGGGTGAGCGGATCGCCGCCGTAGAAGCGGTCGGCGAGGTGGTCGATGACCAGCCGGCCGCCGGGAGCCCGGCTCAGCAGCGCGGCCATGGGTACCACGACGGCGTCGTCCAGGCCGGCGGGCCAGCGCCGCAGGAGCACGGCGAGCTGCTCGTGGCCGGCATGGGCGAAGTGCGTCTCGTCGGCGTGCAGGACAGTGTCCCGGAAACGGGGCTCCCGTGCGGTCACGGTCCGCAGCAGTCGCTGCGCGGCGGCACCGTCGACGAGTGTGCCGGGCTTGATGGTGCGCCGGTTGAGCCGGCCCAGGGTGGAGATGGCCAGGGGCAGTTTGAGATGGACGCCGGGGCGGTCGGCGAGGGCCACGGTCCGCATGGACAGGGTCGGTACGACCTCCAGGTGCGGCCGGTCGGCCAGGACCGCCCGGTCCTCGAGTCCGGCGGCGCGCAGGGCGTCCCGCAGGGGGCCGCCCACGGACAGGGGATGCACGGGGAGAGCGAGATGGCTGCTGTCGAGTCCCGGCAGCCCGAGTTCCGAGGGGGGCGGTGCGAGGCTCGGCCCCTGGAGGGTGACCGCGTCCCTGGGGAGAGCCAGCCAGCGCAGGGCGAAACGGGGGTGGAACTCGGGTGCGTACGCGCGCAGTTGGCCGGGCCTGAGCCCCGAGCGCCCGCGTGCGGTCGGATAGACGGGGTGGTCGAGACGGGCGGCGAGGGCGTCATGGGCGGGAGCGGCGGCGAGCCCGGTCCAGTGCGCGGGGTCGGCTCCGTTGCGCGCGGCCAGCGCCCCGAGGACTTCGTCCTCGGTCCGGGCGTGCAGCCGCATGGTGGTGAGCGTCTGCCGGCACTCCTCGGCGAAGGCGCCGAAGCCGCCACGGTCCGCAGGTTCGGCGAGGGCGGCCAGTGCGTCCAGGACGTCCTCGCAGGTGGTCAGTTCGCTCCCGTCGGACTCGCGGCGCAGCAGCGGCAGCCGGGCGGTCCACGCGCACTGGAACCCGTCCTCGCGGACCGGCAGGAGCAGCGCGTCCGAACCGGCGGTCGCCAGCCGCAGCCAGATGCCGTCCGGGCGCTCCACCACGGCACTGCCGGAGCGCAGCCGCACGACGTCCTCGCGCAGCAGCGCGCCGAGCACCCGCAGGAGCAGCTCCGCCTCGGCCGTCGTCCCGGTCGCGCCGGCGGGTTCCGTCGGCACCGTCACGGCGTGATCTCCCAGCGCTGTGCGGCGAGAAAGCCGGTCACGGCCCGGTCCACGCTCTTCTGGTCGGTGCCGGTGGCCCGGACGACGCCCAGGAAGTCGCGGTTGGTGCGGTACAGCTCGTGCCGCTCGCCGATCCGGCGCAGCGGCCGGTATGTCAGGCGCACGCCGTCGTCCTCGAATTCGGCCGCGGCGGGGGCGGCGGTCAGCGTTCCGGCGCGCTCCGCGCACGGATAGTCGAGCCGGGCCGCGCCGTCGGTCCGTGCGTGCAGGTCCGCCGGCAGCGGCTCGCCCAGATGGGTGCGGAGGATGTGCTCGAACAGCGGCACGTCGAGCAGCCGGGCGAGGAGCAGGTCGCACTGGTCGCCGATGGCACGGTAGTTGACCTCGATGATGCGCGCGCGTCCCTCGTGCACCACGAACTCCGTGTGACAGGCACCGAACCCCACACCGAGCGCGCCCAGTTGGGACAGGACCTGTTCCACGACGGGTTCGGGATGCGCCGGGACGTAGGTGAGCCGCTCCTCGACGAAGTACGGGGGAGGGGACAGCTCGGTGTGGAAGCCGCCCAGCACATGGCGTATGCGGCCGTCGCCGAGCGTTTCCAGGGTGTACAGCTCGCCGGGCAGGTACTCCTCGACAACCAGCGCCGACCGCGGCCGGCGCGCCCGGATCTCCGCGCAGCGCCGTACCAGGTCCCGCACGTCCTCGACCAGGAAGACGTCCTCGCTCGCCACGCCCTCACGCGGTTTGACCACGTACGGGTACGGCCTGCCGAGAGCGGCGACCGCGGCGGCCGGGTCCTGCCCGGGGGCGAGCTCCACGGACCCGACGGTGTCGGCGCCGGCGGCGGCGAGGCGGCGGCGCATTTCCGCCTTGTCCTTGGCACGCAGCGTGGCCTGCCAGCTCTTGGCGGGAAGGCCGAAGTAGTCGGCCGCCAGGGCGGCCTGGGTCTGCAGATGGTCGCTGTTGGTGAAGACCGCGTCGGGGTTGCGATGGGCCGAGATCCGGCTGATCACGGCGCGGAAGTCGCGCACGTCGCACTCGATCAGCTCGGTGTCCGGGGCGACGGCGCGGTGCGCCGCGGGCTGATCGGTGAGCAAGGTGACATGGAGCCCGAGCCGGCGGGCGGCGGGGAGGAATCCCTCGGTGACCGAGTCGGTCGGGTTCAGGGCGAGCAGGTACAGCTGCATGAGGGATCGCTTTCGTGCACGGAGCCGTGTGACCCGTGATTGTTCTGGATCACGAGCCGAGAGCCTAAGTTAGGCACACCTAAGTTTGTCAATTCGCCGCGACACGGCCCCGGTTGGCGTTCGCGATCACCGATGTGGTTAAGGTGAGCCTTGCCTTAGTGCACTGTTGTTCAACGCGTCCGCGGTGCAACGCGCCCGCTGTCCGTCTCACTGCTGCTCGTCTGTTCGCCGTCCCGCTGTTCGTCTTCGTGCTGAGGAGCGCCCGTGACCCTGGCCCCGGCATCGCCACTGGCCGGACCTGCCGTGAGTTGTTCCGCCCTGCTCGCCCGCACCTGTCGGCGGATCGCCGGGCTCCTCCCCTCGTGGGAGATGGAGATCGCGGCACCCGGCACGCCGGCCGGTCAAGGCTGGGCCGACGGTGCGGAACTGGCGGTCCGTCCGGAACTCCTCGACGCCCTCCTCGATTCCGAGGCCCTGCGTATCCGGGACCGTCACGCGCACACCGCCCGGCCGGATGTCGTCGCGTCGCGCGCGCTGCACGACTACCTCTGGACCGTCTGCCTGCTGATGAGCGGCCCCTGGTACCTCGATCGTCGCGTACCGCGGATCCGCCCGCAGGACGTCCGGGTCGGTCTGACCACGGGGGCCTTCGCCGTCGTCCCCGGCGGCTTCGCGTGCCTGCCCGGCGATCCCGCGGCCGGGCTGCCGGGCGTGCGCGTGGTGGCGCACGGAGAGGCGCTGCGGGCCGAACTGCGTGCCGCGGTCGCCGACCATGTACGCCCCCTGCTGGCCGCGATCGGTCCGCGGCTGCGGCGCGGGCCGCGCGCGATGTGGGGGATGGTGGGCGACGATCTGGTCTCCGGCATCTGGAACCTCGGCCGGGTGCTGGGGGAGGAGGAGCGGGGCGTACACGCGGCGGGGGAGCTGCTGCCCGGGCCGCTGCCGCCGTTCCCCGGCGGCGCCGGCTTCCGCCGGCTGACGGGCCGCGACGGACGGTCGTACCCGACCCGCACGCGTCTCGGCTGCTGCCTGTACTACACGATCCGCCCGGCGGAGGCCTGCGGCACCTGCCCGCGGACCTGCGACGCGGAGCGACTGCGCCGGTTCGAGGGAGACGTGCCCGCCTGAGACCCTTCTGTCACGACACGCGCCTGTTGGGTCAGAGATGTGGCAATTTGCCTTATTCGCCACATAATTTCTCCTCATGACGAAACGACAGATCACGTACCTCGGATGCGTCGCTCTCATGATGACCACAGGGCTGGGCGCGGCAGCGCCGGCCCAGGCCGGAGTCACACACGACGTACATCCGGGGGAGTCGATCCAGGCCGCCGTGAACGCGGCGAAGCCGGGTGACACCATCTCCGTCGCACCCGGCACCTACCACGAGAGCGTTCTCATCAAGAAGTCGGACCTGACCCTGATCGGGGTGGGGGCACGGACCGTCATCAAGCCGTCCACCGGGGCGGCCAAGAACGCCTGCGCGCAGGCGGGGAACGGGATCTGCGTCCTCGGCACGGCCGCGAAGCCCGCCCAGAACGTACAGATCCGCTCGCTGAGGGTTTCGGGGTTCAAGAAGAACGGCATCTGGGCCTCGCGCACCAACAAACTGATCATCCGTCGCGTGACCTCGGAGAAGAACGGCAACTGGGGCATCGCCGAGGAGCGGTCCCTGCGATCCGTGATCCGGGAGAACACGGCCCGCAACAACGCCGAGTCCGGAATCTTCGTGTCGAACACCACCGACACCGAGGCCGGCGCCGTCAACACCCGGCGCACCCTGGTCACCGGCAACCTTCTGACGGGCAACCGGATCGGGCTCACCGTCAGACGGCTCAGGAACCTCACCGTCCAGCACAACGAGCTCCACTCCAACTGCGCGGGCATGTTCGTCGTCGGCGACGAGGGCGTCCCGCGGACCGGGGACCTGGCCGTCCGCGGCAACCATGTCCACCACAACAACAAGTCCTGCCCGAAGACCGCCCGGCTGCCCAGGATCCAGGGCGCGGGCATCGTCCTGACCGGCGTCGAGGACGCCGTCGTCGAGTCCAACCTGGTCTGGGGCAACACCGGCACGTCCCCGTTCTCCGGCGGAATCGTGCTCTTCAAGAGCATCGTGGGCGCCCCGAGCACCCGCAACGCCATCAGGGACAACGTGCTGATGAGCAACCGGCCGGCGGACCTCGCCAACCGTGACACCGGTAAGGCCAACACCTTCTCCGGCAACTACTGCAAGACCGCCGAGAAGGCAGGGCGGTGCTCATGAGCACCGCAGGTGCAACGACGGCCACCCCGCCGTCCATGCAACTGCGGGAGCTCGTCTTCGGGGCGGCGTGCGCCGGCGCCGTGCGGGCCGCGGCCCGGCTCGGCGTCGCCGACGCGCTGGGGGAGAGCCCCGCGACCGCGGAGGAACTGGCGGCCTCGGTGAAGGCCGAGCCGCGGGCGCTGCGGCGGATGCTGCGCGCGCTGACCTGCTACGGGATCTTCACCGAGACCGAGGACGGCACCTTCGCGCACACGGAGATGTCCCGGCTGCTCCGCGAGGACGACCCGCACAGCCTGAAGTACATCTCGCTCTGGTGCACCGAGCCCTGGACCTGGGACGCCTGGCCGATCCTCGACGAGGCGGTGCGGTCCGGCAAGAGCGTCTTCGACGGGCTCTACGGCAAGGGCTTCTTCGACTACCTCCACGAGGACGCGCACGAGTCGGCGCACGTCTTCAACCGGGCCATGACCACGTCCAGCATGCAGTCGGCCCGTGACGTGGCGCAGCTCCTCGACCTCGCGGGAGCGTCGACGGTCGCGGACATCGGCGGCGGTCAGGGGCACGTCCTGGCGAGCCTGCTGGAGAAGTACCCCGGCATCCGGGGAACGCTGCTGGACCTACCCCGTGTGGTGGCAGGCGCGGACCCGCGGCTGCGCGAGGGCGGCTCGCTCGCCGACCGCGTCACCATCGTCGCCGGGGACTGCCGGGAGGCCATGCCCGTCGAGGCCGATGTCTACATCATCAAGAACATCCTGGAATGGGACGACGACAGCACCCGCAGAACCCTGGGCAATGTCGTCCGGGCCGCCCGCCCGGGAGCCAGGGTGGTGGTCATCGAGAACCTCGTCGACGACACCCCGTCGATGAAGTTCACCACCTCGATGGACCTGATGCTGCTGCTCAACGTGGGTGGTGCGAAGCACACCCAGCAGAGCATGATCAGCAGGATGGCGGACGCCGGTCTGATCGTCGGCGACGTCCGTCCGGTCAACGCGTATCTGCACGCGTTCGAGAGCATCACCCCCGGCGCCTGATCGCCGGGATCCGTTCCGGCCACGACGCGTCGCCGGCTCCGCGTCCGCACGCGGAGCCGGCGACGTTGCGTAGGCGTCACACCCCTGGCGTCACACCCTGGCGTCACGCTCCCAGCGGTAGAACTCGTGGGCCATGGCGTCCTTCGGGCTCCGCCAGGTCTGCGGGTCGTACGCGCTGACATAGGCGGAGAGCTGCTGGCTGATGTCCCGGAAGGCCGGGTGGTCCGCCACCTTGGCGACCGCCGGTCCCGGCGGCCGGTCGGCTTCGATCAGATGGAGATAGACATCGCCGAACTGGAAGAGGCTGCGCCGGGTGACCCCGACGAGGTCCGGCAGTTCGCCCCGGTCCGAGGCCTCGAACACCTTGGCGATGTTGGCGGCCGAGTCCGGTGCCATACGGGCGACGATCAGAGCCTGGTGCATCAGGGAGAATCCCTTCGGTCGGTGTCGGTCGGTGTCACTCGGAGGTGACCGGGACGGCCTCGCGCTCGCGGGCGCGCTGCTCGATCTTGTCCCTGATGAGCTCCATCTGGATACGGGAGTTCCGGTTGATGTTGTCGGTCATCCAGTCGTCGTCGACCGGGGCGTCCGGCTTCATCGCGAAGTCCTGCGTCCAGTGCATCAGGACACCGTGCGGTGTTTGCGTGTACTCCCAGCGGATGTCCATGTGCTGGAAGGGGCCGGTCTCGACGCGGCGGGCACGGACCGTCAGCGCCTTCCGGTCGGTCTCGCGCTCCGACACCCAGCTCCAGACCTTGCCGTTCTCGTCGGGATGCATGGTGAGCCGGAACGTCGTCTTGTTGTTCCTGCGGTCCATGATCTCGACGGACGCGTACTCGCTGAACAGCTGGGGCCAGTTCTCGATGTCGTTGGTCACGTCCCAGACGAGGTCGAGGGGCGCGTCGATGGTGATCTTGTTCTCGGTGTGCCCGGACACTTCAGGCTCCTGCCATGAGGGAATTGTTGACGAGGTCGAGGAATTCACGCGGGGTCTTGCAGCGGTCCGCGTCGGGGGGCAGCGCCTGGCCGTAGCGGTTCTCCAGCTCGCCCACGATGCCCAGCAGGCCGAGCGAGTCGAGGCCGTACTCGTCGAACCGTGCTTCGGGCCGGCCGCCCATCTCGACGGGGTCGACGGTGATTCCGGCGCCCTTCTTCATCAGAGCGGCCAGCTCCTCGATGGTCAGTTTGGTGATTTGCGTCGTCATGAGAGAGTCCTCACTTCTCACTCGGGGGTGTCGGCGCCGTGCCGCAGCACGAGCGCCGCGTTCGAACCCATGAGTCCTCGGCTCAGCACCAGGGCCGTGCGCAACTCGGCGGGGCGGGCCCTGCCGGTCACCACTTCCAGGTCGTGGCACACGTCGGAGACATTGGGCGTGGGCGGTACGAGACCGTCCTGCATGGAGAGGACGGCGGCGGCCGCGTCCAGCACGGGCGCTCCGCAGTAGGCCCGGCCCGTGCCGCTCTTGGGGGCCGTCACCGGCACACGCAGACCGTGCGGGCCCAGTGCGTCGGCGATCGCCAGCGCCTCGGCCCGGTCGGCCTCCGGGATGCCGAGCGCGTCCGCGAAGACCACGTCGATCTCGTCAGGGGCGCAGGCGGCGTCCGTCAGAGCACCACGGATCGCGTGCGCCAGCCCCTCTCGGGACTCCTCCCACCGGGAGGCCCCGGTGAACGTCGCCGCGTGCCCGGCCACGACGGCCCGGACGGCGACGCCACGGCGGCGGGCCGCCGACTCCTCCTCGACGACCAGCATGGCGCCGCCCTCCGCGGGCACGAAACCGCACGCGCCCGAGGTGAACGGCCGGTAGGCGTGCGCCGGTTCCTCGCAGGTGCTCAGTTCCCGGTAGCCGAGCTGGCACACGAGCGAGTACGGCGCCAGCGGCGCCTCGGCCGCGCCGATGACGACGGCGTCGGTGCCCCGCTCGATCGCCCGGGCGGCGTGCGCGAGGGCGTCGAGTCCGCCCGCCTCGTCGCTGGCCACAACACCGCAGGGGCCCTTGAACCCGCCGCGGATCGAGATCTGTCCGGTGCTCGCCGCGTAGAACCAGGCGATGGACTGGTACGGACCGACATAGCGGGAACCCTGGCCCCACAGCCGCTGCAGCTCACGCTGGCCGAACTCGCCGCCACCGGAACCGGCTGCGGTGACCACTCCCACCGCGAACGGGGAGTCGCTGTAGTCACCGGTGGCTATCCGCGCGTCGGACAGTGCCATGTCGGCAGCCGCCATGGCGAAATGCGTGAACCGGTCGGTCTGGACGAGGTAGCGCTCCTCGACCAGCGATTCGGGATCGAAGCCGCGCACTTCGCCGGCGACACGGACCGGCAGATGCTCGCAGCCTTCACGCGTCACGTGGTCGAGGACGCTGACGCCTTCGCGTGTGGACTTCCAGAAGGCGTCGGTGCCGACCCCGTTGGGGGCGATGACGCCGATTCCGGTGACGGCCGGACGCCGGTCCTGCCGAGGACTCATCGTGTCCTCCCTCCTGGCCGGGTGAGGACCACGGCGGACTGGAATCCGCCGAAGCCACTGCCGACCGAGAGCACGTTGCGCAGCTTGAGAGCGCGCGCGGTGCGTGGCACATAGTCGAGATCGCACTCGGGGTCGGGGGTCTCGTAGTTCGCCGTCGGCGGCACCACCTGGTTGGCCAGCGCCAGCACACAGGCGACGATCTCTATCGCCCCGATGGCCCCGAGCGAGTGACCCACCATGGATTTGATGGAACTCATCGGAACCTTGTAGGCGTGCGTTCCGAGCGACTGCTTCACTGCGGCGGTCTCGTGCCGGTCGTTCTGCTGCGTACCCGAGCCGTGCGCGTTGACATAGTCGATGTCCGACGCGTCGATACGGGCATGGCCGATCGCGCTGCCGATCGCGCGGGCCATTTCCAGGCCCTCCCGGGTGAGACCGGTCATGTGGTACGCGTTGCCGAACGTGGCGTAGCCACCGACCTCGCAGTACACCGTCGCGCCGCGGGCACGCGCGTGTTCGAGCTCTTCCAGGACGAGCACGGCCCCGCCTTCACCCATGACGAATCCGTCCCGGTGGGCGTCGAAGGGGCGGGAGGCATGGGCCGGGTCGTCGTTGTTCGCGGAGGTCGCCTTGATCGCGTCGAAGCAGGCCACCGTGATGGGGGATATCGGCGAGTCCGACGCGCCCGCGATGCAGACGTCGACCCTGCCCTCCTCTATGGCGTGGAAGGCGTAGCCGATCGCGTCGAGACCCGAGGTGCATCCCGTGGAGACGGTCTGCACCGGGCCGTGGGCGCCGGCCTGTTCGGCGACCTCGGAGGCGAGGGCACTGGGCGAGAAAGCGCGGTGCAGATGCGGCTCCGCCTCGCTGTGGTCCACGTCCCAGCGCCGGCCCGAACTGCTGACCTTGACGTAGTCGTGCTCCAGACGGGTGGTTCCGCCGACCGCGGTGCCCAGGGACACCCCGATCCGCCAGGGGTCCTCCCGCTCCGGGTCGAGCCCGGCGTCCCGCAGCGCCTCCCGGGCGGCGACCATGGCGAACTGCACGTACCGGTCGGCGCGCTGGGTCTCCTCCGGGCCGAGGCCGTGGGCCGTCGGATCGAAGTCGCACTCGGCGGCGATCCGCGAGCGGAACCCGGTCGGGTCGAAGAGAGTGATGCCGCGCGTCGCCGTGCGGCCGTTGGCCAGGAGGTCCCAGAACGCCGGTATGCCGACACCTCCTGGCGCCACTATGCCGACGCCGGTGACCGCTACCCGCCGGGTCATGAAGCCGTCCCGGTGCGTTCGGGCGGACGGTGCTGTCCGACGCTCTCCATGGCAGGTGTCTCCTCGGTGTCGACATGGCCGAGTTCCGGACGCGGGGCCAGCGGACCCAGGTGGAAGACCATCCGGGCTTCCGTGCTGCCCACGTTGCGGAACCGGTGCCGCACGTAAGGCGGGATCAGCAGCCCCTGGTCCGGCCGGATCGGAAACGTCTCGTCGTCCAGGTCGACTTCGAGTTCGCCACTGACGACGTACACGAACTCCTCGGAGTACGGGTGGTAGTGCTCGCCGATGCGGTCGCCGGACTCCACGATCGCCAGGCCCATGAAGCCGCTCGTGGCACCCACGGCGGTGGGCGTGAGCATGGCGCGCAAATCGCCTCCGCGCCTGCGATTGGGCTGGGTCTCGCTCAGGTCGACGATGCGATGCGGTGTGGTCATGACTGGTTCCTCCATGGCCGGATGGCGTGGTGCCGGCGGTTCGTTGTGTGCGCGGTGCGGTGTGCGTGTGGTGCGATGTACGCGCACCGCACCGCCTGGCGCCGGACGGACGGTTCGGGCCCGGCAGCCGTGGTTCAGGGGGCCCGGCGGTCGGTGATCAGACGCATGTCGGCCTTCTTCAGGAAGAGCGCCATGTCCTCGTCCGTGGCCGACGTGCTGCCGCCGACCGCGTCGTCGTCCAGCAGCCGCGCCAGCATGGCCGCCTTGCGCGGGCCGTGGGCGCCGAGCGCCAGCAGCGGGTGCGTGTCGATGGCGCCGCGCACATCGACCAGCCGTACGACGATGTCGTCGCGCTGGAAGATGGTGCTGCTGTCGACAGGCGCCGACGGGTCGTCCGCCGCCGCCTCGTCCTGCTGCGCGAGCAGCCGGGCGAGCGCCATGCCGCAGCCCGGCTTGGCCGGGTAGAACAGCGCGTGCCGCTTGACGTCCGGGTGCCCCTTGCCGGCGGTCGCGAGATGGTGCACCGCCGGAAGCGCCGCCCGGGTGAAGAAGACCCGTGCCGAGTCCTGGTCGTTGAGATCCCGGTCCTGCTCCAGGTACGGGTTGATGGCCTCCTCGACCGCCCTGACCTCGGGCTGCCGGGCGACGTGGCGCAGTGCGGCGAACAGGTCGCCCTGCACCTCGACGGCCCGTACGACCCGGTTCCCGTGCATGAACAGCGAGGTACGCCGCAGCCGGGTGTGCTCGTCGACCTGTGCCGCCGGCGAGTCGTATCCCGCGAGGATCTCCGCCACGACCGGCTCGCTGCCGGGCTTGACGGTGAAGGTGAGGGCGTGCCGCACGACACCGTCACCCACCCGCGGGAAGGGCTGCAGGCCACCACCGATCTGCGAGGCCTCGACGGAAGTGTGGAGCTTGCCCGTCTCGCGCAGGACGCTGAAGCGCAGCGACCGGGTGTCCCGTACGCAGTTGTGCAGGGGCCGGACCGTCTCCACATGCTCCTCGCTGTTCACCCAGTCGAGGAACGGCGGCGCACTCTCCCATTCGCTGGTGATCAGCCACTGCGAGGGGTTCTCGATGGACTGGCACAGCTGGTCGCTGATGTGGCCGGGTACCGAAGCCACCTGGTTGCGCATGTGCTCGTACGCCTTGAGGAAGTTCTGCTGTGCGCCGTCGTGGAGGTCCAGCAGCAGTACGACGCGCAGCCTGGAGCCATCGAAGGCCGACTGAGATATACGTTCGCTCAGCGTTGTCATGATTTCCACGCCTCTCCTTCGAGACAGTGAGGCCGCCGCGTGCTGTGGCACGGCCGGCTCTCGGGGATTCCGAGCGCGAGTTCCGACAGGTACGGACGGCCGTGCACCGCTGAGACGATGCGGCGGTCCGGCTTCGATCCTGTGCCGGTACCACGGGTGGCGCGAGATGTGTGAACCAGGTGGGTGAACGGGCGATCGAGGCCCTCCCGCAAGGGCATGGAAACTCCATTCCCCGTACCGGCGGCTGGAGCTGGAGCAACTGATGGAAGACAACGTCGACGAGCGCGTACCGGTCCTGATCGTGGGCGGCTCCCTGGTGGGCCTTTCGGCATCGCTGTTTCTGGGCCGTATCGGTGTCGAGCACATGCTGGTCGAGAGACACGCGGGCACTTCGAGGCATCCGCGCGGCCGTGGCAACAATGTGCGGACGATGGAGCTGTTCCGGGTGGCCGGTGCCGAGCAGCACATCCACGACGCCGCATCCGTCCTCGCGAAGAACCACGGCATCCTCCAGGCGCCGTCGCTCATCGGTGACGACGAATGGCTGTTCAAGGAGATCGACCCCGGAGGCGGTCTCGCCCGGTTCAGCCCTTCCTCGTGGTGCGTGTGCAGTCAGAACGACCTGGAACCGGTGCTGCTGGACTGCGCCCGCAAGCTCGGGGGCGATCTGCGGTACTCCACCGAGCTGCTCTCCTTCGAGCAGGACCCGCACGGAGTCACCGCGGTCGTGCAGAGCCGCGAGACGGGCAGGCGCAGCACGGTGCGCGCGGACTACCTGGTCGCCGCCGACGGGCCCCGCAGCCCCGTCCGGGAGCAGCTCGGCATCGGCAGGACGGGCCAGGGCGACCTGTTCCACAACGTGAGCATCACCTTCCGCTCACGTGCGCTCGCCGACGTCGTCGGCGACCGGCGCTTCATCGTCTGCTACCTCACCGACCCCGAGGCGGACGGCGCTCTGCTGCCGGTGGACAACGTGGAGAACTGGGTCTTCCACGCCCCCTGGCAGCCCGACCGCGGGGAGACGCTGGACGACTTCACCGACGAACGCTGCATCGCATACATCCGCAGGGCGACCGGTGCCCCCGACATCGACGTCGAGATCACCGGCAAGGCCCCGTGGCACGCGGCGGAACGCGTCGCCGAGCGGTACGGGGCGGGACGGGTCTTCCTCGCCGGGGACTCCGCCCACGAGATGTCCCCGACCGGCGCGTTCGGCTCGAACACCGGAATCCAGGACGCGCACAACCTCGCCTGGAAACTCGCTCTGGTCCTGGACGGCTCGGCCGGCCCCGGACTGCTGGAGACGTACGACGTGGAGCGCCGTCCGGTGGCCCGGGCCACCAGCGCGCGCGCCTCGGCCCGGTCGGCGGAGCACAGCCACCCGGGGTACGCCCCCGCTCCGGGCATGGCCGGCGGCAGGCAGAGCGGGATGCTCACCGTCGCCATGGGCTACCGCTATCCGCGCGGCGCCGTCCTCGGCGCCGACCCCGAACTGGCCGTCGTACCCGAACGGATGCAGCTCTCGGGCGAACCCGGCAGCCGCGCCCCGCACATGTGGCTGAACCGGCCCGGCGACATGCGGCTGTCCACGCTGGACCTGTACGAGCGGTCCTTCGTGCTCCTGACCGGATCGGGTGGCGCGGCCTGGCACAAGTCGGCGGCACGCGTCGCCGAGCGGCTTTCGATCACACTGGACGCCTACCGCATCGGCGCGGGACCCGACGCCGATCTGGTACCCGAAGCGGGTGCGGACTGGGCCGAGCTGCACGGCACGACGGCCGCGGGCGCGGTACTCGTACGCCCGGACGGATTCGTGGCCTGGCGCTCGGCGGAAGCCGTGTCCGACCCGGAGGCGACCCTGTTCGATGCCATGAAGGCGCTGCTGCACCGCTCCTGACGGTTCACTCCGCCGGTGTCTCCACAGGTGGGGCGCCGGCGGGGCCGCGGAGCCGGTATGCCGTCAGGTCCGGGGCGGCAGCCGGTGCAGACGTACCTGCGTCAGCTCCCCGTGCGCGGCCACCGCGGTCATGTAGGTGCAGTACGGCTGCCGCCGCCGGTCCGTCGGCGACCCCGGGTTGAGCAGCCGCAGACCGCCCTGAGCGGTGGTGTCCCACGGGATGTGACTGTGCCCGAAGACGAGTACGTCCAGATCGGGGAAGCGCTCCGCGCACCGCCGCTCACGGCCCTGCGCGGCACCCGTCTCATGGACGACGCCGAAGTGCAGCCCGCCGAGTTCCGCGCGCGCCACCTCGGACAGCCGGGCCCGCAGCTCGGGGCCGTCGTTGTTGCCGAACACGGCGACGAGACGCCGTGCCCGCGCTTCGAGCAGATCGAGGGTGGCCGAATCCACCCAGTCGCCCGCATGGATCACCACATCGGCCCGCTCGGTCTCAGCGAGGACCTCATCGGGCAGCTGCCGGGCACGCCTGGGCACATGGGTGTCGGACATCAGCAACAGCCGCACCGGCCACCTCCCGCTTCGCGCTATCGGCCGGGCCTTCGCCACCGGCTCGTACGGGTCCCCGGGCCCGGCACGCAGGTGGCGCAGGAGGACGACCCCGTTGCCGAAGGTCCGGTCGCGGTCCTCGCCGAGGTCTTCGGGGTCCGGGGGACGGGACCCGCCGGGTGCCGGTCACGGCCGAGACGATACGCCCGCGCACACACCCGCGCACCAGGCGGGACCAGCGTGTCCGCATCCGGGACGTCGTGTCACGCCCGTTCTACCTCTGATCATCCTCAACGGGGCGGCGCGGAGCGCCGCCGCATCACTGCGAAGCAATCGCCCGGGCCCGGCCGCCCCGGAGTCCTCCGGGGGAGAGGGGCGGCTGCGGCGGGGTCCCTCCCTCCTGGTGGCGGAAGGGGACCCTCCACTTCAGCACGCGAAGAAACACCATGACCTCCCTCGGCCGGGATGGCCGGATTGTCCCGGCCGGAGCGGCACAATCCGGATACCGCAGCAGCTGACGCGCCCGCAGACGTCAGCCTCGAACAGGGAGCGCTCATGCCGGACGCCGCCGAGACATCAGAACGACCGGTACTGGTGGGTGTCGACAAGGGGAGTGGCCAGGAGGACGTCGTACGTTACGCTGCCCAGCAGGCCTCCCTGCACGGCAGGCCGCTGCACGTCCTGCACGTCGTCGAGCACCGGGCCCCGGCCGCCGCAGGCGAGAAGCCGGGGGAGCCGCCCGCTCCGGACGGTCCGGGAGCAGAGGTCCTGACTCCGCTCGTGACGCTGGTCGAGTCGGAGTTCCCCGGCCTGCCGGTCACCTCGGAGTCGGTCGGTGGCAGGCCGGCCGCGGTGCTCCTTGAGCGGTCCTCCGAAGTCCCCTGGGTGGTGGTGGGTCACCGGGGAAGCGGGGGCTTCGCCCGGCTGGCGCTGGGCTCGGTGAGCTGGCAGGTGGCCACGCACTCGGCATGCCCGGTCTTCGTCGTCCGTCCCGGTGAGGTCTCCGCGGCGGCGGAGAACCGGGTCGTGGCCGGCGTGGACGTCTCCGACCCCGCCGAGGAGGCCCTGGAGGTGGCCTACGCCGAGGCGGCCCTGCGCGGGGCGCGCCTGGAGCTGGTGCACGGGAGCTTCCATCTGGGGGAGGTGCCGTCCGGCCCCGGCATGGTCGAGCCGGACTTCGAGATCCGCGACGAGGCGCTGCGGACGTCCCTGCGGGAAGTGGCGGACAGCCATCGTGACCGGTATCCGGAAGTACAGGTCGACGTGCGCGTGGAGCGCCTCCGCCCGGCGACCCTGCTGGCGGACGCATCGCAGGGCGCGGCTCTCCTGGTCGTCGGCTCCCACGGGCGTTCCGGGCTGCGCAGGCTGCTGCTGGGGTCGGTGAGTTCCGAAGTGCTGCACACGGCCGCGTGCCCGGTGGCGGTGGTCCACAGGGCCACTCACTGACTGGCAAGGCCTGGCGCCGCCCGGGCCGTCGGCCGGCTCACCCCGGGACCGGCACACGTACGGCGCGTGACCCGCGGAGGCGCGGACGGGTGCGGCACTGCTACTGCCCGCAAGCGTTCGCCCACCGTGTGCGGGCGGTGTTTAGATGGGAACATGGCGGGAGTCATCGGCCGCTTGCGCTCGGTGGTAAGTGCGCGGGCCGTCGCCAGCCAGGTGTTCGTCCTGCAGGTGGCGGTCGCGGTGCTGCTCGTCATCGCGGCGGTCGTGACCCTGCTGTTCCAGTCCCGGAACGACAGCGAGCGGGAAGCCCGCAACCGGTCGGTCGCGGTGGCCGAGACCTTCGCGCACGCGCCGGGTGTCGAGCAGGCCCTGGAGAGCCCCGACCCGACCGCGGCGCTGCAGCCCCGGGCGGAACGGGCCAGGGAGCTGTCCGGTGTGGACTTCATCGTCGTCATGACGCCGCAGGGCATCCGCTACACCCACCCCAACCCCGCCCAGATCGGGAAGAAGTACATCGGCACCACCGAGCCGGCGGCGAAGGGCGGGATCGTCACGGAGACCGTCACAGGCACCCTCGGTCCTTCCATACGTGCCGTGGTCCCCGTCACCGACGCCAAAGGGCGGGTGATCGGCCTCGTCGCCGCCGGGATCACGATCGAGCAGGTGAGCGGCTTCGTCGAGCAGAATCTGCCGCTGCTGTTCGGCACCGCCGCGGTAGCCCTGGCGGTCGCCACCGCCGGGTCCGCGCTGATCAGCAAGCGGCTGCGGTATCAGACCCATGGGCTGGGGCCCGTCGGGATGACCCGGATGTACGAACACCACGACGCCGTCCTGCACGCCGTGCGGGAGGGGGTGCTGATCGTCGACGGGGACCAGAAGCTGGTGCTGGCCAATGACGAGGCACGACGGCTGCTCGAACTCCCCCCGGACCCGGAGGGGCGGTCCGTCCTCGAACTCGGCATCGATCCGGAGATGGCCCGTCTGCTGAATTCCGGACGCCCGGTCACCGACGAGGTGCATGTGATCGAGGG
The DNA here is from genome assembly GCF_055585225.1 of Streptomyces sp. NPDC053673. Lineage (NCBI taxonomy): Bacteria > Bacillati > Actinomycetota > Actinomycetes > Kitasatosporales > Streptomycetaceae > Streptomyces > Streptomyces sp. NPDC053673. Next base: position 118,684 of record NZ_JBVJKN010000013.1, on the reverse strand, counting down.
CCAACTGGTGGCCGTGAGTCAGCGGTCGACGACCGAGGGCGGCGGGCCGCCCGGCACGGTCGCCACCCTGCGGGACACCACCGAACTGCGGGCGCTCAGCGGCAGGGCCGACACCGCACAGGGGCGCCTGAGGCTCGTGTACGACGCCGGGATGAAGATCGGCACCACCCTCGACGTGGTGCGCACCTCCCAGGAGCTCGCGGACTTCGCGGTCCCGCGGTTCGCCGACTACGTCTCCGTCGACCTGCCGGACCTTGTGCTCCAGGGCGAGGAGCCCGTGGAGAGCAGCACCGACCTGCGCCGTGTCGCCTACGCGGGCATCCGGGACGACGCCCCGCACTATCCGCGCTGGAGGCTGATCCACTTCGTCCCGGCCACGCCGCAGGCAGCCTCCTACCACACGGGGACGACCACCGTGGAGGCCGATCTGGCCGCGTTCACCGGCTGGCAGGGACAGGAGCCGGAACGGGCCCGCAGACTGGTCGCGTACGGAATCCATTCGATGATCGCCGTTCCGTTGCGGGCCCGCGGGGTCATCCTGGGCGTCGCCACCTTCTGGCGTTCGCAGAAGCCCGGGCCCTTCGACGACGACGACGTGTCGCTCGCCGAGGAACTGGTCAACCGAGCCGCCGTGAGCATCGACAACGCCCGCCGCTACACCCGCGAGCACGGCATGGCGGTCGCCCTGCAGCGCAGTCTGCTGCCGCGTGCCCTCCCCGAGCAGAACGCTCTCGAAGTCGCCTACCACTATCTGCCCGCACAGCCGGGCCTCGGCGGCGTCGGCGGTGACTGGTTCGACGTCATCCCCCTGCCCGGCGCCCGTGTGGCACTCGTCGTGGGAGACGTCGTCGGCCACGGGCTCCACGCGGCCGCCACCATGGGCCGACTGCGCACCGCGGTGAACAACTTCTCCACCCTGGACCTGCCACCCGACGAACTGCTGTGGCACATGGACGAGCTGGTCAGCCGTATCGACCAGGACGAGGAAAGCGGCGGCGGGGCCACGACGGTCACCGGGGCGACCTGCCTGTACGCCATCTACGACCCGAACTCCGGCACGTGCACCATGGCCCGCGCGGGCCACCTCGAGCCGGCGATCGTGCACCCCGACGGCGGTGTCGAATTCCCCGGCACGCCCGGCGGTCCGCCACTCGGCCTCGGCGGCCTCCCCTTCGAGACCACAGAGCTGCACCTCGCCGAAGGCACCAGCCTGGTGCTCTACACGGACGGACTCATCGAGGACCGCGAGCGTGACATCGACGAGGGGCTGGAGCTGCTGCGCCGCGCCCTGGCCCACACCGGCCGGGCGCCGGAGGAGACCTGTCGCGCCGTGCTCGACGCCGTGCTGCCCGAGCGGCCCCTGGACGATGTCGCGCTCGTCGTCGCCCGCACGCGCGCGCTGGACGGGGACCGAACGGTTTCCTGGGACGTGCCGAGCGACCCGTCGGCGGTCAGGCGGGTACGGGCCGATGTCGCCCGGACGCTGGACGCCTGGGGGCTCGGGGACGGGGCGTTCAGCACCGAGCTGATCCTCAGCGAGCTGGTCACGAATGCCATCCGCCATGCCACCGGACCCATCCGGGTACGCCTGATCCGCGACCGTTCCCTGATCTGCGAGGTCTCCGACGGCAGCAGCACCGCCCCCCATCTGCGGCGGGCGGCGGCCACGGACGAGGGCGGGCGCGGCCTGTTCCTGGTGTCCCAGTTCGCCGAGCGCTGGGGCACCCGGTACTCCGGCTCCGGCAAGGTCATCTGGACGGAACAGCCACTTCCGTGAGACGCGGACGGGTGGGGGCGGTACGGGATCCCGCACCGCCCCCACCCCGAGTGTTGCCGTCGGAGGACTCTCAACGTACGTGAGGGTGTTGACTCTCAACGGCTCAACGACGTTGCTTCGCCGGTCACGTACCGCCGTTGATCCTGGCCTGGGTCACCGCGCCGTCCGCGACGCCCCATTTGGCGATGATCGGTCACGGCGACGGCTGCCACGGCACGGCGTGCGGCGAGGTGTCTGGTCATGGTGGTTTCTCCAAGGGTTCGGACGCGGGCGGCGGGCGGTCCGCTACGAGGGGAGTGCGCCGGGGTGGACGACGCGGAGGCGGGAGACGGCAGGGTCGAGTGCGCCACGGACATGACCGCTGGGAGCCGCGGCGGTGCGCTGCAGGAAATCGATCACTTCGGCCGTAATCACCTCGCCCGGCAGCACGTTGGGGATGCCCGGCGGATAGGCCGCCAGGGTGTCCGCCGAGATCATGCCGACGGCGTCCGCGGCGGGCACGGTGCACGACGGGCTGAGAAACGCCTCGCGGGCCGTCAGCCTGGCCGGGCCCGGAGACGGCAGCCGCAACCGGGACCGTTCGTTCGCGCCGGTGCCCGCCAGGGGGCCGGGAAGGCAGTGCAGGGCTTCGATGAACCGGTCCGTATCGGGAGAGGCCCCCGCCCCCACCACGGCGACGATCGCGGAGTCGGTCGCGACCTCCACCATGATCTGGTGATCGCGGGACAGGAGCCTGCGTGCCTCGTGACCGGATATGCCGCCGATTCGGGTGTCGATGGCGATACGCAGGGGATCGGCGGCGGCGATGTCCGGGAACAGCTCGAAGGTGTCGCTGACGATCGCGTACCGTCCGAGCTTGCGGATCACCCGGCGCACCTTGTCCGAGGCCTCCACGGACGCGCCGACGGCGTCGCGGCCCTGCACGAGGCTCGCCCGTGCCACGTCGAGCGATGCCATGAGCAGCGCGCTCGCGCTCGTCGACTGAACGAGCCGGAACGCACGGTCCACGAGCGGCTCCAGCCGGTCGGCGAAGGGACCGTGGCCGAGGTGGAGCATGGCCGACTGGGTGAGGCTGCCCGCCAGCTTGTGTGTGCTGGACGTGACGAGATCGGCGCCCTGGGAGAGCGCGTTGCCGGGGAGGGCGGGGTGGAAGCCGAAGTGCGCGCCCCACGCCTCGTCCACGATCAGCGGAACCCCCGCGGCATGGGCGGTCTCCGCCAGGGCGCGGACATCGGCGACCGCACCGAAGTAGCTGGGGGAGACGACATAGACGGCCGCCGCTCCCGGGTGCTCGGCGAGGGCCCGGGCCAGGTCCTCGGCAGCGACTCCATGGGCGATGCCCTGGTCCGCGTCGACCGACGGCTGTACGAAAGCGGCGTCCAGCCCCGACAGCACGAGTCCGTCGATGACGCTGGAGTGGACGCTGCGCTGCACCACCAGGGTGCGGCCCAGCGCCGGTGCCACGAGCGACGCGATCTGGTTGCCCTGTGAGGCGCCGTTGGTGAGGAACCAGGTGCGCCGGGCACCCCAGGCCTCCGCGGCCAGGGCGAGCGCCTCGTGCAGCGGCGCCGTGCTGCCGAGATCGATTCCGTCGAGGAGCGGCGGAAAGTCCAGGCGGAGCGCATCGGGGCCGACAAGGGCGGCGAGCGGTTCGAAACCGGTCGTGTCCGCCGAGTGCCCGGGGACATTCAGCCGGACCCAGCTGCGGCGCGCGTGGGCCCGTAGCGCTTCGGCGTACGGAGCGCGGTGCTGCCCGGATCCGGTCAACCGTCGTACTTGGGCCGGTGCGGTGGTCGTGCTGTTCACGCCCGTGAGCGTGGCAGCCCGGGAGCTATCGAGGAATACAGGAGTTACCAGCAGCCCTCCATATACTGTCTATATGCTCGAGCTTCGTCAGCTGCACGTCCTGAAGGCGATCGCACAGGAGGGCTCGCTCGCCGCCGCCGCCCGCGCACTCCACTACACGCAGCCCACGATCACCCACCACCTCGGGGTGCTCGAGGCGCACTTCGACGCGCGCCTGGTGCAGCGCGGGCCGCGTGGGGCCGTACTGACCGAGCTCGGCGCGGCACTGCTGCCGCATGCGGAGGCAGTGCTCGAACGGCTGAGGCTCGCCGAGCGGGAGGTCCGGGATCTGGCCGAGCGGGGTACGCACACCCTGCACATCGGTACGTTTCCCACGGCCGGGGCGCTGCTGCTGCCACCCGCGGTGAAGGCCCTCCGGCAGGGCGGGGTGCACATCTCACTCACCGAAGGCGAACTGCCCACCCTGTTGCAGGGGTTGCGCGCGCGTGAGCTCCACGCCGCCCTCGTCTTCTCCCAGCCGGGGGACCGCCTCGATCTCGACGACGATTTCGAGCTGCATCCGCTGCTGCACGATCCGCTGCAACTGGTGATGCCCGAGGACCACCGGTGCGCCGGCCTGACGCACGTACCCCTCGAAGAACTCAGGTACGACGACTGGATCGGCGCGGCCGACCCCCGCGACCCGTGCGACCGCCTCCTGGCCTGGGCCTGTGCCCAGTACTCCTTCGAGCCGGTGCATGCCCTGCGCACGGACGACTACGCGGTCGTCCAGGGCTTCGTCGCGGCAGGCGCGGGAGTGGCGCTCATCCCCCGGCTCGCCGTCGGTACACCGCGCGAGGACGTCGCCGTGCGACAGCTCAAGGGTGCCCCGCTGGCCCGGGAGATCAGCGTCGCCGTTCTCCGCAGTGCGGCCGCGCGCAGCATCCAGGAGCTGGTGGCGGCCCTCACGGAACAGGCGAGGCAGATCGAGCAGCGGTGGAGCGCCGCCGATGCCGGCACCGACGCGGACGCGGACGCCGACACGGACGCCGGCCCGGAGTAGGTGAGGCTCACTCGTCCTTGGTCAGCCGTTCGCGCGGCGCCAGGGGCAGCTCCGACCACACCTGCTTGCCGCTGCTGAGCGGTACCGAGCCCCAGGATGTCGTCAGCGCCTCGACGATGAGAAGTCCCCGGCCGCCCGTCGCCTCCCAGTCCAGCTGCGCCGGCTTGACCGGACTGCGGGGCGAGGTGTCGTTCACGGAGATCCGCAGCCGGTCGGCGGACAGTGTCAGATCCAGGCGTACTTCTCCCCGCGTGTGGGCGATGGCGTTGGTGACCAGCTCGGACACGACCAGCAGGGCTGCGTCGAGTTCGTCCACCACACCCCAGGAGCGCAGCGTGCGTGCGGTGAAGCGGCGGGCGTGCATCACCGCGTTGGGGAGCCGCCACACCGTCCAGTGGGTCCGCATCGGCCTGACGCGCGTGCCGTCGTAGCGCAGGAGCAGCAACGCCACGTCGTCGTCGCGGCGGGTGACGCCCACGAGCAGTTCGTCGGCCACACGTCCGGGGTCGGCCGGGTCGGCCGCGGCGAGCACATCGCACACGCGGTTCAGGCCGTCGTCGAGGTGGAGGTTCGCCGACTCGACCAGACCGTCCGTCAGCAGGGTGAGCAGGGTGCCGGGCACCAAGCCGGCTTCGGTCATGGGGAATTCCGCGTCCGCGAGGATTCCCAGGGGAGGCCCGCCCTCGACCGCCATCTGCTCGGTGCTGCCGTCCGGGTGGCGGAGCACCGGGGGCAGATGGCCGGCGCGCACGCACCTGGCGATGCCCTCCTCCATGTCCAGGTCGACGTAGACGCAGGTGGCGAACAGATCGGTCTCCATGCCGACGAGCAGGAGGTTGGCGCGGGACACCACCACATCGGGCGGATGGCCCTCGACCGCGTACGCCCTGACGGCCGTGCGCATCTGGCCCATGATGGTGGCGGCGCCGGCGCTGTGCCCCTGCACGTCCCCGATGACGAGTGCGACATGACCCTCGCCGAGCGGGATGACGTCGTACCAGTCGCCGCCCACTTCGAGGCCCACCGTCGCGGGCAGATAGCGGGCGACGGCCTCCCCGCCGGGCAGCTCCGGGAGCTTGCGGGGCAGCAGGCTGCGCTGGAGCATCGTGGCGAGCTCGTGCCCGGCGTCCAGCGCGTGCGCGCGCATCAGGGCGTGGCCCACCAGACCCGCGGTCGCTGTCAGCAGCGCCCGCTCCTCCGGTCCGAACCGGTGCTCCTCGTCCCATCCCACCAGGCACACACCGACCATCCGGCCGTCCGCCGGGAGCGGCAGGACCGCGAGGCCGCCGGGGCCGATGCCCAGGAGCCCGGGCTCCAGGTCCGCGCCCGGTGGCCACAGGCTCACATGGCCCTCGCGCAGCGCGCTCTGCAAGGTGGGCAGGTCGTGGGTCGACGCGTCCGGCCATTCGGACCGCCATGCGGCCCGCCACACGTCGGGCCAGGCATTGGGCTCCGGAGGGTCCAGGACGGTGACCACGAGCCGGTCGGCCTCCATCTCGGCGACCAGGACCCGGCTGGCGTCCAGCGGGTCGCGCAGGGCGGCGACCACCGTCTGGCTGACGTCCCGGATGGTCGCGGCACCGGCCAGCCTGGCCGACAGCCGCTGCACGACGGAGACCTCGTCGGCGCTCGGACGCAGATAGGAGGCGTCGGCGACCACACCCAGCACGCGCTCCGGCGTGCCGTCGGTGGCCACCAGCACGCGGCACCGCAGCCCCAGCCAGCGCAGCTCGCCGCCGGGCCGGCGGATACGGAAGGCCAGCTGCTGCGTGGCGGAGGACAGCTGGCCCGGCTCCACGATCGCCATCAGCGCGGGGATGTCCTCCGGGACGGCGCATGACAGGAGGGTCTCCACCCGTCCGTCGAAGTCCTCGGGAGCGATGCCCAGCAGCTCCAGCACGTGCGCGTGCGCCTCCATGTGCCCGGTGCTCAGCTCCAGGATGAACGCACCGCCGAGGAGCGGCACCAGGGTGTGGGCCAGCGGCGGCCGTGGCGCCGTCTGCCGCCCGGAGACGCGGGCGGCGACCGATTCGAGTCCGGCGGCCACCTGGTCGGCGTAGAGCTCCAGCAGATCGCGGCGGTCGGCACTGAAGCCGTCCGGGACCTCACCGGCGACGACCAGACAGCCCAGCTCCTTGGCGCCCCGCCCCAGCGGCAGTGCGCCCAGCGAGACCTTGGCCTGCGACATCCCGCCGCCGTTCCGGAGAACCCGGCCGGGAAAATGGTGGGGATCGCTTTCGACGTAGGCCGCGAGTTCCTTCGGACTCAGCCACAGGGGACGGCCCGAGCGGAAGGCTTCGGCCGCGGGGAAGTGACCGGAAACGGCAAGTACCGCCGGCAGTCCGTACACCATGCTGCGGTTCCCGGTCAGCTCGGCCAGATGGAGTTCTTCGCCCCCTTCGGCCAGCACATAGACAGCCGCCAGCTCAGCCCCGCAGAACGCAAAGCTTTGCCTGCTCACCGCCTCTACCGCCTCCCTGAGGGTGCAGCCGTCGCCGACGCTCTCACTCCATGCTGTCGCGCCCCGGACCGTGGGGGCGAGTCAGGAACGGAAGGTGACGAGCCCTGCGGGGGAAGTGGCCCGTCGGCGAAGACCCTACTGGCAGGGTTGTGGATTCGGCCATGGCCGTGCGTACGGCGCTCGTGACCGGTCGTGGTGCGCGGCGAGGTGCGCTCGGTACGGAGGCGCTCACGACAGCGCCCTGCCGTCCGGGAGCGCCTGCTCCGACCAGATGGTCTTGCCTTCCCCTGCGGTCCTGGTGCCCCAGCGGTCGCTGAGCTGCATGACGATGAACAGTCCGCGGCCCCCTTCGTCGGTCGGCGCCGCGTGGCGCATGTGGGGCGAGGTGCTGCTGGTGTCGGAGACCTCGCAGATGAGGTTGCGGTCGAGGATGAGCCGCAGTTCGATCGGTCCTTGGCCGTAGCGGATGGCGTTGGTCACCAGCTCGCTGACGATGAGCTCGGTGGTGAAGACGGCGTCGGCGAGATCCCACGCCGAGAGCTGGTGCTCGACCAGCCGGCGAGCCGTGGCGACGACCGATTCGCGCGCGGGGAGCGTCCACACGGTGACGCGGTCGGCGCGCAGTGCACGGGTACGGGCGAGGAGCAGTACGGCATCGTCCTCCGGCTTCGCCGGAACCAGCTCGTAGACGGCCGCGTCACACAGCTGCTCCAGCGCTGCGTCGGGCTGGGTGAGGATCCCGTGGAGCCTCGACCTGGCGGCGTCGGCGTCCCGGCCGCGGGCCATGACCAGACCGTTGGTGTACAGGGCGAGCAGGCTGGATTCCGCCAGGGTGGTAGTGGCGGAGGCGTATCCCGCGCCGCCGGCGCCGAGCGGGGGGCCGGTCGGCACGTCGAAGGGCGTCGTGGAGCCGTCGGGCCCCAGCACCAGGGGCGGCTGATGGCCCGCCCGCGCGGCGGTGCAGGAGCGGGACACGGGGTCGTACACCGCGCAGAGGCAGGTGGCGAGGAAATCCTGGGCCGCGTCGCCGCCGGGTCCCAGGGACGTGTGGGTGCGGGCGAGGAAGGTGGCGGTCTCGTCGAGCCGCGCGAGCATTTCGTCGGGTTCGAGGTCCTGCAGGGCGAGGGTGCGGAGCGCGGTGCGCAACTGTCCCATGGCCGCGGCGGCCTCGATGCCGTGTCCGGCGACATCGCCGACGGCCAGGGCGACCCGGGCGCCCGACAGCGGAATGACGTCGTACCAGTCGCCGCCCGCGCCCTCGGGCAGATAGGCGTACGCGGTGTCGACGGCCGACAGTATGGGCGGCCGGTCGGGCATGAGACTGCGTTGCAGCGTGGTCGCGATATCGCGTTCGCGGACGTAGTTGCGCGCGTTGTCGATGTGCACGGCGGCTTTCGCGACCACTTCCGTCGCCAGCGCGTAGTCGTCGTCGTCGAAGGGATCACGGCGTACGAAACGGTAGAGCGAGGCCAGGCCCAGCAGGGTCTCCCGCAGCTTCAGCGGCACCACGATGAGGGAATGGACCCCCGCGGACACGAGCGGCTCCCAGCGGTCCGGGTCCGCGCCGATCCAGGCGTCGCCCGCATCGACACGGGCGACGAGCCGTGGCTGCATGTCGTTGAGGGCCTGGGTGAACGGTGTGGGGAAGGGGAAAGTGCTCAGCTCGCCCTTCGACAGTGGGCCTTCACCGCCGCGCACGGACCGGAACGCCGCCCGGCGCAGCGGTGTGTCCGCGGCGAGCGGGCCGCGCCTGGGGGCCAGCCCGCGCAGTGCCTCGTCGACGAGGTCCACCGCCGCCGCGTCGGCGAGGCGCGGTACGAGAACGTCCACGAGCTCCTCCGCCGTACGGAACGCGTCGAGGGACGTGCCGACGGAGCCCTGTGCCTCATGCAGAACGTCCAGCCGCTCCAGGGCGGCCTCGCGCTCGGTCACATCGTCGACGATGGCCGCGAGGCCCAGCGTCTGCCCGTCCGCGTCGTGCAGCCTGAACAGGGAGAGCGAGATCACGAGCTCCCGGTCCGGGTCCGCGAGTGGTCTGCCCCTCACCATGCGGTCACGTACCACCTGGCCGGTCCGGAGGACCTGCTCGGCCAGGGAGGTGATCTCCTCTGTGCCGGCTCGCAGCGCGAACTCGGCGATGGCGTGCCCGAGTATGTCCTCCGGTGGTACGTCGCGGACGCCGGGTGCCGAGTGGTTGCACCGGATGACGCGCAGGTCGGTGTCGAGGACCCACAGGCCCTGTGGTGCCTGGCTGAAGAGGGCGTTGAGGAGCGCCACCTCCGCCTGGGCCCTGTCCGCTGCGTCCACCGGTGCACCTCCGGGAGCCGTTCACTCCACGGTTCCACCATCACCGACGGGGGCGGACCGGCAAGTCGGTTCGCCCCCACGTCATGACCGCGCCACGTCAAGTCGGAATCAGGTCCCCATGGACTCCTGGAGACTCCTCGGCCGCATGTCGGTCCAGTGCGTCTCGATGTGGTCCAGGCAGGACTGGCGGGTGCCGGGGCCGTGGACCACCGTCCACCCGGCCGGGACCTCGACGAAGTCCGGCCACAGGCTGTGCTGGTCCTCGTCGTTGACCAGTACCGAGTACACACCTTCGGCATTCTCGAACGGGTTGCTCATTCGCGGATTCTCCTCCGTACGGATGTGCGGACGTGGGACGTGTGGATGTGGGACGTGTGGATCAGTATGAACGGGCCCGCGAAGCGGTGGGCGGCCCTTCGGCGTTCAGCGCCGCGTGACTGAGCTCGACACCGTCGGACGCCGCGGGTGCGCCCGGAACGACGCGTAAGGGCGTATCACTCACCTGAGCGGCCCAGCTCCGTTCGCGCGCACTCCTTCCCCGGGGTCTGCTGTTGTCCGGTCCGTCGGCCGGCGGAGGCCCGTGGACAGTGGAGGTGAGCGGCATGCCGGACAACGCGAGCGCGAGCTCCGAAGGGAGTGAGCTGGAGCGGCTGCATGCCCGTATCGCGGCACTGGAGGCCGGGCAGAAGGCGCGGCGGCCACCCCGGCACCGGTTGCGCTCGTTCCTTGCCGCGCTGCTGATCATCATCGGCTGCGTGCTGGCGCCGCTGAGTGTGGTCGCGCGGTGGACCGCGAGCCAGGTCGGCGACACCGACCGGTACGTCGCCACCGTCGCACCGCTCGCCTCCGACCCGGACGTCCAGTCCGCGGTCGCGGGCCGCGTCACCGACGTCGTGATGCAGCACATCGACCTGCCGAAGCTGCTGGAGGAGGTGGCCCCGGCCGACCGCCCCAGGCTGGAGCAACTGCTCGGCAGGCTCGGCGGGGCCCTGGAGAACGCCGTCCGCAGCTTCGTCCAGGACCGGGCGCAGGACATCGTGGCGTCCAACGCGTTCAAGACCATCTGGACCGACGCGAACCGCAGGATCCACGTCGCGCTCGACAAGGCGCTCACCGGAAGCGGCGGCGGCGCGATCGAACTCACCGACAACGCGGTCCAGATCGACCTGGCCCCCGTGATCGACCAGGTCAAGCAACGGCTCGTCGACGAAGGACTCACCGTCGCCGCGAAGATCCCCGAGATCCATACCAGCTTCACGGTCGTCCAGTCCGAGAGCATCGGCAAGGTCAAGACCGCCTTCCGGCTTCTCGAACTCGCGGCGACCTGGCTGCCCATCGTCGGCATCGTGTTCATCGCCGCGGGCGTCCTGCTCTCGGCACACCGCCGCAAGGTCCTCGTCGCCGCCGCCCTCGGTGTCGCGTTCGCGACACTGCTGCTCGGCATCGGGCTGACGGTCTTCCGGGTGATCTATCTCGACGCCCTGCCCCAGGGCGTCTCGCAGCCCGCCGCCGAATCCGTGTACGACATCATGGTCCGCTACCTGCGTACGGCGGTCCGCAACGTCGTGGTTCTCGGCGTGGTGATCGCCCTCGCCGCCTGGCTCACCGGACCCGGCCGGTACGCCGGCCTCGCACGGCAGCTGTGGACCTCCGGCATCACGGCGACACGCACCACCGCGGACCACGCGGGCCTGCGCACCGGGCCCGTCGGCCCCTGGGTCCGCCGCTACCGGACCTGGATCACCTGGGTGCTGGTCGCCGCCGCCGTGCTGGCCTACATCCTGTGGTCGTACCCGACCGCGTGGGTCGTCGTCGGACTCGCGCTCGCGCTGCTGTTCGCCCTCGCGGTGGTGGAGTTCCTGGCGCAGGACGGCGACGCCTCCGCCCCGGCACAGAGGAGCCCGGATCCCGCCGCCACGCGCGGCCCTCCGGACGCTTCGTGAGGGCCGCACACCCGCAGGGCGTACGGCCGCGGACCGTGTGAGGCTGGACCCATGGCCAGGGCCAACGAAGAGATCGAGGCGCTCCTCCAGGAGTACGCCGACCTCATCGCCATCACCGGAGGAGACGCCTTCAGGGCACGCTCCTACGAGAAGGCCGCCCGGGCCGTCGGCGGGTACCCCGCCGATGTGTCCAAGCTGGACGCCAAGGGGCTGCGGGAGATCCCCAACGTCGGCAAGTCGATCGCCGACAAGATCGTGGAGTATCTGACGTCCGGGCACATCTCCGCCGTGGAGGAGCGACGGCAGTCCATCCCGGCCGGTGTCCGCGAGCTGATGGCCATCCCCATGCTCGGGCCGAAGAAGGCCATGACGCTCTACGCGGAGCTGGAGGTCTCGTCGGTGGACCAGCTCCTCGACGCGATCCACGAGGAGCGTCTGCGCGATCTGAAGGGATTCGGCGAGAAGACGGAGGAGAACCTCCTCCACGGCATCGCCCTCATGCAGAAGGCCGGCAGCCGCATCCTCCTCAACGCCGCGATGGACTCGGCCGAGCAGATCGTCGCCGAACTGTCGCAGATCAAGGGCTGCGAAGGATGCACCTACGCCGGTTCGCTGCGCCGGATGCGGGAGACCATCGGGGACATCGACATCCTGGTCGCGGCCGATGCGTCGGCGCCCTTCATGGAAGCCCTCGGGGCGCTTCCGTACACCGCCGAGGTCATCGCGCACGGCGAGAAGAAGACGTCCGTCCGCACCACCAAGGGCCTCCAGGTCGATCTGCGGGTGCTGCCTCCCGACTCCTGGGGCGCGGGACTGCAGTACTTCACCGGCGCCAAGGCGCACAACATCCGCACCCGCGAGATCGCGGTCCGGCACAAACTCAAACTGTCCGAGTACGGGCTCTTCGACGCCAAGAGCGGCAAGAAGATCACCTCCGAGACAGAGGAGGAGATCTACGACCGTCTCGGCCTGCCGTGGATCCCGCCGACGCTCCGTGAGGACCGCGGCGAGATCGCGGCCGGGCTGCGCGACGAGCTCCCGGAGCTGGTGACCGAGGAGGACATCCGCGGTGATCTGCACACCCACACCGACCTCACCGACGGTCTCGCCCCGCTCGATGACATGATCGCCGCGGCCGCCGCGCGCGGATACTCCTATTACGCGGTCACCGACCACGCCCCCGATCTCGCCATGCAGCGCATGACCAAGGAGAAGATGCTGGCGCAGCGCGAACGGGTTCGTGAACTCGACGGCAAGCACCGGGGGATGCGGCTGCTGCACGGAACGGAGCTCAACATCGGTCCCGAAGGCGATGTGGACTGGCCCGACGAGTTCCTCGCGGACTTCGACATCTGCGTGGCCTCGATCCACTCCCACTTCAACCAGAGCCGACGGGCGCTCACCCGCCGCCTCGTCCGCGCCTGCGAGAACCCCTATGTCGCCGTCATCGGACACCCCACCACCCGCAAGATCGGCAAACGCCCCGGCATCGACGCCGACTTCGACGCCGTCTTCGAAGCCTGCGCCAGAACCGGTACCGCCCTGGAGATCAACGCACACCCGGAGCGGCTCGACCTCGGCGACGAGGACATACTGCGCGCCAAGCGGTACGGCGTGAAGTTCGCGGTGAACTCGGACGCGCACTCCACCACGCATCTGCCGTACATGCGCTACGGGGTCGCCACGGCCCAGCGCGGCTGGCTGACCAAGGACGACATCATCAACACCTGGACGCTGACGAAACTGAAGCGCTTCCTCCGTCCGAAGAGCTGACCTCGCCCGAACGCCCGACGCGGCTCAGCACGGCTGCCGCCACCGGTCCAGCTCCAGTCTCTTCCGTATCGACGACAGGCCCAGACGGCGGGCCTGGGCGCAGAAGTCCTGTGTGGCCAGGGTGTATTCGACATGGAACACGGCCTTGCCCGCCTTGATGAAGGGCGTGAGTTCCGCGCATTCGCCGTACTGGGCGCACTCCTCGTTGACCGCGAAGTCGAAGTCCCGTACCAGCTCGGGAATCTGCGGGAGATCGTTCTTGAGACCCACGGACAGGCCGCGGTCATGGGCGATACGGGCGATCATGCGGTTGTAGGCGAGTTGATGCCCTGCCGTGAGCGGGAAGCCGGTGTCGTTGAGGTGGGCGTCGAGCAGATCCGGTTCGACCGCGTCGAAGCCCTTCTCGTGGCACATGTCGAAGCGCTTCTCCATGAGCGGACGCAGCACGTCCAGCCGGCGGATGTCGAGCCAGCGCTCGCCGTGCCAGCCGTTCGGATTTCCCCGCACGGCGGCCGGGAAGCCGGCTTGATCAGGACGGAAGCTCTCCCAGGCCCCGGCGTTGATGTAGCAGATGACCTTGCGGCCGTCCCGGTGCAGCCGGGCGACATCGGCCGCGGAGTTCTCGAAACCGTCGATGTCGAACACGGGAACATCGGCGGCCGCCGGGTCGGCACGGCCGTTGAGCTGCCACTGCCACGGCGTGCCGGGCCGCGGCTGCCAGCGGGCACCGGCGGGGGAGGGCGACGGGTTCGAGGAGCAGCCCGCGATCAGCAGCACGGCGATCAGCAGGCACAGCAGCGGCCGGCAGGGACGGGGCACGGTGCCTTTCCGGGCAGTGCGGGTCACGGTGCCTCTCCGAACAGGGCGGGCGGCGGAGCCGCCCAGGGGTTTGGCAGGTCGTCCGCGACCGCACAGGACACCGCCGCCCCGCGTTCACGGGCAGCCCGCTCGGCGACCCGGGCCAGCGCGGGCGGCACGCCGTACACCAGATGGCAGAACCGCTCCGGCGGATGGCGGGTGGTCCAGCGCGGCAGCGTGAAGGACGACAGATAGGCCGTCCAGGGCCCTTCGAACGTCACGAGCAGATCGGCGATACGGGCATAGCCGGGCGCGGGATGGACCCCGTGGTTGAGGACGACCGTGCCCGCACCCCGCTGCCGCGCCGCCCGTACGAGGTGACGGCAGCCGGGCAGGGCGGACCGGTCGGCCGGTACCCGGTCGAAGAAGCAGCCGTCGGTGCCGTGCCACGCGCGATGGCGGTCCACGTCCCGGATCACCGCGGAGCCCGGGCGTACGCCGTAGTCCAGATCGACATAGCCGAGGACACGGGTGCCCGCCGCCCGAAGGGCTCGGGCGGCGGAGACGAAGGCCGGATCGGGCGCCGTGCCGGGGCCGTCAGCGGCGTTCAGCACCACGCCGTAGAGCCGGTCCCCGGCGGCACCGAGCAGCCGCCAGGCGTCCGGGTCCTGCGCCGGGTGCACATAGAGCGGCACGAGGAGGTTCACCGCGCGGGAGCCGTTTCCGGCCGGGCGGACACCGATGTCCACAGGGCGGCGAGCGAGTCCGCCAGCGAGCGGCGGGGCTCCCAGCCGAGGGCGGTCCGGGCCGCGGTGATGTCCGAGCACTGCCAGTCCACGCCCGCCGAGCGGACGGAGCCGACGCCCACCTCGTCGATCCGCCCCCGGAACCCCGCCACGTCCACCAGCCCGTGCACCAGATCCCGGATCGGCACGGCACGGCCGCCGCTGATGTTGAGGACGCGGGGCAGCGGCCCGGCCGCGGTCGTCGCCAGCACGACCGCCCGCGCCAGGTCCCGTACATCGACGAAGTCGCGATGCGCGGACAGATCGCCGAAGCGTACGACGGCGTCCGCGGCGGCCCCCGCGCGCAGCAGCCGCAGCGCGGTGCCGCCGGGGAGACTCTGGGGCGAGGCGCCAGGACCGACCGGATTGCCCACGCGCAGGACGACCGCGTCGAGACCGGACGCGGCCACGGCGACCGTCCCCGCCAGCTTGGTCGCGCCGTACGGGGCCGCCGGGCGGGTGGCGGCGTCCTCGGTGACCCGCACCCCCTGCCCGGTCGCCCCGTACTCCGCGGCCGAACCCAGATGCACCAGCCGGGCCGTGGGCGCGGCCTCCCGCAGCGCCGCGCACAGCACCGCGGGCCCGCGGGCGTTGACCTCCGCGAGCGTCACCGCGTCACCGCCCACCGCCCCGGCGCAGTTGACGACGGCGTCGGGGGCGAAGCCGGCGAGCGTCTCGGCGAGCCGTGCCGGCTCGGCTGTGGCGAGGTCGACACGCAGCTCCGCGGTCGGGGCGCGGCCGCCGCCGAACAGCCGCACGCCCCCCAGCGCGCGCAGCTGCTCGGCGATGTGCCCGCCCAGATACCCGGTGCAGCCCAGGACGAGGATGCGCATGTGGTGTTCAGGCTCCCTTGAGCAGCAGGGACTGATGGGTGGTGAACTCGGCGTTGGCCCGGTCGTAGTCGTCGGGGCGGCCGATGTCGAGCCAGTAGCCGTCGAACTCGTAGGCGTGCGGCGCGTCGCCGTTCTTCAGCAGATCGAGGACGAGCTCGTCGAAGCCGAGCGGCAGGCCCGCGGTGTAGCCGGCGAGGGTGTCGCGGGAGAGTCCGTACACGCCCATCGAGACGCGGTAGTCCATGCGGGGCTTCTCGGTGAAGTCCACCACCTTGCCGGCGTCCGTGGTCAGCACTCCGAAGTCGATGTGCACCTGGCGAGCGTAGGTGGCGATCGTCAGCGGGGCGCCGGACGCGCGGTGTCTGCGGAGTACGTCGGCGTAGTCGAGGTCGGTAAGGATGTCGCCGTTCATCACCAGGAACGACTCGGGCAGCTGGTCCCGCATGGTCAGCAGCGGGCCCATCGTGCCCAGCGGGTTCTCCTCGGTCGCGTAGTCGATGCTCAGCCCCCATCGCGAGCCGCTGCCCACATAGGCGCGGATGATCTGGCCGAGATGGCCGACGGCGATGGTGCAGCTGGTGAAGCCGGTGGCCGCGAGCTGGCGGAGCACGATCTCCAGGATCGCGTGCTGGTCACCGATCGGGACGAGCGGCTTGGGGAGCGCGGTCGTATAGGGGCGCAGCCGGATGCCCTTGCCTCCGGCGAGAATCACTGCGTGCATGGGAGCTTCCTGTGGTTACGGCGGTCGAGGTTCCGCAGGTCGGACGTTCCGTCAGGTCGGGAGTTCCGCGGGTCGGACGTCCCGCGGATCAGATGTTGTAGATGTCGGTCTTGTACCGGGCGAGGTTGGCGGGGTCCCGGAAGAACTCCACGGTGCGGACGAGTCCCTGCTCCAGGTTGTGCTCCGGCGCCCAGCCGGTCGCCTCGCGCAGCCGGGACGCGTCCGCGACCAGGCGCATCACTTCGGAGCCCGCGGGGCGGATGCGCTGCTCGTCCTCCCGTACGTCGAGGCCGGCGTCCATCACCTTGCCGATGAGGCGGACCAGTTCGCCCACCGAGATCTCGCCGCCCGTACCGGCGTTGAAGGTCCTGCCCACGACCGACGCGGCGGGGGCGGTGCCGACGGCCAGGAAGGCCCGCGCGGTGTCCTTGACGAAGGTGAAGTCCCGGGTAGGCCGCAGATCGCCGAGGGTGATGGTGCGTGCGCCGGACGCGACCTGACCGATGACGGTCGGAATCACGGCCCGCATCGACTGACGCGGGCCGAACGTGTTGAAGGGGCGCAGCGTCACCACCGGCGTGTCGAAGCTCGCGTGGTAGCTGTCCGCGAGCCGGTCACCGCCGGCCTTCGACGCCGCGTACGGGGACTGGGTGTTGACGGGGTGGTCCTCGGTGATGGGAACGGTCTGCGCGGTCCCGTACGTCTCGCTCGTGGAGGTGTGCACGAGCCGCGGGACATCGAGCGCCCGGACCGCCTCCAGCACATTGAGGGTGCCGGTGACATTGGTGTCCACATAGCTGTGCGGGGCCTGGTACGAGTACGGGATCGCGATCAGCGCGGCCAGGTGGTACACCGCGTCGGCGCCCTCGACGAGGCCGCGGACGGAACCGGGGTCACGGACGTCGCCGAGAACGATCTCGACCTGGTCGAGGACCTCGGACGGCAGGGTCTCCAGCCAGCCGTAGGAGGAGAAGGAGTTGTACTGCGCCATGGCCCGGACCCGGTGTCCGGAGGCGACGAGTGCTTCGGTCAGATGAGAGCCGATGAAACCCTCGGCTCCGGTGACTGCGGCGAGCGGTACGGAAGTCAACTGTTGTCCCTTTCAGGCACGTTGGACGATGGGAGGGCATGGTTGGTGGATCAGGCGTGTGCGGTCGGCCGGCCGAGCAGCCACAGGACACCGACGACGAGTACGCCCGCTGCGCCGGCCGGAACGAGCAGCAGCGCTGTCGGGCCCGGCGGCCGGCCGAGGAGCGCCGCGGCGCCCAGGCCCGAGGCCGCCACGAGCGTGACCGCGGCCGGTGGCCAGGCGATCCCGAACGCCTGGAGCAGCAGGGCGGTCCACAGCATCGCCGCGACGGCGAGCAGCGGCCCCGGCTCGGCCCCGGTCAGCAGGGCCGCCAGGACGAGCGGCAGCAGATAGCCGCCGAGACAGACGGCCAGGGTGCGCGCGGAGCGGAGCCGGAACGCGGCCTCGTCGGCCGTCGCCCGCAGCGCCGCCACCGACAGCCCCCGGTAGCGGTACAGAAGCCACTCGGCCGGGCCCATGCTGAGGGTCAGCGCGATCACGGCCAGGGGATGACGCTGCCCCAGGAACATCACCAGGGCACCGGCGGACAGCCCGAACACCCCGTACGGGAGCGAGGCGGCCGGCCGCGGTCGCGCAGCCCCGGGCGCGGCGTCCGCGCCGAGCATCCCGCGGACGCCATGGCCCGCGGCGGCGACGGACAACACGACGGTCAGCAGCGGCAGTCCGACCCGGAACAGCGGACCCGGGTCCCACCAGTGCAGCGGAGCCGCACCCGCGATCAGCGGCGTGAGCGTGCCCAGCAGGATCCGTTCCCGGCCGCACACCAGCAGGACCCCGGCCGCCGCGAGATACAGCGACTGCCCCACGGCGAACAGGGCCGCCGGACCCGGACCCGCCACGGCGAAGCCGGCCACGGAGGCGACAACGGCCCCCGCGGGAGCACCGATGAGCAGCGTCCGGCCCGCCTCCCGCCGCCCCGCCGCCAGCCGCAGATACGCGCGATGGCTCAGGCCCTGGCCCCACGCCCAGGACAGCAGCCCCGCGGCGACCAGGGCGTACACGCCCTGCGGGGAGTGCCACAGCCGGCCGGTCAGCAGATACGCCAGCCCCGGCAGCGCGAACAGCGCCCCGCGCAGCGCGCACCGGACATGGTCGGGAGCCCAGGGGTCCGCCCCGGCCGGCGGCTCGGGGAAGCTGCGCGGCAACCTTCGGTACAGGTCGGCGGCGAGCGAGAACAGATCCGGGTGGCCGTAGTGCTCCTGGATCTGTTCGCCGGTCAGCCCCTCCGACTCCAGCACGGCGGCGACCTCGTACGCGTGCACCGCGGGCCCTATCCGGTCGGCCAGCTCGGCGGCGAGTGTGTCCAGGGGATCGTCGGCGGCCCGCTCGCGCCCCGGCATCCGCAGCGTGAGCGTGGTGTCGGGGGAGACCAGCCGCAGGGCAAGGGCGTCGCCCCGGCCGCCGTCGGGTTCGAGGGGCAGGGGGCCGCTCATCCGGCCACGCTCCCCAGGGCCGTCTCGCCGTCGAGGGACACGCTCCATGGATCGGCGAGCGTGAACGTGCCGCGTACGGACAGTTCGAGGTAGATGGCCCGGAAGGTGTCGATGGTCTGACGGAGTGTGAACTGCTCGATCACCCGCAGCCGGGCCGCCTCGCCCATGGCCGTCCGGCGCGGCGGATCGGCCAGCAGCTCCAGCGCCGCCGCGGCCATGGCGGCGGGATCGCGCGGCGGGACGACGAGACCGGCCTCGCCCACCGCCTCCCGTACCCCGCCCACATCGGTGGAGACGGTCGCCCGCCCGCACGACATCGCCTCGATCAGGGTGAAGGGGAAGCCCTCGCTGATGCTGGACAGCATCACGACGTTGCCCGCCGCGTACGCGGCCCTGATGTCGTCGACCCGGCCCTCGAAGGTGACCGCGTCGCCGTGGCCGAGCGAGTCGGCGAGCGCCTCGCACCGCTCGCGATAGGCCTCGCCGCCGCGCGGTGTACCGCCGAACAGCCGGAGATTCGCCTCCGGGAGTTCCCTGCGGACCTGTGCGAACGCCCGTATCAGGGTCTCCAGGTCCTTGATCGGGTCGACCCGGCCCGCCCAGCTGAGGGTCGGGCCTTCCGGTTCGGGGCCGGCGGGCGGGAAGGCGGCCGGATCCACCCCGTTGTAGACGGTCCGTATCAGCCGGGGATCGGCGCCGCCCTGCTCCTCCCAGAGCCGGTTGTAGCGGTTGCCCGGGGTGATCAGCGCCGCGCGCCGGTACGTCTCCTCCGCCAGCAGCCGGAAGAAGCCGAGCAGCACCGCCTTCACCGGCCAGCGGTACGGTGCGGTCCGGTACCCCAGATAGCGCTCCCGCAGATACACGCCGTGCTCGGTCAACAGCAGCGGAACGCCGTGGAGTTCGAGGGCGGCGAGGCCCGGGAGCGCGGCGACGCCTCCGCTGACCGCATGCGCCACCCCCTGTTCCGGGGGGCGGGCGGTGAGCGGCCGCAGCGCGTGCTCCAGCAGTCCGGTCGCGGTGACGGCGTCGTGCAGGCTGGGCCGGGCCTCCCGCACGGTCAGGCCCGGCCGGTTCCATACGCCGGTCAGCACCCGCAGGGCACGGTCGCCGCGCAGGGCCGGACCGAGGAGCCCGTCACGCGCGGCGCGCGCCAGCTCGTACAACGCCGGTCCGAAGCCGTCCTCGGCGGCCGGATCCAGCAGGGCCGTGAGGAATCGTTCGTACGCCGCCATCAGCCGCCGCTCGCGGCGGCCCCGTGGTGGTGAACCGGCGGGGGCGGGGCCCCACATGGGCACCGAGACGGGCTCGGACACATGCGGCGGCAGCTCCCACACCACGGGCTCGCGCCCGGTGCCGGTCACCGCGATCACGTCGAAGTCGATGTCGGGCATACCGCTCACGAGCTGGTCGCACCAGACACTCACGCCGCCGTGACTGTGCGGGTAGGTGCCTTCGGTGAGCAGGGTGACCCGCGCCGCGCCTGATCGCGGCGCGCGGTGCTGATGGTGCATGGATGGGCTCCACGGCAGAGAGAGTGGTGCGGAGGGCACGGCGGGTTCCGGGCGCGCTCGCGGCGGCGTCCGGAACCCGCTTCCTCGCGGTGAGCTCGGTTGCGGTCGGTTGCGGTCGGGTGCGTCTGTCGCGGTCGGGTGCGCGGGTCAGCGCTCGGCGGCGGGCGGCACCGGCCGGACGGCACCGGTGGGCACCGGGGCGTGCGGCGCGGCCGGTTGCGGTGCCGGCGCCTCACCGCTCGCCTCGGTCCCGGCCACCCCGGTCCCGGCCGCCGGGGCCGAGGGCAGCGAGAGCGTCACGCTCTCCTCGCCCGCAGCGGGCGACACCCGGCCGGTGACGGTTCCCGCGTACGGCCGGTCGAAGGATGCGTCGACGTACGTCGTGAAGTTGGCCCCGGCTCTCGGCCGGGAGAGGAAGCCCCAGCTCTCGTCGATGGACGGATCGTTGTCCTCGAAGGCGAAGGACCCGCCGAGGTAGCCGAGCGGTCCGGCCTTGCCCGCCGCGGTCACGCCGGCGGCGACACCGTCGACCGGTCCCGCGTATCCGCCGTTCACCGGATACTTGAGCCCCGTCTGCGGTGTGGCGTACGTGTACGCGTCGACCTGCGGAATCGCGTACGTCCTCTCGTACGCGACGAGAGCGGCCATCTCCGGCGAACCGGCCGGGAACGGGTTGTCGTGGGGCAGGACCACGGCCTGGTACCTGGCGCGCGGCCGGCCGTCGACCGTGTCGGCCAGGAAGGCCGCGTCGATCACCGGGCGGCCGGGGTCGGCGAGCGTGACCACGGTGTACGGCGTGCCCGCGCCGTCGAGTTCGGCGACGATGGCGTCCGTTGCGGGACCGCCGTCGGACACGACGAGCACCCGCAGATCGATCCGGGGCGCCTGCTCGTCCGCCTGGACCGGCGCTGCCGGCAGCCCCCCGAGCGAGAGGACGAGCGCTCCGGCGGTGAGCGCGGCCATACGCAAGGTCCGCTGCGTGCGGATCCGCTTCATGCGGTGAAGTTCCTCCCCGTAACCCCCCAGCGCAACGATGCCGCTCTCCCCCGGGAGCGCGCCGCCGTTGTGCCCTGTCCCGTCACATATTGGAGGCTCCGTGTGGATTATGTGTGCCTACGGTGAAAGTTGACGGAAAAGTGCAGGTGTCGCGTCGGGGTCGGGGGTGAGTGGTGCGCTTCGGTACGAGGGGAGACCAAGCGAGCACGGAGGGTAAACGCTTGCAGGCCGTCAGTGGTCTGGACAATGCACCGGACACCGTCGGCGAGCGTTTTCGGCCAGGAGATGCCGCGCAACGGCCGACGGGCCGGGGCGAGCGGGTGCCCGCCCGGCCTCCGGCGTGCGACCCGCTCGATGCGGACGGACGATGAAGCCGATGAGCGGAGCGGCAGTGAGCAAGGAACATCTCGGGCCGGGCACCGGCGGTGCCCTGGTCGTGCTCAGTGACGTCAACAAGCACTTCGGCGCGCTGCATGTGCTCCAGGACATCAACCTGACCATCCACCGCGGCGAGGTGGTCGTCGTCATCGGGCCGTCCGGGGGCGGGAAGTCGACACTGTGCCGCGCCATCAACCGGCTGGAGACGATCGACTCGGGCGAGATCGCCATCGACGGCAGGCCGCTGCCCGCCGAGGGCAAGGAGCTGGCCCGGCTGCGCGCCGACGTCGGCATGGTCTTCCAGTCCTTCAACCTCTTCGCGCACAGGACCGTGCTCCAGAATGTGACGCTGGGCCAGATCAAGGTCCGCAAGAAGGACAAGAAGGCCGCCGAGGAGAAGGCGCGCTCGCTCCTCGACCGGGTGGGCGTCGGCTCGCAGGCCGACAAGTACCCGGCGCAGCTCTCCGGCGGCCAGCAGCAGCGCGTGGCCATCGCCAGAGCGCTGGCCATGGACCCGAAGATCATGCTGTTCGACGAGCCCACGTCCGCGCTCGACCCCGAAATGATCAACGAGGTGCTGGAGGTCATGCGGCAGCTCGCCCGCGACGGAATGACCATGGTCGTCGTCACCCATGAGATGGGGTTCGCCCGTTCGGCCGCCAACCGTGTGGTGTTCATGGCCGACGGCAGGATCGTGGAGGAGACGACCCCCGACGAGTTCTTCAGCAACCCCCGCACCGAACGCGCCAAGGACTTTCTCTCCAAGATCCTTCACCACTGAGCCCGCCCCGGCACCTCCGGCACCCGCCGGAGACCCCGGCACTTCCGGCACCCGCCGGAGCCCGGAGCACCCCGGCACACGCGCACCACCCGGCAATCCCCAGGGATGATCACCATGAAGATTCGCAAGGTCTCCGCCGCGACCGCCGCGGCGCTCGCGCTCTCCCTCGCCACCGCGGCCTGCGGATCCGGCGGCGGTGGTGGCGCCGGCAGCACGGAGAGCGGGAACCACAAGATCACCGTCGGTATCAAGTTCGACCAGCCGGGCATCGGCCTGAAGACCCCGGACGGCAAATACACCGGCTTCGACGTCGATGTGGCGACCTACGTGGCCAAGCAGCTCGGCTACAAGCCGAGCGACATCGTGTGGAAGGAAGCCAAGAGCGCCGACCGCGAGACGCTGCTCCAGCGCGGCGACGTGGACTTCATCGCAGCCTCCTACTCGATCAACGACGAGCGTCGCAAGAAGGTCGACTTCGCCGGTCCGTACCTCCTGGCGCACCAGGACGTCCTGGTCCGCGCGAACGACAACTCCATCACCAAGCCCGCGGACCTGAACAACAAGAAGCTCTGCTCGGTCACCGGATCCACCTCGGCACAGAACGTCAAGACGAAGCTCGCGCCGCAGGCCCAGCTGCAGGAGTACGGCGGCTACTCCGAGTGCCTGACAGGGCTGGAGAACAACGTCATCGACGCCATGACCACCGATGACTCGATCCTCGCCGGATACGCCGCGCAGGACCAGTTCAAGGGCAAGTTCAAGCTGGGCGGCTTCAAGCTGAGCAATGAGAACTACGGCATCGGCGTCCAGAAGGGCAGCGAGCTGAAGGCGAAGATCAACGCAGCCCTGGAGAAGATGGTCGCGGACGGCACCTGGAAGGCGTACGTCGAGAAGAACTTCGGTCCGGCCGGCTACCAGAGCGAGCCCGCCCCGAAGATCGGGGTCGTCGTCAGCTGAGGCCCGGTGCGCGGAGCACGGAGGCGGCACGGCCACACAACAGGAGGCCCGGCCGCCGCCACTGCTCTCCTCGTGGCCCGTGCTACTCCACCTGATCGCCGCCGGTTGCCGGTGCCGTGAACGGCGCATCTAGTGGCGAGCATGGCTGTCGGCGCATCAAGCGTGAGCGTCCCGCGGGAACCGGAGGAACCGCCCGGCCGTCCGGGCCGGGCGAAGGGCCCCCACGGCCGCTCACTCACGACCGCATGGGTCGTGGGTCTCGCCTCGCTGCCCCTCGGGCTGCTCGCCGTCGCCGTCTGGCTGGGCCGCCACGTCCGGCCCGGCGCGGACGAGTGGTGCTTCCTGCCCCATGTGCGTGATCACGGCGTCGCGGGGCTGATCGGGAAGTTCTACGCCACCGACAACGGCCGGATCGGCAACGGCCTGCTCGTCGCGCTCTACGCGCAGTTCCCGGTCGCCGGTCATCAATGGTTCGCGCTGATCAGCGGGTTGCTCGTGCTGGTCCTGCTGTGGGCCCTCGTCGTCCGGCTGCTGCGCGGAGCCCGCCGGGCGGTACCCCGCGGAGTCCCGCTGCTCGTGGCGGCCATGGTCACGGCGGTGTTCCTGTTCGCCACGCCCAACACGTACAAGACGTTCTACTGGCCCGCCGCGTCCGTCTCGCACACCCTGGCCCCCGTGCTCGCCTGCGCCGCGGCCCTCCCACCGCTCGCCGCCCGCGGCCGCCGGGGCCGTATCGCCGCCCTCGCCGTCGTCCTGGCGGCGGGGATCTTCCTGGGCACGCTGTCCGAGGAGACATCGCTCGTCGCACTGGTGGTGCTCTCCGGAATCCTGCTGCTCAGCCGCCGGCTCTTCACCGAGCAGGTCCGGGCCCATGTCCGCGCTTCGGCCCTGCTCGGCATGGCCGGGGTGGCCATCGGGACGGCCGTGCTGCTGATGTCGCCCGGATCGCGCAACCGGCGCGAGCGGTACGGCGCCGGGACCGCCGGGATGCTCGCCCCCGAATCCCTGGCCGCCTCGGCGCGCGGCTTCGTGCGGATCCTGGAAACGGTCCTCACGACCTGGCAGTACGGGGGCGCCGTCGCCGCGGGCGTGCTGCTGGGCCTGCTCGCGCGGACCCGCACAGGGACCGGCCCTGCGGCCCTGCGGCCGTGCAGGCCACTGCTGACGACCACCTTCGGCGTGCTGGCCTTCCTGCTCTCCGGCTACCTCTGCACCGTCGTCACCCACCCCGTCTTCGGCGCTCGGGTGGTGTCCGCACAACGGACCTGGAACGACTACCTCCTGCTGTACGTCCTGGTCCTCGTGGCCGTCGGCGCCTTCCTGGGGCGGGCGCTGCGTACCCGGCTGCCCCGGCGGTGGACGGGCGTGGTGACGGCCGCGGCGGCGGCGCTGTACGCCACGGCCGTCGTGGGACTGGCCGGACCGCTCCACCATCTGGGTGAGGACATGCGCGTACGGGCCGGGCAGTGGGACCGGCAGGACCACTGGCTGCGCGCCGGGGCGGCGAACGGCGCGAAGGTGCTCCCGTACACACCTCTGTCGGTCAGCGGGATGCTGGAACCCTTCGGCAACCACGGGCGCAACCTCTGGCCGGCCCGGTGCGTCGCCGACTACTACCGGCTGGACCGGGTCACTTACTCGACACGGCTTCCGTGACCGGCTCCTTCGCGCCGGAGGTGATCGCCCACCGCGCGAGCAGGAACGACAGCGGTGTGACCAGCGCGCCGGCGGCGAGGGCGGCGAGGTGCTCGTCCATGCCGAGCCTGCTCACCGCGAGGTGGAGCAGCAGCCCGCTGCCCGCGAGATTGGCCACGCCCGAGACCGGATACCTGAGGAACGCACGCCACGTCGGTCGCGTGCGGAGTGTGACGTACGAGTTGAGCAGGAACGATCCCGTGACGCTCACGGCGTACGCCAGGGCGTGGGCGGCCAGATAGGGCAGCCAGACGTTCACTGCCGCGTACACCGCGAAGTACACGCCCGTGTTGGCGAGGCCGATCACGGCGAAGACGGTGAACTGGCGGACGCCGACGACGTTCATGTGTGCGGCCGGGCCCGTCCGGCGGCCTCCGCCGGGAGGCCGCCGGAGCGCAGCGGTGCGGACTCGTCCGTCTCCCGCACGACATAGGGCGGCCGCCGCTTCGACTCGTGGTAGATCCGGCCCACGTACTCCCCGATGACGCCGAGCGTGGCCAGCTGGATTCCGCTCAGCGCGACGACGGCGGTGATCAGGGTCGCGTATCCCGGCGTGTCGACACCGTTCAGCACGGCGTTCGCCACGATCCACAGTGCGTAGCCGAGAGCGGACAGAAACAGCCAGAGTCCGGTGTGGATCGCCAGGCGCAGTGGGCGGCTGTTGAAGGAGAGCAGTCCGTCGATGCCGTAGTCGATCAGCCGTCTGCCGCCCCACTTGGACCGCCCGGCGGCCCGCCGGACGTTCCGGTACGTGAAACTGACGGTGTCGAAGCCGATCCACGAGAAGAGCCCCTTGGAGAAGCGGTTGGTCTCCGGCAGCGACAGGACGGAGTTCACCGCGCGGCGTGACAGCAGCCGGAAATCGCCGGCACCGTCGACGATCTCGACGTCCATGAAGTGACGTACGAGTCGGTAGTAGGCCCGGCTGAGCGCGGTACGCACGGCGCCTTCGCCCGTTCGGTCGCGCCGGGCGACGACCTGGTCGTAGCCGTGCCGGTGCAGCTTCAGCATGCGGTGCACCAGCTCCGGGGGATGCTGCAGGTCGGCGTCCATGAGGACGACCACGGCCCCCCGGGACATCCGCATCCCGGCCAGCAGGGCGGCCTCCTTGCCGAAGTTCCGGCTGAAGGAGGTGTAGCGCACCCGCGGGGCGTCCGCCGCCAGCTCCCTCAGCCGCTCGACGGTCCCGTCGCCGCTGCCGTCGTCGACGTAACAGATCTCGAACCGCTCCCCGGTCAGCTCCAGCGCGCTGGTCAGGGCGGCGTGGAAGGCGCCGATCACCTCGCTCTCGTCGAAGCACGGTACGACGACCGAAATCTGGATCGCTGGCATCTCTCCAGTGGAACGCGCGGAGCGGCCGGGGGCCGCTGCACTTACTCCGCACGAGTGGACCGCCCGAGCCGGAGCAGTGAACGGGGCCGGGCCCCGGTGGGCTGCCACAGCCGTGGCAGCCCACCGGGGCCGCGCGGTCTCACTTGACCGAGCCCGCCATCACTCCCTGGACGAAGTGCCGCTGGAAGGCGAAGAACACCACGACCGGCACGATCAGGGAAAGGAACGCGCCCGGTGCCAGGACGTCGATGTTGCTGCCGAACTGGCGTACCTGGGACTGCAGCTCCACGGTGAGCGGCTGGGAGGAACTGTCGGCGAAGAGCAGCGCCACCAGCATGTCGTTCCACACCCAGAGGAACTGGAAGATCGCCAGGCTCGCGATGGCCGGGCGGCCCACCGGCAGCACCAGCCGGGTGAAGATCCGCCACTCGCTGCCGCCGTCCATCCGCGCCGCCTCCAGCATCTCCCGCGGAATGTCGGCGAAGTAGTTCCGCAGCAGGAAGATGGCGAACGGCAGCCCGTACGCGACGTGGAAGAGCACCACACCCGGGATCGTGCCGAACAGCCCCAGCTGACCGAAGAGTTTCGCGACCGGCAGCAGACCGACCTGGACCGGCACCACCAGCAGCGCCACCACGAGCAGGAACAGCCAGTCCCGGCCGGGGAACTCCAGCCAGGCGAAGGCATATCCGGCGAGCGCCGCGATGGCGATGACCAGAGCGGTCGCGGGCACCGAGATCAGCACGGTGTTCCAGAACGCCTGAGTGATCCCGGCGTTGCCCAGCAGCGCCGAGTAGTTGTCGAAGGACAGCTGCCCGGGACCGGTCAGGGTGGTCCACCAGCCGCTGCTCGCATTGTCCTGCGCCGAGCGCATCGAGGAGAGCAGCAGACCGGCGAGCGGGGTGATCCAGACGAGGCCGATGACGACCAGGAACGCCTGGACCAGACCGTTGCCGAGCCAGCGGCCGAGCCGGCCCCTGGACCGCGGGCGCAGGGGCGCGGCGACGGCTCCCGGCTCCTTCGCCACGGTCCGGGCGGGGGTGGTGACGGTCATGACTGACTCCTGCGGAAGCGGCGGACGTTGAAGACCATGGCCGGGATCACCAGCAGCAGGAGCAGGACGCCGAGCGCGCTGCCGAGCCCCTGGTTGTTGCCGCCGCCGAAGGAGACCAGCCACATCTGGGTGGCCAGCACCGTGGCGTCCTCCTGCACCGGACCCGGCGCGATGATGTAGACGAGGTCGAAGACCTTCATCACGTTGATCACCAGGGTCACGAAGACCACGGTCAGGATCGGCGCGAGCAGGGGCACGGTGATCCTGCGGAAGACCTGCCACTCGTTCGCGCCGTCCATCCGGGCCGCTTCGAGCGCATCGCGCGGAAGGGAGGACAGCCCGGCGCCGATGAGCACCATGGCGAAGCCGGTCCAGATCCACAGATACGCGCCGATGATGGCCGGCGTGACCAGGGCCGGGCCGAGCCAGGAGACACCCTCGTAGGGCTGGGCGAAGTTCTCCGCGGGCAGCCGGACGGTGTACGCGCCCGGGTCGAGAGCCGGGAAGCGGAAGGAACCGTCGGCCGCGGTGGTGACGGTGGCGACCGTCCTGCCGTCCCGCACCGCCTCGACCGTCATCTCCGGCAGTCCGCTCTCGGCCGTGTCGACCTGGCCCTGCTCGCCGCCTCCGCCCGGCGTGAAGTCCAGGTAGACGACGCCGAGCAGTTCGCGCCCGGCCGCCTTCCGGGAGGCCGCCTCGTACGCGGGTTCCGCGCCGGCGGGCAGCTCCTTCGGCTTCACACCGACGAGTCCGAGGCTGACCGTGGAGCCGGGCGACACCGCTTCGGCCGTCGTGTACGACCCGTCCGGGCCCTTGGCCAGACCCTGGCCGTCCCGGGCGCGGGCGGTCGGATACGAGGACGTGCCCGTGAACGAGTCGTGCACACCGACGACCGCGGCGTTCAGTACGCCCTTGTCGGGGTCCTCCTCGTACGCGAGGCGGAAGATGATGCCGGCCGCGAGGAAGGAGACCGCCATCGGCATGAACAGCAGCAGCTTGAACGCGGTGGCCCAGCGGACCTTCTCCACCAGCACGGCGAGGATCAGCCCGAGCCCGGTGAGCAGCGTCGGGGCGACGACGACCCAGATGGCGCTGTTGCGGATGGCCTTGAGGGTCGCCGGGTCGCGGAACATCTGGGTGTAGTTCTCGCCGCCGACGAAGCGTGTACCGCTTGCGTCGAAGAAGCTGCGGCCCACCGAGAACAGCACGGGGTAGACGACGAGTGCGCCGAGCAACAGCAGTGCCGGCAGCACGAAGACCAGAGCGATGACCCGCCGGCGCCGCTGGGCGCGGCGCCGGGGGTTCGCGGATCCGGCGAGCGGCGGGCTCGTCGGTCCGGGGGTGGGGGTGGCGACAGCGGTCATGACCTCAGCCCTTGTAGGCCTTGGCCGCCGCGTCCTCGAGCTTGGCTGCGGTGGCCTTGGGGTCCGACGGGTCGCGCAGGAAGTCCTGGAGCAGTTTCCACTCGCCCGCGCCCTTGGTGCCGCCGAAGGCGGCCGGGGCCTGGTCGGACATGTCGAAGCGGACGGAATCGGCGGCCTCGATCAGCGACTTGGCGGTCTGACGAGTGGTGTCGTCGCCGTACGACGCGAGGTCGAGCTTCTTGTTCGGGGACAGGAAGCCGCCCGTCTTCGCCCAGACGGCAGCCGCCTCGGGGGTCGCCAGATACTCCACGAGAGCCATGGCGGCCTTCTGGTTCTTGCCGTCCTTCAGAACGACGGCGGCGTCACCGCCACTGACGACGGGCGCCTTGCCGCCGTCGACGGCCGGGAAGGGGAAGAAGGCGGCGTCCTCGCCGATCTTCTTGCCGAACTGGTCCTTGGCGACACCGGCCACGAAGTCGCCCTCGTAGACCATCGCCGCCTCGGGGTCGGGGCCGAAGACCTTCTCGACCGAGCCGGGGAAGTCGGTGCCGAGCGCGCCCTTCTGGCCGCCCGCGATCAGCTGCTTGTCGGCGAAGAGCTTGCCGAGGGTGGTGAGCGCCTGCACCACGCTGGGGTCGGTCCACTTGAGCGTGTGCGTGGCGAGCAGGTCGTACTTCTCGGGGCCGGCCTGGGAGAGGTAGATGTTCTCGAACCAGTCGGTCAGCGTCCAGCCGTCCTCACCGGCGACCGCGAAGGCGGGCAGCCCGGAGTCCGAGACGGTGCGGCCCGCCTTGAGCATGTCCGCGTACGACTTCGGCGGCTTGACCCCCGCCTGGTCGAGGGCGTCCGGGCTGTACCAGACGGTCGACTTGTGGGCGGCCTTGAAGTAGAGGCCGTAGAACTTGCCGCCCACGGTCCCGTACGACTTCCACGCGCTGGCGAAGTTGCTCTCGACGGCCTTCGCGGTGGTGTCGGAGAGCGGCTTGAGCCAGCCCTTGTCGGCGAACTGCTGGAGCACACCCACCTGCGGGACCATCACCACGTCCGGGGCGTTGCCGCCCTCGATCTTGCTGCCGACGACGGTGGAGACGTTGTCACCGGTGGACACGAACTGGGTCTTGGCACCGGTCTTGGCGGTGAAGGCGTCCAGCACCTTCTGGAAGTTCTTCTGCTCGGCACCGGACCAGACGCCGGCGACGTTGACCGTCTGGCCGGCCAGCGACTTGTCACCGCCGCCCGCGGGGGTGACGGGGCCGCCGCCGCAGGCGGTCGCGCCGAGGGCGAGGGCCAGGGCCGTGCAGCTCGCAAGCATGAAGCGTCGTTGCGTCATCGTTGATCTTCCTTCTGGAACCGGGGAATTGACGGGCTTTCGGACGGTGGGGATCACGGGTTGGTGGAGTCGCTGATCCACCAGGCGGCGGTGGATCCGGGCAGTACGCCGTTGGGACAGGGCCCGCTGGACAGCAGTGGGGCACCCGAGACGGGGGCGGGCACCGGCGCGGTGTCGAAGTTGACGGCACAGACGAGCCCGTCGCCGCGGACGAAGGCAAGGACACCGGGTGGCGTGTCCAGCCAGCGCAGGGTGCCTTCGCCCAGCTGTGGCAGCCCACGGCGCAGCTGCAGCCCGTCGCGGTAGAGGTGCCAGAACGAGCGGGTGTCGGCCAGCGCGCGGTCGGTGGCGTGCTCGGCGAACCAGCCCGGCTGCGGCAGCCAGGGCTTGGCTCCCTCGGCGCCGGAGGTGAAGCCGAACGGCGAGGCGTGACCCGACCACGGCAGTGGCACCCGGCAGCCGTCGCGGATGCGTGCCCGGCTGCCGGTGCGCCGGAAGATCGGGTCGGTGAGAACCTCGTCCGGCAGGTCCACGACCTCCGGCAGGCCCAGCTCCTCGCCCTGGTAGATGTACGCGGCACCGGGCAGCGCCAGCATCAGCAGCGCAGCGGCCCGGGCGCGGGCCGCGCCGAGGCCACTGCCCTCGGTGCCGGACTCGCCGTACCGGGTGACGGTACGGACCTGGTCATGGTTGTTGAGGACCCAGGTGACGGTGGAGCCGGTGCCCGCGATGTCCTGTATCGCCTCGGATATGACCTTGCGGAACGCGCTCGCATCCCAGGAGGCGCCGAGCAGGTCGAAGAAGAACGCCTGGTGCAGCTCGTCCGGGCGTACGTACTGGGCGTGTTCGCGCGCGGTCGGTACGGAGACCTCGCCGACCAGCAGCCGTTCCCGGCCGTCCCGGGCGGTGTACTCCTCGCACACGGACCGCCAGTGGCGCCACACCTCGTGCACCTCGGGCTGGTTCCAGGCGAGCGGGTTGACCGAGTCGCGGGTGCGCGCGTCGGCCTCGGGGTCCGGCGAGTCGGGCAGCTCCGGGTGCTTGAACAGTCCGGCGGCCACGTCGATACGGAAACCGTCGACGCCGCGGTCCAGCCAGAAGCGCAGGGCGTGGTCGAAGTGGGTGCCGACCTCGGGGTTGCGCCAGTTCAGGTCGGGCTGCTCGGGCGTGAACATGTGGAGGTACCACTGGCCGGGGCTGCCGTCCGGCTCGGTGACCCGGCTCCAGGCCGGACCGCCGAACATCGCGTGCCAGTTGTTCGGCGGCACGTCGCCGCCCGGGCCGCGACCCTCGGCGAAGTGGAAGCGGGCGCGTGCCGCGCTGCCGGGGCCCTCGGCGAGCGCCTCGCGGAACCAGTCGTGCTCGCTGGAGCAGTGGTTGGGGACGATGTCCAGGAGCACCTTGATGCCGAGCCGGTGCGCGTCGGCGATGAGGAGACCGAACTCGGCGAGGTCGCCGAAGACCGGATCCACGTCGCAGTAGTCGGCGACGTCGTAGCCGTGGTCGTGCTGCGGCGAGGGGTAGAAGGGGCTCAGCCATATGCCGTCGACGCCGAGCTTCTTGAGGTACGGCAGTCCGGCACGGACGCCGGCCAGATCGCCGATTCCGTCCCCGGTGCTGTCCAGGAAGCTGCGGACGTACACCTGGTAGATCACCGCGTCGCGCCACCAGCGGTGCGTGAGGCGGTGCGAGAGGCCGTCGCCGGCCGGGGCTGTGAGCGTCACCCGTTGACCTGTTTCTGCGTGAAGGGGTGCCCGCGACCAGAAGGTCAGCGGTTATGCATGCATGTTAAGTAGGAGTTTCGAGAAGGTGTCAACGGTCGTGCAGAAACAACAGGAGAGTTGAGCTTAATGTCCCGATTTGCCCGCACTGCTTGAGTCCAGCGCGATGTGATGTCGTTACCTAACAGGTAGGTAGAGCGAGAAAGTGTGAGGGGAGAAGGAGATCAGCCGCGGCGTGTGACGGCCGCAAGCTCCGTGGCCAGCCTGCGCACCGCTGCCGCGGGGTCCTGGTGCTGCGCCATCGCGTCGTGGACGACGGCCTGCACCACGAGGCTCACCTGTTCGTACCGCGCGCTCTTGGGCCGCGGCGCGGCCGCCAGCACGCTCGCCCGCAGCGCCGGCAGGTACGGGAAGGCCCGCACCAGCTCCGGGTCCCGGTACAGGGCTGCCCGGACGGGCGGCAGCGCGCCCTCCGTGAGAACCTTCCGCTGCACCGGGGCGCTGGTGAGATACGCGATCAGGTCGCCGGCGGACTCAGGGTGCCGCGCATGCGCACTCACCGCGAGATTCGACCCGCCCAGGACGCTCGTGCCCGCCCCGTCGGGGCCGGGCAGGGGCACGGCGCCGAACTTCTCGGCGACCTTGGAGTCCTTGCCCGAGGCGCCCGCGTACGCGTACGGCCAGTTGCGCAGGAAGAGCAGCCGGCCGTCCTGGAAGGCCTGCCGGGACTCCTCCTCCTTGTAGGTCAGCGCTTCCTTCGGTATCCAGCCCTCACGTACCCCGCGGGCGAGGAATCCGAGGCCGGTGCGGGCTGCGGCCGAGTCCACGGTGACCCGGCCGTCGTCGCCCAGGATCGTGCCCCCGGCCGAGTAGACCGCCTCGGTGGCGTTGACCGTGAGGCCTTCGTACGGGAGGAACTGGCCCGCATAGCCCCCGACGCCGTACCGGGGCGCGATCGTGCGTGCCTGGCGCTCCAGCTCCGCCCACGTCCGCGGCGGAGGCTCGCCCTCCCGGTCGAGGATGTCCTTGCGGTAGTACAGCATCCCGGCATTCGTGACATAAGGGACGGCGTACAACTTCCCGTCGTATGTCGCCGTGTCCGCCACCGGCGGCAGGAAGCTCTTCAGCGCGAAACGGTCCGGGTCCAGCGGGGATATCCATCCCGCGGCGGCGAACTCCGAGGTCCAGGCGACATCGATGTTCAGGATGTCGAAGCGCCCGTCGCCCGATCGCAGTCCCGTGGTCATCTGCGCACGGGTCTCGTCGGCGGAGTCCGGCAGCTCGACGAGGGTGACCTTCTCGGTGGGATGACCGCGGTTCCAGCCTTCGAGCAGCGGACCGAGATAGCCCGTGAGATCCCCGGCCGTGGCCAGGGTCATGGGGCCGCGTCCGCCGCCCTGCGCCGAGCCCGCCGGAGAGCCGCCCGCCTGCGTGCCCGACGACACGTAACCGGTCAGGACGACCACCGCGACCAGGAGGCCCCTACCCGCGGCACGTATCCACCGCATAGGTTCCTCCCTGTACACCGGCGCCGGGCATCTTTGTCCTGCGTCAGGGCATGTATACCCGTTAGGCATGGGCGATACTAGGGCCCGTATCAGATTACGAGAGCGATCCGGGCCACATCACGGACCGCGGCGACGGCCGCTCTCGGCGCACAGGCGGACAACAGGGAGGAGGGGAGCACGCGTGCGTCTGACCCTCCTGGCTCTCCTCTCCCGGGGCCCCGCCCATGGCTACGAGCTCAAGCAGGACCTTGAGCAACTGTTGGGCGCCGCGTACCCTCAGCCGAACATCGGCCAGATATATGTGACACTCGGCCGACTGGAGAAGTCGGGACTGATCGAGGGCGAGGAAGTCGTCCAGACGAGCCGGCCCAACAAGAAGATCTACCGCCTCACCGACGCCGGGACGGAGGCGCTGCGCGCCTGGTTCGAGGAGACGGCGGACGAGCCGCGAGTCCGGGACGAGTTCTTCATGAAGCTCGCCCTGGCCCCGCGGACCGGACTCGCCGACCAGATCGCCCTCATCAACAAACAGCGACGCGAGTACCTCAACACCATGCGCAATCTGTCGAAGCTGTCCACGACCGAGAACCGGGACAACCGCATCGCCAACCTGCTGATCGAGGGAGCCATGCTGCATCTGCAGGCCGACCTCGACTGGCTGGAGCGCTGCCAGGAGGAGCTGGAGGGGCTGGAATGAGCCACCCCACCGAACAGGGAGCGCCCGGCCCGGTCCCCCTGCTGCGGGCCGAGGGCCTCGTCAAGACCCACCACGGCGAAGGCGCCCCGGCCCATGCCGTACGCGGAGTCGACCTGTCCGTGCGGCACGGCGAGTTCGTCGCCGTCAGCGGGCCCTCGGGCGCCGGGAAGTCGACGCTGCTGCATCTCCTCGGCGGGCTGCAGCGGCCGGACAGCGGCAGCATCTGGCTCGACGGCGAGCGCACCGACTCCTACAGCGAGGCCCGCTGGGCGATGGAGCGGCGGCGCCGGATCGGCATCGTCTTCCAGTTCTTCAACCTCGTGTCGAACCTGACGGTCGCCGACAACGTCGAACTCCCCGCCCTGCTGGCCGGCACCGGCCCCAGGCAGGCCCGCGCCGAACGCGAGAAGCTGCTCGCCGAACTGGGCCTGGAGGGCAAGGCGCGCAGCATGCCCGGCGAGCTGTCCGGCGGTGAGCAGCAGCGCGTCGCCCTGGCACGGGCGCTCGTCAACCATCCGCGGCTCCTGCTCGCCGACGAGCCCGCGGGCAGCCTCGACAGCAAGGGCACCCGCGAGGTGATGCGGCTGCTGTCCCGCTTCCACCAGCGCGGCCAGACCATCCTGCTGGTCACGCACGACGCACGCCTCGCCAGCGCCGCCGACCGTGTGATCAGCTTCTTCGACGGCCGGATAGCGGACGACGCCGAGCTCGGCGGCACACCTGCCCGGGGCACCGGACTGTCCGGCGTCCTCGAGCTGAAGGACTGACCCGTGCGGGCCACTCTGCGCTGGGCACACGCCGATCTGCGCACCCACCGCGGCGAGGCGCTGTTCATCGTCTCCGCCACCGCGGGAATCGTCGCCGCGCTGCTGCTGGCGGCCGCGCTCTTCGGTTACGCCACCAACCCCTGGCAGCGCGTCTTCGCCCAGTCCCACGGGGCGCACGTCTGGATCCACACCGGGCCGTCCGCCGACGCGGGCCGGCTCGCCGCCCTGGACGGCGTCGCCTCCGTGTCCGGCCCCTACCGCACCGCCTCCGCGACCGTGGCCTCGCGCGGCGCCCGGGCCACCGTGGAACTGCGCGGCGCGGACGCGGAACCGCCCGCCACCGGCCGCCCGCTGCTCACCTCCGGCCGGTGGCTCACGCCCGGCACCCCGGACGGCGTCGTCCTGGAGAGCAGCCTCGCCGGCGCTCTGGTCGCAGGGCCCGGCGACACCCTCACGCTGCCCGGTACCGGGCGCACGCTGACCGTCCTCGGCGTCGCCGACACCGCCGAGCCCCGCTACCGCCCCGGCGAGCGCTCCGGCACCGTCTGGGCCCTCCCCGCGGCCGTACGGCAGACGGACGGCCTGCCAGGACACGTCATCGGGCTGCTGCTCGCCGACCCCGGTGACACCGACTACGCCGTCCAGCGCGCCGTCACCGAACTCGGCGCCGGTGCCGTCACCGACGTCTCCAGCTGGCAACAGGCGCGCGCCGAGGCCCAGGGCGACACCAGACTGCTCGGCCAGGTCCTCGGGCTCTTCGGACTCGGCGCCCTGATCGCCGCCGCGCTCGCCGTCTTCGGCGCGATCAGCACCCGGGTGCGCGGCCACCTGAGGGACATCTCCGTCCTGAAGGCCATCGGCTTCACTCCCGGCCAGGTGGTGCGGGTCTTCCTCGTCCAGCACCTGGCGTTCGCCGCCCTCGGAGCCGTCGTGGCCACCGTGCTCACCGAGACTCTGGGCAGCCGCGTCCCCGGCAGGCTCGGCGAGGCGATCGGCGTCTGGCAGGGACTGCCGGGGCACACCGCCGCCCTGCTCGCGGTTCCCGTCGCCGCGGTGCTGTTCATCGGCGTCACCACCTGTCTCGCCGCATGGCGGGCCGGACGGGTGCCGCCGGTGCCCATGCTCCCCGCCGGGGCCGCCCCGGGCGGCCGGCTGTCGGCACCCGCCAGAAGGGCCCTCGGCCTGGGGCTGCCGCCCGCCCTGGTCCTCGGTTGGCACCGGGCCTTCACACGCGGTCCCAACGCCCCGGCCACCGTTCTCCGGCTGGCCCTGCCCCTGCTGCTGATCACCGTGGCAGTCAGCGCATGGACGACCATCGCCCGCTTCGACACCAAGCCGGAGGAGCTCGGGCTCGCCGCCGCCCTCACGGCCCGGGCGGACGTCACTCTCGGCGACCGGGAGGCCGCGGCCCTGCTCGACGCCGATCCCCGCGTCGCGGCCGCCCATCCGGGCGTGGAGGTCGCCGCCCTGGTCCCCGGCCAGACCGGGACCATCGCGCTGCGCGGACTGGGCACCCGCGAGCGGCCCTACCCGTTCACGGTGGCCGAGGGGCGGGCGGCACACGGCCCCGACGAGGCGGTGGCCGGACAGGGACTGCTCGACCTGCTCGGCGTCCGGGTCGGCGACTGGGTACGGATGACCGTCGGCGGACACCCGCAGATCCTGCACATAGTCGGCCGCAGCATCGAGCCGGAGAACGGCGGCCGCACCGTCTCCACCTCGCTCGACACCCTCCGGGAGAACGACCCGGAGCTGCGTGCGACCCTCTACCAGCTCCAGCTGCGCCCTGGCGCGGACCCGGCCGAGGTGCGCACCGCGCTGACGGACGCCTCACAGGGACGGCTCGACGTCCACGAGGTGACCAGCCCGGCCGACCGGCTCTCCCCGATGCGCGGGGTCGTGGCCGGTCTCATCGCCGTACTCGCCCTGATCGGGCTCACCGAGCTGTCGACGGCGATCGGCGGGAGCGTACGAGAGGGGGAGCGGGACCTGCTGGCACTGAAGGCGATCGGGCTGTCGCCGCGCCAGATCACCGCGGTCACCGTGACGGCCGTCGGCTGCACCGCGCTGGCCGCCGCCGTGGTGGGCGCGGCCCTGGGGGTGCCTCTCGCCCGCTGGCTGATCGACGCCGAGGGCCGCTCCAGCGGCATCGGCGCCGGCATCGCCCAGACGCCGTCCCCGCTCCTTCTGCTGCTGCTCGCGGCCGCCGCCGTACTGGGCGCGATCGCCCTCGCCGCGCTGCCCGCCGCCCGCGCCGCCCGCCGCAGACTCGTGGACACCCTCAGCGCTGTCGCCTGACGCGGTGTGGCCGGCGCCGCGTCAGGCGGGCTGCTCGCCCAGCTCTTCCGGCGGGGGCTGTCGAGTGACGATGAGGGGGCTGACGTCCTCCCGGACCGTGCGCTCGTTGATCACGACCTTGGCCACGTCCTCGCGGCTGGGGATGTCGTACATGATGGGCTGCAGCACGTTCTCCATGATTCCCCTCAGGCCGCGCGCGCCGGTGCCGCGCAGTATGGACATCTCGACGATGGCCTCGAGCGCGGACCGGCTGAACTCGAGCTCGACGCCGTCCATGTCGAAGAGTCGCTGGTACTGCTTCACGAGTGCGTTGCGCGGCTCGGTGAGGGTCTTCATCAGGGCGGCCTTGTCGAGGCTCGACACGCGCGCGATGACCGGGAGCCTGCCGATGAACTCCGGGATCAGTCCGAACTTGATCAGGTCGGCCGGCATCACCTTGGCGAAGACGTCCCCCTCCGCGGTCCCGTCGGTCCCGTCGGGGCGGTGGATCTCGGCGGCGAAGCCCATACCGCGCCGGCCGACCCGCTCGTCGATGACGGCCTCCAGGCCCGCGAACGCGCCGGCCACGATGAACAGCACGTTCGCCGTGTCGATCTGGATGAACTCCTGGTGGGGGTGCTTGCGGCCGCCTTGCGGGGGGACCGAGGCGGTCGTGCCCTCCAGGATCTTCAGCAGGGCCTGCTGCACCCCCTCGCCCGACACATCGCGGGTGATCGACAGGTTCTCGCTCTTACGCGCGATCTTGTCGATCTCGTCGATGTAGATGATGCCGGTCTCGGCGCGCTTCACGTCGTGGTCGGCGGCCTGGAGCAGCTTCAGCAGGATGTTCTCGACGTCCTCGCCCACGTATCCGGCCTCGGTGAGCGCGGTGGCGTCCGCGATGGCGAACGGCACGTTCAGCAGCCGCGCCAGGGTCTGGGCGAGGTAGGTCTTTCCGCAGCCGGTGGGTCCGAGCAGCAGGATGTTGGACTTGGCGACCTCGACGGGATCGTCGCCGTCCCCCATGCCGCGCACGCGCTTGTAGTGGTTGTAGACGGCCACCGCGAGCGATCGCTTGGCCGTCTCCTGGCCGACCACGTACTGGTCGAGGAACTGGTGGATCTCCGTCGGCTTGGGCAGCTCGTCGAGGCGGGCCTCCGTGACCTCGGCCGGCTCCTCCTCGATCAGCTCGTTGCAGAGTTCGACGCATTCATCGCAGATGTGCACGCCGGCGGGCCCGGCGATGAGCTTCCTCACCTGCTTCTGGCTCTTCCCGCAGAAAGAACACTTCAGCAGGTAGCCGTCCTCACCGATGCGTGCCATGAACGGGCCCAGCCCCCCTCCGGACGGTCTCGTCATCCAGATGGTACGTATTCCGGGCTGGGGGACGGCGGTGCAAGGGATGCCCCAGGTCACCCGGAGACTCCCGGGGACGCCCGGGGAGGCCCGGGGACGCTCGCGCGAGGCCTTTCCGCGCCCCGCGTGGCGCCGAAGGGCTCGGCGCCTGCCACGCCGCAGCGTCGGCGGACGGGGCCCCGACCCTGTCGACCGGTCGCCACGCCCAAGCGTACGGATCGCGCCGGATCGAGCGTCAGAGGACCTCACACGACCTCACACGACCTCAGAGGACCTCGCTGTCGAGGTCGAAGAGATCGAGCAGCGCCTCGCCGTCCGCGTCCGGCGGGACGCCCTCACCGGGCAGGGGCTGCTCCGCCCAGATGATCTTGCCTTCGGCGGTGTACCGGGTGCCCCACCGCTCGGCGATCTGGGCCACGAGGAACAGGCCACGGCCTCCCTCGTCCGTGGTGGCCGCGTACCGCAGATGCGGCGAGGTGCTGCTGCCGTCGGCGACCTCGCAGGTCAGGCCCTGGTCGTGGAGCAGCCGCACCCGGATCGGCTGGGTGCCGTAGCGAATGGCGTTGGTGAGCAGCTCGCTGAGGATGAGTTCGGTGCCGAACGCGAGATCGGACAGCCCCCAGTCCGACAGTGTCCTGCCCGCCGCGGCGCGCATCCCGGCGACGGCGCTGGGATCGGACGGCACACTCCACTCGGCGACCCGGTCGGGCCCCAGGGTGCGGGTGCGGGCGATGAGGAGAGCCACGTCGTCCTTCGGACGAGCGGGGAGCAGGGCGTCCAGCACCTCCCGGCAGCTCTCGTCCGGCGAACGGTCGGCATGGGCGAGAGCCTGGCGCAGCAGCTCGATACCGACGTCGATGTCCCGGGTGCGGTCCTCGATGAGCCCGTCGGTGTAGAAGACCAGCCGGCTGCCCTCCGCGATCTGCAGCTCAGCGGTCTCGAACGGCATGCCGCCGAGGCCCAGTGGCGGCCCGGCCGGGAGCTCGGGG
The DNA here is from genome assembly GCF_055585225.1 of Streptomyces sp. NPDC053673. Classification (NCBI taxonomy): domain Bacteria; kingdom Bacillati; phylum Actinomycetota; class Actinomycetes; order Kitasatosporales; family Streptomycetaceae; genus Streptomyces; species Streptomyces sp. NPDC053673. The sequence goes on along the minus strand of NZ_JBVJKN010000013.1, from coordinate 79,202 downwards.
AACTCCACGGTGCCGTCGGGGCTGACGACGGCGGGCAGCGGATGCCCGGCCCGGGCCATGGCACACGACCCGGAGACGGGGTCGTAGATCGCGTAGATACAGGTCGCCCCTGCCATCGCCGTACCGCCGTCGCTGCCCGTCTCGTCCTGGTCGATGCGTCCCACCAGTTCGTCGAGGTGACCGAGGAGTTCGTCAGGAGGCAGGTCGAGCGTGGAGAAGTTGTGCACCGCGGTGCGCAGCCGTCCCATGGTCGCGGCCGCGTGCAGGCCGTGACCGACGACGTCACCGACCACCAGTGCCACCCGGCTGCCCGGCAGCGGAATCACGTCGAACCAGTCGCCACCCACCCCGGACTGCGCGGGCAGATAGCGGTGCGCCACCTCGACGGCGCTCTGCTCGGGCAGGGCGCGCGGCAGCAGGCTGCGCTGCAGTGTCACGGCCAGGGCGTGCTCGCGGGTGTAGCGGCGGGCGTTGTCGACGGACACCGCGGCGCGGGCGACCAGCTCCTCGGCCAGGGACAGATCCTCGTCCTCGAACGGGCCGGGTTTCTCCGAGCGCCAGAAGTTGGCCACGCCCAGGACGACACCCCGGGCCTGGAGCGGCACCGTGATGAGGGAGTGAATGCCGTATTCGACGATCGCCTTCGTCCGCTCCGGGTCCTGGGCCCGCCAGCCCATTGCCTGGGACAGGTCCGTCACGACCTCCGCGCGTCCGCTGCCGAGCCCGCGGGCCTGCGGGGTCGAGGGGAGGAAGGCGATCAGCCGGCCGCGTTCGTAGAGGGGGTGGTCGTCCCGGATGCCGCTGACCGCGGTGCGGCGCATGTTCCCGCCCGCGCCGTTCGGCTCGTCCCCGTTGAGGACCGGGTCGGCGAGGTCGACGGTCACGAAGTCGGCGAAGGAGGGGACCGCGATGTCGGCCAGCTCCTCGGCCGTACGTGTGACATCGAGCGTCGTGCCGATGCCCACCCCGGCGTCGTACAGCAGCTTGAGGCGCTTCCGTGCGACCTCGGCCCGGCCCGTCAGGGCCTGGAGCTCCGTGGAGTCGCGGATGGTCGCGACCGTACCCATCGGACCGCCGGGGCCGTCGGTGGGCCGCTGGTTCACCACCAGCATCCGGTCTCGCGCGGCATGGACCTCGTCCGTGGCCGCGCGGCCGGAGGCCAGCAGCTCCGCGGTGGAGGGATCGAGGCCGTCCAGCTCCTGTACGGGCCGTCCCTCGGCGTCGGGGCCCAGCTCCAGCAGCCGTCTGGCCTCGTCATTGGCCAGCAGGAGTGTGCCGTCGCCGCCGACGATGACGACGCCTTCCCGTACGGCGTGCAGCACGGCGTCATGGTGTTCGTACATCCGGGTCATCTCGGCCGGACCGAGCCCGTGCGTCTGCCGCTTCAGGCGTCTGGTCGCCAGCGCGGTGCCGGTCGTGGCCAGGGCGAGGCCGGCCGCGCCGCTGCCGAGAATGACCGGCAGTTGCTGGTTGAGCGCCTGGGACGCGTTCTTGACGGTGAGACCGGCGGAGACCAGGGCCACGACCGAGCCGTTGGGATCGGTCACCGGGACCACTGCCTGCACCTCATGCCCGAGCGGTCCGTGGACGCTCTCGAGGAGAACTTCGCCCCTCAGCGACGGTTCGATGGTGCCGACGAAGCGCTTGCCGATCCGATCCGGCTTCGGATGCGTGTAGCGGATTCCCTTGGTGTCCATCACCACGATGAAGTCGACGCCCGCTGCTTTGCGGGTCTCCTCGGTGATCGGCTGGAGCACCTTGGCGGGATCGGGCGACTTGAGGACGTCCAGCAGTCCCGGAGACTGGGCGAACGTTTCCGCGACCGCGACCGAACGGTTCCGGGCCTCGCGGTCACTGTCGTGCCGGGTCTGGAGCACCAGCGCCAGGATCGCACCGAGCACAAGCAGGACCACGACCGCCACCTGGAGGACGAAGACCTGCCCGGCGACGCTCCTGGGGCGCTTGTCGATCAGTGGCCGAACCGACACGCCCCGCAATCGGTCGAAGCGCCTGATCACGCGTCCTTTCTAGCACCGCTGAGCCCAATCGGGCCATACGCGACGACATACGGTTACAGCGAGGTGCACATGAGATGCAGCGAGGTGGTGATCCGCTTGAGCGGTGTCTCCGGTGCCCCAGCGGGCGAGGCGGGCCGGTCAGGGGCAGCTGTAGGTGAAACCGGCTGCCGCCGTGTGGCGGCTGGGCGAGGTGATCCGCAGCTCGGCCCGGGCGTCGTAGGCGCCGTCGCCGTGGAACGTCCACAGCAGACGGAGGCGCGCCTGCCGCTGCCCGCGGGCCAGCCGCTCGCTCAGCTCCTCCGACGTGGTGCCGTCGTTGCGCACCCAGTGGTACGTCAGGCTGCCGGGCCGCCCGTCGGTGTCGACCAGGGCCGTGACGACGGCTGTGCCGTCGCAGCCCGGGCCGGCAGGGTCGGTCCCCACCGTCACGCCCCGGACGGCGAGCCCGGGCCCGTACCGCTGCCAGGCGAGGAAGCCGAGGACGGCGAGCAGCACCACGCCGGCCAGGGTGTAGCGGCGCAGCCCCGCGAGCCGGGACGTGCGGCGCCCCTGCGGCCGGGGCGTGCCGCCGGGAAGGGTGCCGTGCCAGACCGTGGTCGTGTTGTCCCGGTCGTACCGCTCACGGACGGCTGCCGTGACCCCCGGGCCGAACCGGAGCACCGTGCCCTCGACCGCGTCCGGGACCGGTTCCGGACGCTCGACCCAGTGGCTGGCCAGCGCCGTCGCGCTGTATTCGTCCTCGGGGTCCGGCCGGCCGGTGAAGGGGATGCGCGGATCGTTCATCCGACGGTGCACCTCCTGGTCAGGATCTCCTGCTGGGAACCACCGTTCGCGGCGGCCGGCGTGCTGCTCGCCAGGACCCTCCAGTAGCAGGCCCTGCTGTTCTGGAACATGTGCTCGACGGTGAGGGTGTACTGGGTGGCGCCGCTGCGTTCGAAGGTGTCGGCGGGGCCGTCCGGTGTGCCGGGGCCGCCCTTGGCCTGGGCGGTGGCCCAGTCCAGCGTGATGGTCACGGGGCCGGTCCCGTCGGTGACGATGTCCACGGTCGTGGTGGCGGTCGTCGAGCCGGTCTGGCGCAGCGAGCTGACGGACACGGAGGTGACGGTCACCGCGGGCGGCTCCGGCGTCACGGGCGGATCGGAAACGGCCGGCGGTTCGGAAACTGCCGGCGGTTCGGACGCCGTGACCGGTGGCGCGGACGGGCCAGGATCCCCGGAGGAGGGTGCGGGGTCCGGCCCGGTGGCGCTCGGGGTCGGTGCCGGCGAGACGGAGGCGGTCGGCGAAGGGCTCACCGTCGGCGGGGCCGACAGCGCCGGGGACGCCTCGTCCGGCGGCACGGCACTGGTGGTGGCGACCGCCTGTGCCGTCGTACGCACCGGAGCCTCACCGGTGGCCCGGGCGGCGATGACCAGCACGAGTCCCAGTACGAGGGCGAGCGACGCGGCGAACAGCCCCTGCTTGCCCGGCCGCAGACCGCCGAGCCGGTGGCCGCGACCCAGCGAGGTCGTCGCCCGTGCCGAGGCCCCCGCGGGCGGTGGTCCCGCCGAGGGGAACATCAGCGGCAACAGCGCCGCCAGCGCGGCGAGTTTCCGCTGGCCGCGCTCCTCCCACTGCGGGCCGTAGGCCGCGCAGGCGGTCTCCTCCAGCTCCGCCACGAACGCCTCGGCGTTCTCCGGCCGATGCTCGGGTTGCTTCGCCAGTCCGCGCCGGATCAGCGGACGCAGCTGCTCGGGCACCTCCGCCTCCGGCACGGGCGCGCTGGTGTGCTGCAGTGCCAGCTCGGCGAAGTTCTGCCCGGTGTAGGGCTTGCGGCCGGTCACGCACTCGAAGAACGTCGCCGTCGCGGCGTACACGTCGGCAGCGGGGGAGGCCGGCTGCCCACTCCACTGTTCCGGCGCCATGTACGCGGGAGTGCCCGCCACCCCGGGGGTCGTACCGCGGCTCGCGGCGATGCCGAAATCCACGAGCTTGGACGAACCGTCCGCCGCCACCAGCACGTTCTCCGGCTTGTAGTCCCGGTGCACCACACCCGCCCGGTGCGCCGCCGCGAGTCCCAGCAGTGACCCCTTCAGGACCACGAGAGCGGGCTCAGGGCCCGTGCTCCCCTCCCTGGCGAGGAGGGCGCGCAGGGCGATGCCGTCGACCAGCTCCATGACGATGGCCGCACCGTCCGGCGCCTCGACGTACTCGTACAGCCGCACGACATGAGGCGTGTCCAGCTCGCCGAGGAGCTGCGCCTCCGAACGGAACACCCGCACGAAACCCTCGTCGCGGCGCATCCGCTCACTGAGGTACTTGACGGCGACCGGCGTGCCCGTCGCGTCGTGGACGGCGAGCACGACACGCCCGCTGCCGCCCGAACCGAGTTCCCTGGTCTCCGTGTATCCGGGGACCGCCCATCCGTTCATCCCGCCCCCTGGGTCCTCTCCGGTCTGATCGACCGGACAGGACCTGGTCCTGTCCGGCCTCCATCGTGCGCGCCGATTGTCCCCACAACAGACACAATTCCGCCACGACCGGTTCCCGTCTGCGGGAGCGGGGCACACGCAGCCGGCGGCGGACTTCGCGCGCGTACCCGTGATCAGCCGGTGCAGCCGGTCCGCGGCGGCACGGCCGAACGACGGATCGTTGATGTGCGTGTCGAAGTCCACGACCTCCACCGCGCTGCCTCGCAGCCCGTCCCGCAAGGTGCGGAACAGCGCCGTGTCGGCAATCGGGTCGTGGTAGTCGACAAAGCAACAAGGGCGCGTCATGTTCGTTCAGGCGCACGCGGCGGACGACGACCCGCGGCGTCCAGGATGACGGCCAACTGGCGCTGAAGCGTGCCCAGATGCGGGTCGAAGGCCGCCGCCATGGCCGCCGATCCCACGGTGAAGGCATCCACGCCGGCCGCCGCGAGCGCCGCGATCCGCTCGCGGCTGTCGATGCCGCCGGCGACGACGAGCCGTCCGGACGTCGCCGCGCGGGCACTGCGTACCAGCTCCATCGGATCGGCGTCGGTGGCCCGGTAGGCGAGCAGATCGACTCCGTCGCACCCGGCCGCCTCGAAGCGCCGGCACTGCTCGGCGACCTGCTCCGGTGTGCCGCCGAGCCGGGTCGGGTGGCCGGACGGAGTGCCGGGGAAGGGGAGATAGCGGATTCCCGTGCCGCGCAGCAGCTCCAGGGTCTCCTCGGCCCAGATGCCGCCCATGAGCTGGTCGACGCCGAGATCGACGGCCATCCGAGCCGAGTCCAGGGCCCGTTCCCGGCTGGTGCTGACCACTTCGAGACAGCTTGTCGCGCCGGTTGCCCTGATGCGGCGGTGCAGAGCGGCCAGGGTGCCGGCATTCACCCCGACGTCCTTGAAGCCGATGTGCCGCAGCCCGACGCCCGCGAGGCTGTCGACGAGTTCCAGGCAGTCGCGTACGGTCCGGTCGCCGCGCGTGAGCATGAAGATGAAGTCCACGGTGCCTTCCTGGTGTTCTGCTGGGGAGTGTCTTCAAAGTGGCGTCGTCAGCCGACCGTCGGGCAGACGGGGCTCTGAAGACTTAGGGCCTGTCAGGGCGCGGGCGTGCCGCAGCGCGGTGAGCAGACTGGTGTGATCGGCGACGCCCTGACCGGCGATGTCGAAGGCCGTGCCGTGGTCCACGCTCGTACGGACGAACGGCAGGCCGATGGTGATGTTGACCCCGTGCTCCAGGCCGAGGTACTTCACCGGGATCAGCCCCTGGTCGTGGTACTGGGCCACGACCACGTCGAACTCCCCTCGGCGCGCCCGCAGGAAGACCGTGTCGGCCGGCCACGGCCCGCTCGCGTCGATCCCTTCGGCGCGCGCGGACTGCACCGCCGGCGCGATGATGTCGTGCTCCTCGCGGCCCATCAGCCCGTTCTCGCCGGCGTGCGGGTTGAGTCCGGCGACGGCGATGCGCGGCCGGGGAATCCCCGTCCCGCGCAGCGCGTCATGGGCCAGCCGCAGCGCGGTCAGTTCCGCCTCGACGGTGAGGGAGTCCACCGCCTCGCGCAGAGCCTGGTGAATGGTGACGAGGACGACCCGCAACTCGTCGTTGGCCATCATCATCGCGTACCGCTCGGTGCCGCTGAGCGCGGCGAGGATCTCGGTGTGACCCGGGTAGGGGAGTCCCGCAAGGCGCAGGGCCTCCTTGCTGAGCGGCGCGGTGACGAGGGCGGCGACCCGGTTCTCGAGCGCGAGACCGACGCCCTTGGCCACGTACTGGTACGCGGCCCTCCCGGCCCGGCTGTCGACCCGCCCCGGGCGGAGTTCCTCCGGCAGGGAGGTCCCGGACAGCACCTGCACGGTGCCCGCCGCGTCGTCCATGTCGTCCACGGAGGCCAGGGCACGGATCGGGATGTCGAGACCGATGGCCGCCGCCGTGCGGCGGAGGACTCCCTCGTCACCGATGACGAGTACCGGAGGACCGCAGCGGTCGTCGGCCACCAGCCCGAGGGTGATCTCCGGTCCGATACCGGCCGGGTCACCCATGGTCACCGCTATGGGGCGCACGTCGAACTCCTTACGAGGTACGTGAGATGAGGTCGGTGAGACGGCAGAGCGTGTCGCGGTCGCCGAAGCCGCCGGCCTTGAGCACGACGGGGATCCGCCGGGGGTGGTCGAGCAGGCCGAGCGCGATGCCCGGTTCCGGCTCGTCGACGAGGTGGAGGTCGCGGGCTCCCAGCGCGAGCAGGACGGTACGAGCGGTCTCCCCACCGGTGAGCACCAGCGCGTCGAAGGCGCCGCGCGACGCGAGCGCGACGACGGCCCGGGCCAGCGCCTCCGGCACCGAGTGCTCCGTACGTACGTCCGGTCCGTGCAGCAGCGCCCTGGACCGCGCGGCCAGCTCCCGCTCCGCAAGATCCACGGCCGCGGGGTCCAGTACGGGCACCAGCGCGCCGCTCTCCCGGGTGGCGAACCGCGCGGACTGCTCGCGGCCCGCCGGGTGGAGACTGCCGACAACGACGAGGACCCGCGGCCGGGATGAGCGGACGTCACCATCGGGAGCGGGACGTCCGGGGCCGGGGCCCAGCCTTCTGGCCAGGGCCGCGGCAAGGCCCGGTGAACCGACCCAGAGCACCTGTCCCGGATCGGGCACCGCGGCCACCAGAGCGTCCAGGTCCTCGTCACAGGCGGCGTCGGCCAGCATGAGCGGGGCCGTCCCGAGGAGCCCCGACACCGTCCGCTCCCGCGCCACCGGCCGCTCCCGCGCCACAGGCTGCCCCCACGCCACCGTCCGCTCCTGCAGTGCGACGCGATCCGCCCGTACGGCGCCGGGAATCAGCCGCGTCAGATCGGCACAGCGCACCGGATGGGCCGGGTCCTCGGCGAACGCGGTCTCGTGCACCGGCCGCCCCGCCAGGAGCTGTACGCCGCCGACGGTCGTGCGGCCCTCCGCCGGAAACGCGGGCGCGATGACGGCCGTACGCCGTCCGCTCGCCGCCAGGGCCGTGAGTGCGGCACCGATCTCCGCGGCGAGATGCCCGCGCAGCGTCGAGTCGACGGTCTTGAGCACGACGTCCGCGCCCGCCAGGGCGGTCGCGGCCCGGGCGGTCAGGGCAGCCGCGGCCTCGGCCGGGCCCGTGCGGGTGTCGAGGTCGATCGCGGTCACACCGGGCGCCGGGCCGTCGGCAGGACCCGCGAGACTGATACGCGCCGGGAAGCCGGCCGCTCTGAAGGGTGCGGCCCCGTCGCCCGCACTCGTCAGGTCGTCGGCGAGGATCGCGACCGTCCGTGGCCGTGCCGTCCCTGCCTCATCCGGCCGACCGGCCACCCTGGGGCTCCCGGTGTCGGAGAACGAAGCGAATGTGTGAGCAGAGCTGACCTTCTTCATCGTGACGAACCCTTCGGTCCCGGCTGCTGTCGCTCCGTACTTCCGCTGGGTGAGCCCCTTGCCTGCCACTACTTTCACCGGTCGACAGGGAACCTGTAAAGCGACGATCGCTCACATCGTCTGTGACAGACTCTCACGCATGACCTGGACAGATCTGCCGCCGCTCGGGACGCTCGTCGCCTTCGAGGCGACGGTCCGGCACGCGAGCGTGAGCAAGGCCGCCGCCGAGCTGCATCTGACCCATGGCGCGGTGAGCCGCCAGATCCAGCAACTCGAACACGCCCTGGGAGTGGCCCTGTTCGAGCGGCGCAACCGCGCGGTCGTCCCGACGCCGGCCGCGCGCAAGCTCGCCCAGGACGTGACCGACGCACTCGGCCTCCTCAGCACGGCGGCCCGCCGCACCCGCGCGGCCGCCGAACCCGGTCCGCTCGTGCTGTCCTGCGAGCCCACACTGCTGATGCGCTGGCTGATCCCCCGACTGCCCATGATCGCCGAACCCGCGCCCGCCCTCGATCTGCGCCTCGTCGCCTCCGGTGGCCCGGTCCCCTTCGACCGCGAGGGAATCGACGCCGCGATCCGGCGCAACGACTTCCCGCTGCCGGACGGCGTGCCCGCGCACCGGCTGTTCGACGAGTACGTCGGACCCGTGTGCGCCCCCGAGCTCGCGCGGGACCTCGCCACGCCGGCGGACCTGACGGGCCTGACCCGGCTGCACACCCGCACCCGGCCGTCGGCCTGGCAGGACTGGGCGTCGGCCGCAGGGGAGACCTTGTCCGTCGCAACCGAGCAGACCTTCGAGCACTTCTATCTCAGCCTGCAGGCCGCGGCCAGCGGCATCGGCGTGGCCATCGGCCCGCTCGCCCTCGTCCACGACGACCTCCGGGCGGGGCGGCTGGTCGCGCCCTTCGGGTTCCGGCCCGACGGCAGCGCGTATGTCCTGCTGGCCGCTCTCCCGCCGGACGACGCGCGCCTGGCCGTATTGCTGGGACGGCTCGGCGAGGAGGCGGAGAAGACGGCCGCGTCGGTGCCGTGCGCCCCCTGAATCCGGGGCGGGCCGGCGGGTGGGATCCCCGGCGGCCCTGCTGCCGGCCACCCCAGGTCGTGTCTTCGGTGCCGTCCCGACATCGCTCCGTCGGAGGGTGACACCCCGGGCGGCCTGCTCGTCCAGCCGGCCGTGCCCGTGCGGGCAACCCTGCGGCGGTCTCAAGCCGGACCTAGTGCCCCTCCCGGCAAGCTTTGCCCTGCAGCGCCGCCCGGCACGCACCCTCGCTGCGTTGGCCGAAAGCCCTGGTAGCTCCGCTACAAGGACTTCCGGCCGCCTTGCGATGCTTCCCCTCGGCCCTGCGGGCCTGGGGAGACCCCATGCACCGGACGACGCTCCTCGACGGGCAAACATCGCCGGTCGCGGCACTAGTCTGGACTACGACGGCGCTGTGGAGGTGTGCCATGTCGCGTAACCATCACTTCCACCTCGACCGGGGGAAGCACTCGATCACGGTCAACGTGGGCCCCGGCAGGACCGGCGGCATCGAGCTCCTGGTCGACGGCAAGGTGATCGCGTACCGGCGCGAGCACGGTACGGGGACGACAGTGCTGACAGGCGAGCTGCCGGACGAGCCCGCCCGCCAGTTCCTGGTCCGGGTGCACCAGCCGCACCTCGTGCGCGTCAAACCCGGCTGCACCCTGGAGCTGGACGGCGTGGAGCTGCCCATGCCGGAGCGTTACGCGGCGTTCTGAGCGCCGCCGATCGGTCGCTCCGACGGTCGCTTTCGAGTGACCTCCGCGGCTCCGTACCGACGGCGGCGGCCGGATGTGTCCGACGATCGCAGGCGGCCGGATCCTCGCCCGGCCGTGAGCCCGCCGGATCCGGTGGAAGGCCGCCATGCACATCCTGCTCGTCGCCAGTGCGTACAACAGCCTCACTCAGCGAGTCCACGCGGAACTGCGCGACCGCGGACACTCCGTCGCCGTGGAGCTGACACCGCGCAGCGACTCCGTTCGGGCCGCGGTCCACCGGCACGAGCCGGAGCTTGTCGTGGCCCCCATGCTGAAGACCGCCGTGCCCCGGGACGTGTGGGCCGAACACACCTGTCTCATCGTGCATCCCGGGCCGGTGGGTGACCGGGGGCCGTCCTCCCTGGACTGGGCCATTCACGAGGACGCAGGCTCGTGGGGTGTCACCGTCCTGCAGGCGGACGAGGAGATGGACGCCGGTGACGTGTGGGCCACCGTGAACTGCCCGCTGCCACCGCTCGCCAAGAGCGATCTGTACCGGAACGAAGTCTCCGACGCCGCCGTCACCGCTCTTCTGCTGGCCGTCGACCGGTTCGCGTCCGGTACGTACACCCCGCAGCCGCAGAACAGCCTGCCGGGCCCGGTCCGCACCCGGCCCTGGTTCCGCCAGGAGCTTCGGCGTATCTCCTGGGAGGAGGACCTCACCGGGACCGTCGTGCGCAAGCTGCGCGCCGCGGACTCGCAGCCCGGAGTGCTGGACAGCCTGCTGGGCGGTGAATGGTTCCTCCATGGCGGCCACCCGGAGGACCAGCTGCGCGGCCGCCCCGGTGATCTGCTGGCCACTCGTGCCGGTGCCATCTGCCGCGCGACGGTGGACGGCGCGGTGTGGATCCCCGAACTGCGCCCGCGCCGCGGGCCCGAGGGGCCGGCCACCTTCAAACTGCCTGCCACCCTGGCCCTTGCCGGCCGCCTCCCGGCGCTGCCGGAGCTTCCCGCGCCGCTGCACCACGACGGGCACCGCGATGGCCACCACCACGGGCACCGCGATGGCCACCGCAGGACATGGACCGACATCCACTACCGCGAGGAGGGACAGGTCGGCCTGCTGTCGTTCTCCTTCCCCGGCGGTGCGATGAGCACCGCGCACTGCCGGCGCCTCCTGGACGCCTACCGGGTGGCCTGTTCCCGGCCCACCTCGGTGCTGGTGCTGGGAGGCGGCCGGGACTTCTTCTCCAACGGCATCCACCTCAATGTCATCGAGGCGGCCGCCGACCCCGCAGCGGAGTCCTGGGCCAACATCAACGCGATGGACGACCTGGTGGAGGCCGTGCTGACCAGCACCGACCGGCTCGTGGTCGCAGCTGTCGGCGGCAATGCGGCGGCCGGCGGGGTGATGCTCGCGCTGGCCGCCGACGAGGTCTGGTGCAGGGCGGGCGCGGTGCTCAACCCGCACTACCGGCGTATGGGGCTGTACGGCTCGGAGTACTGGACGTACACGCTGCCCCGGCGCGTGGGCGGCCCCGTGGTGGACCGGCTCATGCGGGAGGCCCAGCCGGTCACCGCGACCGCCGCGCTGGGGCTCGGTCTGGTGGACCGCGTCGTCGACTGCGGTCCACAGGAGTTCACCGACGAAGTCACCCGGCTGGCCGCACGGCTGGCACCGTTTCCCGCCACTCAGTCGCGGATCGCGGCGAAGAAGGCCGAGTGCGAGCGCCGGGAAAAGGTCGAGCCGCTTGCGGTGCACCGGGAGAAGGAACTGGCCCGCATGCTCCGCACCTTCTCCGACCCCACAGCGCCCTACCACGCGCTGCGCCGGGCGTTCGTCCGCAAGGAACCGACGCACGGCGCCCCGTTCGGCCCGGCCACGGTGGCAGCGGGACCGGCCGCCTGTTAGCAAGGAGACAAAGGCCCGCTTACGGGTCTTTGTCGTATACCCCCCCAGGAGACATCCCCATGGATGCAGCAACGCCGACCGCGGTCGACGCCGCCGGCTCGTCCGGCGCGGCCGCCACGGACGAGTCACCGATCCACATTCTCTGGATCAACGCGGGCCTGAGCTGTGACGGCGACTCGGTCGCCCTGACGGCCGCCATGCAGCCCAGCATCGAGGAGATCGCGCTCGCCGGCCTGCCGGGACTGCCGAAGATCCAGGTCCACTGGCCGCTGATCGACTTCGAGTGCGGCCCGGTCGGCGGCGCCGACACCTTCATCGAGTGGTTCTTCAAGGGGGAGCGCGGCGAGATCGACCCGTTCGTACTGGTCATCGAGGGCTCCGTGCCCAATGAGTCGATCAAGCAGGAGGGTTACTGGTGCGGCTTCGGCGACGATCCGGAGACCGGCCAGCCCATCACGACCAGCGAGTGGATCGACCGGCTGGCTCCCAACGCGCTGGCCGTCGTCGCGATCGGCACCTGCGCCACCTACGGCGGTATCCACGCGATGGCCGGCAACCCGACCGGGGCCATGGGCGTGCCCGACTATCTGGGCTGGGACTGGACGTCCAAGGCCGGAATCCCCATCGTGTGCGTGCCCGGCTGCCCGATCCAGCCCGACAACTTCGCGGAAACGCTGACGTACCTCCTCTACCAGGCGGCCGGGTCCGCCCCGATGATCCCGCTCGACGACAAGCTCCGCCCGACCTGGCTGTTCGGCGCCACCGTGCACGAGGGCTGCGACCGGGCCGGCTACTACGAGCAGGGCCAGTTCGCCGACACCTACAACTCGCCCAAGTGCCTGGTCAAACTCGGCTGCTGGGGCCCCGTCGTCAAGTGCAACGTGCCCAAGCGCGGCTGGATGAACGGCATCGGCGGCTGCCCCAACGTGGGCGGCATCTGCATCGCGTGCACCATGCCCGGCTTCCCCGACAAGTTCATGCCGTTCATGGACGAGCCGCCCGGCGCCACGGTGTCCGTCACGTCCAGCGGCGTGTACGGCGCCGTGATCCGCAGGCTCCGGAACATCACGGCCAGGACCGTGGACAAGGAGCCCAAGTGGCGGCACACGGGCGAGAAGATCACCACCGGCTACCGCCCGCCGTGGTGACCCAACTCCAGGACACCGATCCCGGGACACCGACCCCCACCCCCTCCTGCTCGAAGACGTGAAGAAGGGCACCGCACACACAATGGCGACACAGGCGAAAACGACCGGCGACGGCCTGGTGGAGATGTCCTGGGATCCGATCACGCGGATCGTGGGCAGTCTCGGCATTCACACAAAGATCGACTTCAAGCAGAAGCGGGTCGCGGAGTGCTACAGCACCTCGTCGGTCTTCCGCGGCTACAGCGTCTTCATGCGCGGCAAGGACCCGCGCGACGCCCACTTCATCACCAGCCGCATCTGCGGCATCTGCGGCGACAACCACGCCACCTGTTCCGTCTACACCCAGAACATGGCGTACGGCGTGAAGCCGCCGCACCTCGGCGAATGGATCATCAACCTCGGCGAGTCCGCCGAGTACATGTTCGACCACAACATCTTCCAGGAGAACCTGGTCGGGGTCGACTACTGCGAGAAGATGGTCCGCGAGACCAACCCCGGTGTGCTGGAACTCGCCGAGCGCACCGAAGCGCCGCACGCCGCGGAGCACGGCTACCGCACCATCGCCGACATCATGCGCTCCCTCAACCCGCTCGAGGGCGAGTTCTACCGCGAAGCCCTCCAGGTGAGCCGCTACACCCGGGAGATGTTCTGTCTGATGGAGGGCCGCCATGTGCACCCCTCCACGCTCTACCCGGGCGGCGTGGGCACGGTCGCCTCCGTCCAGCTGTTCACGGACTACCTCACCCGCCTCATGCGCTACGTCGAGTTCATGAAGCGCGTGGTCCCCCTGCACGACGACCTCTTCGACTTCTTCTACGAGGCGCTGCCCGGGTACGAGGAGGTCGGCCGCCGACGCGTGCTGCTCGGCTGCTGGGGAGCGCTCAACGACCCCGAGTACTGCGACTTCACGTACGCCAACATGACCGACTGGGGACGGAAGATGTTCGTCACCCCCGGTGTCATCGTCGACGGCAAGCTGGTCACCAACGACCTCACCCAGATCAACCTCGGCATCCGGATCCTGCTGGGCAGCTCGTACTACGAGGACTGGGAGGGCCAGGAGCAGTTCGTCACCCAGGACCCGCTCGGCAATCCGGTCGATCCCCGCCACCCGTGGAACCAGCACACCATCCCGGCCCCGCAGAAACGGGACTTCGACGACAAGTACAGCTGGGTGATGTCCCCACGCTGGTTCGACGGCAAGGACCACCTGCCCCTGGACACCGGCGGCGGCCCCATCGCCCGCCTCTGGTCCACGGCCTTGTCAGGACTCGTCGACATCGGCTACGTCAAGGCGACCGGGCACAGCGTCGTCATCAACCTGCCGCGCACGCTCACCAAGCCGGAGACCACGTTCGAGTGGAAGATCCCGCAGTGGAGCAACGCGCTGGAACGCAACCGCGCCCGCACCTACTTCCAGGCCTACGCCGCGGCCGTCGCCCTGCACTGCGCCGAGAAGGGCCTGGAGGAGGTCCGCGCCGGACGCACCCAGACCTGGGAGAAGTTCGACGTGCCGGACGAGTCCATCGGAGTCGGCTTCACCGAGGCAGTGCGCGGCGTCCTCTCCCACCACATGGTCATCAGGGACGGCAAGATCGCCAACTATCACCCCTATCCGCCGACCCCCTGGAACGCCAGCACCCGCGACTCCTACGGCACTCCCGGCCCCTATGAGGACGCCGTGCAGAACACGCCCATCTTCGAGGAGAACCCCCCGGAGAACTTCAAGGGCATCGACATCATGCGGACCGTCCGCAGCTTCGACCCCTGTCTGCCCTGCGGCGTCCACATGTACGTGGGCGACGGCAGGACGGTGAAGTCGATGCATGTGCCCACCGGACTGAGCGGCCTCGCCGGATGAGCGCGGTGAACGCGGAGCAGGCCGGCCGGCGGGTCGAGGAGGTCCTCGACCGGCTGGCCGCCACCGGCGACGAGCAGGCGTGCGCGGCGGCCGAGGAACTCGTGCGGGTCCTCATGGACTTCTACGGCGCCGGTCTGGCCAGAGCCATAGAGCTGCTCGGCCACCCCGCCACCGAGCCGTCCGGTGGCGATCCGCGCGCCGGCCTGTACGAAGACGAACTGGTAGCGAGCCTGCTCGTGCTGCACGAGCTGCACCCCGAAGACGTCCCCACCCGGATCGCGCGCGCCCTGCGCAGCGTCCGGCACTCCATCGAGTCGGCCGGGTTCGACGAGGTGACGGGCGTCCTGCGGCTGCGGGTCACCGGCTCGACAGGCTGCGGGTGCCCGAGCACCCAGGAAGTCGCCCGGCAGGCCGCCGTGGAGGCACTCGCCTGCTTCGCACCCGAGGTGACCGCGGTGGAACTGGATCAGACGGCCGCCCCGCGTGAGCCCGCCCTGCTCCAGATCGGCTCGGGCCCGCCCGACGCCTCCGCCGCCGGCCGTTCCACGGTCACGGTGCGATGAGCGCGATCCGCACCGTGCCGGGCGCCCCCGGCCCCCGGGGCCTGCGCCGCTTCACCACGCCCCAGCCGCCCCGCGAGGAGCGGTGCGAGCTGTGCGGGGTGCCCGTGGCCGAGGAGCGCCACCGGCATCTCGTCGACACCGAGCGACGGGCGCTGGCCTGCGCCTGCGACCCGTGCGCCCGGCTGCTGGACCGTCCGGGCACTTCGCAGGGCCGCTTCCGGGCGGTCCCGGGCCGCTTCCTCACCGACCCCGGCCACCGGATCGACGACAACGCGTGGGAACTGCTGAGGATCCCCGTCGGCGTGGCCTTCTTCTTCCGCAACTCCGCACTCGACCGGCTCGTCGC
This sequence comes from Streptomyces sp. NPDC053673, assembly GCF_055585225.1. Taxonomy (NCBI): domain Bacteria; kingdom Bacillati; phylum Actinomycetota; class Actinomycetes; order Kitasatosporales; family Streptomycetaceae; genus Streptomyces; species Streptomyces sp. NPDC053673. The sequence goes on along the minus strand of NZ_JBVJKN010000013.1, from coordinate 63,816 downwards.
GCTCTACCCGAGCCCGGCCGGGGCGACCGAGAGCGAACTTGAGCCGTCGTCCTGGCAGGCCGTCCTCGCCGGAACCCGGCTCGCCGCACTGCTCGAACCCGACGTGGAGGCCCTGCTGTTGCGCCGGACCGACGGTCGCACCGAGTGTCACCTGGTGCCGATCGACAACGCGTACGAGCTGGTGGGCCGGATGCGGCTGCGCTGGCAGGGCTTCGACGGCGGCGCCGAGGCCCGCGCCGATCTCGACGCCTTCTTCGCTCACGTACGACAGCGGGCCAAGGTGCCACAGGGGAGCCGGCCATGACGTCCATGTCTGCCATGAATCCCATGACTGCCACGACTGCTATGACTGACTTCACCTTCAGCTGCACCGGCGTTCGCGCCGACCCGTACGCCGCAGGGCCCACCCTCGTCTTCCGGCTACGGATCACCGCATCCGGAGGAACCAGGGTCCACGCCCTCGCGCTGCGCTGCCAGCTGCGCATCGAACCCGCCCGCCGTGGATACGAGCCCGACGAGGCCGAAGGCCTGACGGATCTCTTCGGAGAGCGCTCACGCTGGGGCAGCACGCTCCACCCGGTGCAGTTCGCGCAGGTCTCCCTCATGGTTCCCGGCTTCACCGGGGAAACCGAGACCGACCTCGTGGTGCCCTGCACGTACGACATGGACATCGCCGCGACCCGCTACCTCCACGCGCTGTCCGGCGGCGACGTACCCCTGCTCATGCTCTTCTCGGGCAGCGCCTTCACCGGACCCGGCGGATTCCACGTCGAGCCCGTCCCCTGGGACCGGGAGACGACCGTTCGGATGCCCGTGGAGGTCTGGCGGGAGATGGTCGAGCAGCACTTCCCCGGCTGCGGCTGGATCCGGCTGCCCCGGGCCACCATGGACGCCCTGCTCGCCTTCCGGTCGCGGAGGGCGCTGCCGTCCTGGGAGGCGACGGTGGAGGAGCTCCTTGACGTGGCTGACATGGCCGGCGCGGACGGCGCGGACGGCGCGGCGGGCGGGAGGTCGGCACCATGACGACCGCGGCCTTTCCCCCGGCGACGCACGTGCGGCTCGCCATCGCCCGGCAGGTCGCCGACGCCGTGCTCTTCGAGGGCTATGTGCTGTACCCGTACCGGGCGTCGGCGGCCAAGAACCGGCTGCGCTGGCAGTTCGGGGTGCTCGTGCCGCCCGCGTGGAGCGCATCCTGCGAAGAGCACGAATTCCAGCACACCGAATGCCTGATGGAACCGAAACGCGACGCGGCCCTCGCGGTCGAGGTGCGCTTCCTGCACACCCAGCGCCGCATCGTCCAGCAGACGGACGACGACGGCGGTTTCGTGACCGTGCCCGAGCTGCACCTCGACGACCGCGTCCTGGTGCCCTGGGACGAGGGCGTGGAAGAACGCGTCGAACTGGCCATCCCTGTAGCCGAGCTGGCGGGGGACGGAGTGGCCTTCCCCTTCACCCGGCCCGCGCGTGAGGAGACCGAAACCGTACGGGACGGCGAGGGGCGGACCGTGGGGCGGCTCGTCCGCCGTCGCGAGGAGATCAGCGGTGTCGTACGCCTGACCGCAGCCGAACTCGACGGTCCCTACCGGGCGATGCGGCTGACCGCCGTCGTGGAGAACACCAGCGCCTGGGCGCCCGGGCCCGGCGCCGAACGGGACGCCGCCCTGCCGCACTCCCTGGTTGCGACCCATCTGCTGCTGTGCCTGGACACCGGAGCGTTCCTCTCGATGACCGACCCGCCCGAGTGGGCCAGGGCGGCGGTCGCGTCCTGCCGGAATCTGCACACCTGGCCGGTCCTCGCGGGCGAACGGGGCCGTGCGGACCTCGTGCTCTCCTCGCCCATCATCCTGGAGGACCACCCGGCCATCGCGCCGGAGAGCCCGGGTGCCCTGTACGACGCCACCGAGATCGACGAGATCCTCGCGCTGCGCACCGCGGCCCTCACCGACGAGGAGAAGCGCGAGGCCAGGGGCACCGACGAGCGGGCCGCGGCCGTGATCGACCTGGCCGACTCCATGCCCCCCGAGGTCCTGGAGCGCCTGCACGGCGCGGTGCGCAGCCTGCGGGAGGTCACCGGTCCCGCCGATCCCGCCGAGCACGGAGTCGTACGGCCAAAGACCCCCTGGTGGGATCCCGGCAGCGACGCGAGCGTCGACCCGGCCCGCGATCACGTCATGATCGACGGGCGGCCGGTGAGCGCGGGCAGCCGGGTCCTGCTGCGGCCGGGCCTGCGTCACAGCGACGCCCAGGACCTGTTCCTGCACGGCCGCAGCGCGCAGGTCGAGGCCGTCCTGCACGACGTGGACGGCGGTGTGCACATCGCGGTGACCGTCGAGGGCGATCCCGGTGCCGACATCCGCCGCGAGCAGGGCCGGTTCCTGTACTTCCAGCCCGACGAGGTCGAAGCCCTGGAGGACGTGTGAATGGCCCCGCACAGGACAGTGCCCGGACGCTGGTCGCGGGTGTCGGCAACGTCTTCCTCGGTGACGACGGCTTCGGCGTCGAGACCGTGCGCCGGCTCACCGAGCAGCCGCTGCCCGGCCATGTCGAAGTGGCGGACATCGGAATCCGGGGCGTCCACCTCGCGTACCAGATCCTCGACGGATACGACACGCTCGTCCTCGTCGACGCGACAGCGCGCGGCGGCGCACCCGGAACGCTGTATCTGATCGAGCCCGGAACGCCGGACGGCCGCGGAGCGCAGAGCGTGCCCCTCGACGGCCACCGGATGTCGCCCGACGCCGTCCTGGCCCTGCTGGACACCCTGTGCGCGGGCACCGGCAGCACGCCGCCGCGCCGCACCCTCGTCGTGGGCTGCGAACCCGCCTGCGTCGACGAAGGCATCGGACTCAGCCCGCAGGTGGCCGCCGCGGTTCCGGAGGCCGTACGGATGGTCACGCAACTGGTGCAGCACGAAGCCGTGAAATGAGGACAACCATGAAGAAGAAGCAGAAGGCCAAGACCATCATCGGCGGCGCCGCCGCCGCCACCGCACTCGCGGTTCTCGTGAAGGGGCTCTTCCCCGACATCAAGCGGTATGTGCGCATCCGCACGATGTGACGAGGGCTTCGGGGGCCCGCGTGTGCGCGGTCACCCCGGGGGCTGAACCGAACGGCGTACGCAGCCGTGTGCTCCCGGCGTGCCGGTCGGCCGGAGCCGGGTCCCCGCCTTGTAATGGGCGCGAACGGCCGACCGCTGCGCAGGACGGAGACCGATGCACGAGATGTCCATCGCGCTGGCCGTCGTCGACCAGGTGGAGGAAGCCGCGCGCGCCCATGGCGCCACCGCGGTGCGGACCGTGCGACTCCAGGTCGGCGAGCTGGCCGGAGTGGTCCCCGGCGCACTCGCCTTCTCCTTCGAACTGGCCTGCGCCGGAACCGTGCTGGAAGGCGCCGAACTCGTCGCGGAATCCGTCCCCGGCCGGGCCCGCTGTGAACCGTGCGCGGACGACTGGGCGGTGGGCATGCCCCCGCGGCTGTGCTGCCCGGCGTGCGGCCGGGCGACCGCCGAACTGGTGTCGGGCCGTGAGCTGCGCATCACCGGCGTGGAGTGGGACGACGACCCGGCGGACGGCCGCATCCGCGCATCGATCACCGAGGAGAGCTGACCCATGTGCCGAGTTGTCGATCTGCAGCAGGCGGTGCTCGCCAAGAACGACGCGACAGCGCACACGCTGCGCACGGAGCTGGCCGCCCGCGGCACGACGGTCGTCAACCTCCTGTCCAGCCCCGGCAGCGGGAAGACCGCCCTGCTGGAAGGCGAACTGCTCCTCGCACGGGAACGGGGCGTGCCGGTCGCGGCCCTGACGGCCGATCTGGCCACCGAGAACGACGCCGTACGCCTGGCCCGTTCGGGCGTCCCGGTCAAGCAGGTGCTCACCGACGGGCTGTGCCATCTGGAAGCCGGGATGCTGGCCGGGCAGCTGGACGGCTGGCTCCCCATGGACACCCGGCTGCTGTTCGTGGAGAACGTCGGCAATCTCGTCTGTCCCGCCTCCTACGACCTCGGTGAATCGCTCAGAGTCGTCCTCGCCTCGGTGACCGAGGGCGAGGACAAGCCGCTGAAGTACCCCACGGCCTTCGGCCTCGCCCACCTCGTGGTGGTCACCAAGACCGATATCGCGGGCGCCGTCGCCTTCGACGAGGCGGCGTTCCGTGCCCATGTCGAACAGGTCAACCCCGGTGTGGACGTGGTCCTGACGTCCGTGCGCACGGGGGAGGGCGCCGGAGAGCTGCTCGACCGGGCCATGGCGGCCGCCGAGGGCGCCGCCGTCCACGCGCCGGTCATGGCGCGGGCCCGCTCGTGACCGCCACACATCAGGGCATCGCCACCGCGCAGACGGCACAGCGGCGCCGGGTCACCGTACGGGGCGTGGTGCAGGGCGTCGGATTCCGCCCGTTCCTCTACACCCTTGCCACCGGGCTGGATCTGACCGGGCATGTGACCAACACCGGGGACGGCGTCGTCGCCGAGGTGGAGGGCGCGCCGCTCGCCGTGGCCCGGTTCTGCGCCCGCATCGCCGAGGACGCCCCGCCGCTGGCCCGGATCGAATCCGTGCACGACCAGGAAGTACCCCCGACGGGCGGAAGCGGATTCAGCATCGTCGCCTCCGAGCCTGCGGACGGCCCCGTCCGCACCCTCGTCTCCCCGGACACGGCCACGTGCGCCGACTGTCTCGCCGAACTCTCCGCCCCGGGCGACCGGCGCCATCGGCACCCCTTCATCACGTGCACGCACTGCGGGCCGCGCTTCACCATCGTCACGGGCCTGCCGTACGACCGCGACCACACGACGATGGCCGGCTTCCCGATGTGCGCGGACTGCGCCCGGGAGTACGCCGATCCGGCCGACCGCCGATTCCACGCCCAGCCGGTCGCCTGCCCCGGCTGCGGGCCGCGGCTGCGGCTGACCGTGGCGCCCGCCGCCCCCGGGCTGCGGCCCCGGCACGTGATCGCCCGCGACCCGAACGACCGGAGCCTTGACGGACCGCGCGAGGCGGACCCGGTTGCCGAGGCGCGCGAGCTGTTGTCCGAGGGGGCGATCCTCGCCGTCAAGGGCCTCGGCGGCTACCACCTGGCCTGCGATGCGACCAACGCGGGGGCGGTGGCGATGCTGCGCCGCCGCAAGTGCCGTGGAGACAAACCGTTCGCGTTGATGGCCAGGGACATCGCCGATGTCGAGCACATCGTGCATGTCGGCGTCGCGGAGCGGGAGTTGCTCACCGGCGGTGTCCGGCCGATCGTCCTGATGCGCCGCCGGGCCGAACCCCTGCCGCGGCCCGGGGCCCCGCGGCCCGCGGCGGCGGTCGCCCCGGGCAGCCCCGACCTCGGCGTCATGCTCCCCTACACCCCGCTGCACCACCTGCTCCTCGGGCTCCCCGGCGACGAGCAGACGGCACCCCGCCTGCTCGTCATGACCAGCGGCAATCTCGCCGGGGACCCGATCGTCACCGACGACGAGGACGCACTGGAACGGCTGGCCCCCCTGGCCGACGCCTGGCTGATGCACGACCGCCCCATCCATGTGCCGTGCGACGACTCCGTGGTCCGGGTCTGCGACGGAGAACCGCTGATGCTGCGCCGCTCACGCGGCTATGCCCCGCTGCCGCTCACGCTGCCGGTCTCCGTGGAGCCGGCCCTCGCCGTCGGGGGCGACCTCAAGAACACCCTCTGCCTCGGTGAGGGCCGCAAGGCCTGGCTCTCCGCCCACATCGGCGACATGGACGACCTGGCCACGCAGGACGCCTTCGCGTGCGCCGAGGACCAGTTGGAGACGATCACCGGCGTGCGGCCCGGGCTGCTGGTGGCCGACCGCCACCCCGGGTACCGCTCCGGGCAGTGGGCCACTCGCCACGCCGGGCACCGGCCGCTCCTGCGCGTCCAGCACCACCACGCCCATGTCGCGGCCACGATGGCCGAGCACGGCCTGGACGGCGGCCGGCCGGTGATCGGGGTGGCCTTCGACGGCACCGGCTACGGCGACGACGGCGCGGTGTGGGGCGGGGAGATCCTGCTGGCGGACTACGCCGGATTCATCCGGTACGCGCACCTCGCGTACGTCCCGCTCCCCGGCGGCGACGCGGCGGTGGAGCGCCCGTACCGTATGGCACTCGCGCATCTGCGTGCGGCAGGCATCGAGCGGGCCGGGGACCTGCCCTGTGTGAAAGCCTGTCCGCCGGGCGAACTTCGCCTGCTGGAACGTCAGTTGGAACGGAACCTGAACTGCGTTCCCACCTCCAGCATGGGCCGGCTGTTCGACGCCGTCTCCTCCCTGGCGGGCGTGTGCCACCGGGCCGGATACGAGGCCCAGGCCGCCATCGAGCTCGAAGCCGCCGCGGTGACCGCCGTCGGCGGGAACGGCGACGGTTACGCCTTCACGCTGTGCCCGCCGGATCCCGGGACCGCGGCCGCGCTGACCGCCGATCCCGCACCCGTGCTGGCGGCGGTCGTCGACGACGTACGCGCGGGCACCCCCGCACCCGTCGTCGCGGCGCGCTTCCACGCCGCGGTCGCCCGTCTCGTCCATACGCTCTGCGCCGGCGCACGCGAGCGGCACGGCCTGGAGACCGTGGCCCTGACCGGGGGAGTGTTCGCCAACGTGCTGCTCTCCTCCGCCTGCGCGGGAGCGCTGCGGGCGGACGGGTTCACCGTGCTGCGCCACCGAAGAGTCCCCCCGAACGACGGAGGGCTGGCGCTCGGCCAGCTCGTCGTGGCAGCACAACAGCGAGGAGGAACGGATGTGCCTGGCGGTACCCGGCAAAGTACTGGGCATTGAGGACCGGGACGGCACCCGCATGGCCACCGTGGACTTCGGCGGGGTGGTCAAGGAGGTGTGCCTGGAGTATCTGCCGGACCTTCAGGTCGGCGAGTACGCCATCGTCCATGTGGGATTCGCCCTGCAACGGCTGGACGAGGAGTCGGCACGGCAGACGCTGAAGCTCTTCGAGAGCCTGGGAATGCTCCAGGAGGAGTTCGGCGACCCCTGGGAGCTGGCAGGTGCGGAGGCAGGCGCGGCGGAGCGGCCCGCCGACGGCGGAGCGCCGCGGGAGGCACAGCGGTGAAGTACATCGACGAATTCCAGGACCCCGCGCTGGCCGAGCGGCTGCTCGACGACATCCGCGCCACCGTGACCCGGCCCTGGGCGCTGATGGAGGTCTGCGGAGGTCAGACCCACACCATCATCCGGCACGGCATCGACCAACTCCTCCCGGACGAGATCGAGTTGATCCACGGCCCGGGCTGTCCGGTGTGTGTCACACCGCTGGAGGTCATCGACAAGGCACTGGAGATCGCCTCCCGCCCCGGGGTGATCTTCTGCTCCTTCGGCGACATGCTCCGGGTGCCCGGCACCGGACGAGACCTGTTCCAGGTGCGCGGCGAGGGCGGCGACGTACGCGTGGTCTACTCGCCCCTCGACGCACTGCGGATCGCCCAGCAGAACCCCGGCCGTGAGGTCGTCTTCTTCGGGATCGGATTCGAGACCACCGCACCCCCCAACGCCATGACGGTGTGCCAGGCACGCAAACTCGGCATCCCGAACTTCAGCCTGCTGGTGTCCCATGTGCGCGTGCCCCCGGCGATCGAGGCGATCATGCGGTCCCCGAGCTGCCGCGTGCAGGCCTTCCTCGCCGCCGGTCACGTCTGCAGCGTGATGGGCGTCGGTGAGTACCCGGAGCTCGCCGAGCGGTACCGGGTCCCGATCGTGGTCACCGGATTCGAGCCCCTGGACATCCTGGAAGGCGTGCGCAGGACGGTCCTGCAGCTGGAGCGCGGCGAGCACACCGTGGACAACGCCTACCCCCGTGCCGTCAGGCCCGAGGGGAACCCGGCCGCACGGGCCATGCTGGACGACGTCTTCGAGGTCACCGACCGCGCCTGGCGCGGCATCGGGGTGATCCCCGACAGCGGCTGGCGGCTGTCCTCGCGCTACCGGGAGTACGACGCCGAGCACCGCTTCTCGGTGACCGGCGTCGACACCCGTGAGCCGGACGCCTGCCGCAGCGGCGAGGTCCTGCAGGGCCTGCTGAAGCCCCATGAGTGCGAGGCGTTCGGCACCACCTGTACCCCGCGCACGCCGCTCGGAGCCACCATGGTCTCCAGCGAGGGCGCGTGCGCCGCCTACTACCTCTACCGGCGGCTGGACCTGACGGCCGCGTCCCTGGAAGGCAGCCCCGTTGTCTGAGACCACCCAAGCACCGGACCTCCTGGCGTGGACGTGCCCCGTTCCGCTGCGTGACCAGCCCCGTGTGGTGATGGGCCACGGCGGTGGCGGTGCCATGTCCGCCGAACTGGTCGAGCACATCTTCGCCCCGGCCTTCGGCGGGACCGTGCTCGCCGGTCTCGGCGACTCCGCGGCGCTCGAACTCGGCGGCGCGCGGCTGGCGTTCTCGACCGACTCCTTCGTGGTGCGGCCGCTGTTCTTCCCCGGCGGCAGCATCGGCGACCTCGCCGTCAACGGCACGGTCAACGACCTCGCCATGAGCGGTGCCAGGCCCGCGTATCTCTCCTGCGGATTCATCCTCGAAGAAGGCGTCGAGCTCGCGGTCGTCGCCCGCGTGGCCGATGCCCTCGGCGCCGCCGCCCGCGCGGCCGGAGTCGAAGTGGCCACGGGCGACACCAAGGTCGTGGAAGCGGGCCACGGCGACGGCATCTTCATCAACACCTCGGGCATCGGCCTCATCCCGCCCGGTGTCGATCTGCGTCCGCAACGCGTCGCCCCCGGCGATGTCGTGATCGTCAGCGGTGCGATCGGCGTCCACGGTGTGGCCATCATGAGCGTGCGTGAGGGCCTCGAGTTCGGCGTGGAGATCGAGAGCGACTGCGCCGCACTCGGCGGCCTGGTCGAGGCGATGCTCGCGGTCACCCACGACCTGCACGTCCTGCGCGACCCGACGCGCGGCGGACTCGCCGCGGCCCTCAACGAGATCGCGGTGGCCTCCGGCACGGGCGTCGTCGTCCAGGAGCGCGCCGTCCCGGTCCCGCCCGCCGTCGCCAACGCCTGCGCCGTGCTGGGCCTGGACCCGATGTACGTCGCGAACGAGGGCAAGCTGGTGGCGTTCGTCCCGCGCGAGCACGCCGACGCGGTCCTGGCGGCCATGTGCGCGCACCCCCTGGGCAGGGAGGCCGCGGTGATCGGCGAGGTGGTCGAGGCACACCCCGGGATGGTGGTGGCCCGCACCGGACTCGGCGGCACGCGTGTCGTCGACCTTCCGCTCGGCGAGCAGTTGCCGCGCATCTGCTGAACCCTCGGATCGATTCCTTCGCATCGAGACCTTTCGCATCCATGACCTTCTGGATCCAGCCTGAGGTGGGCGAGGCGTCGCCGTTCGAGGTGACCGTGCGCTGAGGCGGCTCCGTACCGCGCTCGCGGGCCGGTGAGGGTTCACGGTCGTCGTTCCTCGCGAGTAACCGCCGCCGCGGCTTGCCCGCCCAGCCGGGACCGGAGTTCTCGGCCGCCCGTCCCGGTGGTGCACGGGAGGCCGTCCTGGCTACGTACGGAACGTCGCTTTTCCGGCCGGGGGTTGTCCACGGCGGAGCAGGACCCGGTACGGCCGCGCCCCTAGCCTCACCGGAACAACGTGATCAGCGCGGTCAGCACGCACCGCGCGAACCGCGGTCAGCACGAACGACGAGGGGCGGCGCCGGTGAACTGGCTCATCCGTGACTACCGCGAGAGCGATCTCGCGGGAGTGGTCCATCTGATCGACACGACGGCCGAGCTCGGGCAGGAGTCGGTCTTCTCGCTCGCCGAATGCATCGGCGCCCTCACCTCCCGGCAGCCCGCCGTCGTCGCCGTCCACCAGGGCGTGCCCATCGGCGCGGCCCTCGCCACCGTGGCGGGGGAGCGCGCCTGGGTGATGCGTATCGCGATCTCCTCGGCCTGGCGTGGCCGGGGTCTGGCCAGCGCCCTGCTCGTGGAGCTGGAGCGGCGGCTCGTCGCCGCACGGGTGGGCCGGATCGCGTACGTCCTGCCCGAGGAGGAGCTGCTGGGCGAGGGGCTGCTCAACGCCGGCTACACACGCCGGCCTGCGGTCGCGTACTTCGAGAAGAGTGAGCCGGTCCACGGCCCCGCGGCCAGTCTGCTGGAGGACCTCGGCGGACGGTTCCTGGCAGGGGACCTGTGGGCCAAGGTGGCCGGCATGGAAGCGGAGAAGGACCTCATCGAGCGGCGGGTGGTCCTGCCGCTCGCGCAGCCTGAACGGGCCGCCCGGCACGGGGTCAGACCGCCGCGGGCCATCGCCCTGTTCGGTCCGCCCGGGACCGGGAAGACCACCTTCGCCCGGGGAATCGCGTCCAGGCTCGGCTGGCCGTTCGTCGAGCTGCTGCCGTCCCGGCTGGCCGACGAGGGCAATCTCGCGGCCGCGCTGCGCAGCGCGTTCGCCCGGATCGCGGAGCTCGAACGCGTTCTGGTCTTCATCGACGAGGTCGAGGAGATCGCCCCGGTCCGTACCGAGCCCGCCCAGCCCGGCGGGATGCACGGCGTCACCAACGAACTGCTCAAGCTCATACCCGGCTTCCGGGAGGGCGACGAGCGTCTGCTCGTGTGCGCCACCAACTCCGTACGGTCGCTCGACCCGGCGTTCCTGCGCCCGGGGCGGTTCGACTATCTGATCCCGATCGGTACGCCGGACAAGGCGGCGCGCACGGCGATCTGGTCCCGGTACACGGACGGCCGGTCCGACGTGGATGTGACGGCGCTGGTCGCAGCCAGCGAGCAGTTCACACCGGCGGACATCGAGCATGCGGCCCGGATCGCCGCCCAGACCGCTTTCGAGCGGGATCTGCACGCGATCGCGGGCGGTGCGGCGGAGCGCCGGGCGCCGGGCGCGAGTACCGAGGACCATCTCGCGGCCATCGCCCAGTGCCGGCCGACGGTGACACCCGCGATGATCGAGCAGTTCGACGAGGACATCACCGCCCACGCGCGCCTCTGAACGCCGGTGCCACTCGGTCGTCGTACCGGCACACAGCGATCGAAATAGTGCTAAAAGTCGGATAATGGCCATTCAGGTAGTGGTCATTCAGGCTGATGCCGGACACGGCGTGCGGCTTCACGGCAGAGGAGAGCGACATGGGCCGGGACGATGTGTTTGAGCTGGTCTTCGCCGGCGCGGGGGCCGAGCGGGCGCGGGGGAGCGAGGACGCGGTGGTGGTGCACCGCACGGATCGCAAGGGGGCCGGCGGCCATCCGATCTACACCGACGACACCGGCATCGTGCAGGCGGAGATCAGTGACCGCGGTGAGGTGCGGATGATCGCGAGCGGCGCTCATCAGCAGCCTCCTTCCGGCGTGGAGGCCCGGCCCGTCGTCCAGCCCTAGGGCTGGCCGGGACCGGCCCGCCCGCCCCCTTCGTACAGTCCCTTCGTGCGGCCCCGGCCCGCTCCGGTCCGTCGGGGTGCAGCCTCACCACGCCAGTTCTTCGTCGAACGCCATCACCGGTTCCTCCGGCAGCGCCCCGCCCGGTGCCAGTTCCGCCCAGATGATCTTGCCGGGGCTCACGTAGCGCGTTCCCCAGCGCTGTGAGAACTGCGCCACCAGGAACAGGCCACGGCCACCCTCGTCCGTCGTGGCGGCGCGGCGCAGATGCGGAGAGGTGTTGCTGCCGTCGGAGACCTCGCAGATGAGCGTGTGGCCGTACAGCAGGCGGGCCGTGACCGGCTCGGTGCCGTAACGGAGGGCGTTGGTGAGCAGCTCGCTGAGGACGAGTTCGGTGGCGAAGGTTGACTCCTCGAGACCCCACTCGGCGAGCTGCCGCCCGGCCTCGGCACGCACCCGGGACACGGCCGACGCGTCGAACGGCACCTCCCAGACGACGGACCTGTCCGAGGCCAGCAGACGCGTGCGGGCGACGAGGAGTGCGATGTCGTCGCTCGGCTGGTCGGGAAGGATCGCGTCCGTCACGGCACGGCAGGTCTCCTCGGGCGTCAGTCCCGGCGGGGCGATCGCGGTGCGCAGCAGCTCCAGTCCCTCGTCGATGTCCCGGCTGCGGTCCTCGACGAGGCCGTCGGTGAAGAGTACGAGCCGGCTGCCTTCCGCCAGGTCCAGCTCGGTCTCCTCGAACGGGTGCCCGCCGATGCCGAGCGGCGGTGACACCTGCAGCTCCGGATACGTCACCCCACTGCGTGGATCGACCAGGGCCGGCCCGGGGTGCCCGGCGTGCGCGAGGGTGCAGCGGCCGCTGACCGGGTCGTAGATCGCGTACAGGCAGGTCGCACCGGTCACCGGAGCCCGGTCCTCCTCGGTCGGCTGGTCCGCGTCGATGCGCATCACCAGATCGTCGAGGTGGGCCAGGAGATCGGCCGGCGGCAGGTCCAGGGACGAGAAGTTGAGTACGGCCGTGCGCAGCCGGCCCATCGTGGCCGCCGCGTGCATGCCGTGCCCGACCACATCGCCGACCACGAGAGCGACCCGCAGACCCGGCAGGGGGATCACGTCGAACCAGTCACCCCCCACCCCGGCCTGGGCCGGCAGATAGCGCCAGGCCACCTCCAGGGCATCCTGCTGCGGCAGATCGCGGGGCAGCAGGCTGCGCTGCAGGGTCACCGCCATCGCGTGCTCACGGGTGAACCGGCGCGCGTTGTCGATCGCCACCGCCGCCCGGGCCGCGAGCTCCTCGGCGAACGAGGTGTCGTCCTCGTCGAACCGCGGCACGTCGCCCGACCGCCAGAAGTTGACCAGGCCGAGCACGACGCCGCGGGCCTGGAGCGGCACCGTGATCAGCGAGCGGATCCCGTACTCCAGCGCCTGCCGTGCCCCCTCCGGGTCCTCGCTCCCCCAGGTCTCGGACGCGCTGAGATCCGGTTCGAGCAGCGCCCGGCCGTTGTCGAGCGCCGTGGTCATCGGGGTCACACTGATCAGGATCAGATCGTCGACCGGCTGGAGCGGATGGTCCTCACGGATGCCGCTGAGAGCCGCCCGCCGCATTTCACCCAGTGCGCCCGTCGGCTCATCGCCGCGCAGGACGGGATCGAGCAGCTCCACCGTGACGAAGTCGGCGAACCGGGGAACGGCCACGTCCGCGAGTTCCCTCGCCGTCCGGCGCACGTCCAGTGTGGTGCCGATCCGTACGCCTGCCTCGTACAGCAACGTCAGACGCTCCCGGGCCACCTCCGCCCGTCCCGACAGAGCCCGCAGTTCGGTGGTGTCACGGAGGCTCGCGACCACTCCCGGCACCCCGCCGTACGGGGCCGTGGGCCGGGTGTTGACGGCCAGCAGCCGGTCTCCGGAGAGGAACACCTCGTCGGAGGCCTCCTCACCCGCCTCCAGCAGCCGGGTCATTCCCGGGCCCAGGTTCAGCTCGGTGACATGCCGACGGTCCGCGTCGGCGGGCAGATCGAGCAGCCGGCGCGCCTCGTCGTTGGCGAGGACGAGCCGCCCGTCGCCACCGATGATCATGACGCCCTCGCGCACCGCGTGGAGAACCGCGTCATGGTGTTCGTACATCCGGGTCATCTCGGCCGGGCCCAGGCCATGGGTCTGGCGCCGCAGCCGCCTGCTGACCAGCGCCGCGCCTCCGGTGGCGAGCGCCAGCGCGCCCGCGGCGGACGCGAGCACGAGCGGCAGCTGCCGGTCCAGCAGATCGCGGACGTTCGCGATCTGGATGCCCGCGCTGACCATGCCGACGACGCGTCTGCTGGGGTCCATGACGGGGACGACGGCCCGTACCGCGTCGTGCGGCCGGCCCTCGAACGACTCGGTGAACGCTTCTCCCGCGGCCGCCCGCGCGAAGTCGCCCTCCGCGCGCTTTCCGATCAGTTGCGGTTCCGAGTCCGTGTAGCGGATCCCGTCCTTGCTCAGCACGCTGATGAAGTCGACCCCCGAGCCCCGCTGGGCTTTGTCGGCGGCGGGCTGCAGGATGGCTGTCGGGTCGGGGGACTGCAGCGCGGCTGCCGTGCCCGGTGCGTGCGCGAAACTCTCCGCCGCGGCCAGCGAACGGTTGTGGGCGTCCTGCTGGCTGTCGTAACGCGCCTGCAGGACCAGGGCGACCGTCGCGCCGACCACGAGCAGGATGATCACGAGCGCCTGCAGCAGAAAGACCTGTGTGGCGAGGCTGTGCATGCTCAGCCCGGTTCGCAGACTCCGCCGCCACCCCGGGCGGGCACGCTGATCACGTGACCGCGGGCGGCTGGACGGCATGACCGCCGTCAGCCAGGACCGGCGGGGACGTCCGATCATGTCCCAGTTCTAACACCGCGCCACCGTCCCGGGCGACCGGTCGTGGCCCGCCCCGCCGTACGAGGACCGGTGCGTTCCGGTACGGGCGGGTTCCGCGCGTGGGTCGAAACGGAAGACACCCGTTCGGGGGTATGCCGGACTGCCCGGGCCACGCTTGCGGGTAGTCGACGGCACATGCCCTTCAGATTCGGTGTGCCGGAAGATGACGAGGCGCACCCCGGTCGCTGGTTCACGCGGCTCCACCAGCGCGTGCAGACCTCGGTGGTCGGGCTCGCCTGGAACCGCGGCCGTGAGATGGAGCTGATGCACCGTGCCATGGGTTTCGCGGCGCTGAGTTTCCTCACTCTCGTGCCGCTGCTGGTCGTCGTCGCGGCGGCCGACCTGGCGAGCGGTCAGGGCTTCGCCAAGTGGCTGGTGCAGGGGCTCGGAGTGTCGCAGGTGTCGCAGGAGGAGGTCGAGCAGCTCTTCGGCAAGCCGGGGCAGGCCCTGCAACGGACCACGGCGCTCGGTCTCGCCGCCCTCGCCGCGTTCGGCGTGACCTTCGGATCCGCCGTGCAGACCGGGTACGAGCGGGCGTGGGACCTGCCGACGGCTCGCTGGCACACCATGTGGCGCCATGTCGTCTGGCTGGCCGTACTGATCTGCGCACTGCTGCTGTTCGTCTCGACATCCACGCGCGAGGCGGCGTCCGCCCCGGAGACCGCCCTGGTCGCCACGGGGGACGTGTTCGGTGCGTTCCTCTTCTTCTGGTGGTCGCAGTGGCTGCTGCTCTGCGGCCGTATCCGCTGGCGGGCGCTGGCGCCCGGAGCCGTGGCGACGGCGCTGGGGCTGCTCGGGCTGCGGGTCTTCTCACAGTTCGTGTTCTCCCCGCTGATCGCGTCGAACGCGGTGACGTACGGCCCGTTCGGAACCGTGCTGGTTCTTCAGTCCTGGCTCGTCGGAGTGGGATTCGTCGTCTACGGAGCGGCGCTGGTGGGGCGGCTCTTCCACGAGCAGCGGGTACGGAGCAGGCTCACGGCGGAAGCACGCACACAGCCACCGGAGTACTGAAACCGAACGGTGATCCCGCCCAGGCCGATACCGGGCCCGTCGTGCCCGGCAGGCCGGTGCCGGTCCCGCCGCCCCCACCGAGGCGTACGTGCCCAGGGGGAGCGGGCGGAACCGGAGGGACGCCGAACACGACGCGCGGTTTCACCCCGTGACGAGACCGTCCGCCACCAGCCCTTCGAGGACCGCCTCGCCCAGCGCGTGCACCGCCGACTGCGGGCGGACCATCACCGTGAACTCCTTGACCTTGCCCGCCTCGTCGAACTGCAGCAGGTCGATGCCATGGATCTCCCGGCCCTTCACCGTCGCCCGGAACACGAGGATCTCCGACGGTGCCTCGGTGCCGTCCGTGCTGGTCCGGGCCGTGCCGGCGAACTGTCCGACGTAGCGGAAGTCTTCGAAGGTCCGCAGCAGCACGCCGAACAGACCGATGACCATCGGCTTGCCCTCGAACGGCGTGAACTTGACGGGGCTGTAGAGGCGGATGTCCTCGGTGAACAGGTCGTCCAGCGCTCCGAGGTCGCGCTGCTCGACGGCGGCACGGAAGCGTTCAGCGGTCTCCATGGTGTGTCCCCTCGTCCCGGCGGCGTGTCGTCGCGCGTTCATCGCCGCACCCGGTTCGGCCCATACCTACTTACTCTTACTCAAGAAACTGACTAGTCAGATCCTTGAGTATGATGGGGCATGCGGACGACGAAAGGGAAGGGGTGGCGACGATGGCCCTGCGACACGCCGTACTGGCGGCGCTGCTCGACGGTGAGTACAGCGGGTACCAGCTGGCCAAGGCATTCGACGTCGGCGTCGCCAATTTCTGGCACGCACTGCCTCAGCAGCTGTACGCCGAGCTCACCCGCCTGGAGAAGGAAGGCCTGGTCGCCGGACGCCAGGTGATCCAGGAGAACCGCCCCAACAAACGTCTGTTCCGGGTCACGGACGCAGGCCACGAGGAGCTGGAGCGGTTCGCCGCCGCCGTGTCGAAGCCGTCCTTCATCCGTGACGACCTGCTCGTCAAGGTCCAGGCCGCCGACCGGATCGACACCGGACCCGTGATCGATCAGCTCGAGGAGCGAGCGACCGCGTCCGAGGCCAGGATCGAGCTGTTCGGCACGATGCTGCGGAAGATGCGCGGAGCTGCCGACGAGGAGGAGTTCCTCGCCCGGGGCGAGCGCGTCGGACCGTATCTGACCTGTCTGCGCGGCCTGGCGTTCGAGCGCGAGAACAGGGACTGGTGCCGTCGCATCGCCGCCGTACTCCGGGCGCGGGAGGCGGCGGGCCGCGCCGCACAGTGAGCGAGTGGCGAGCGCCGCGCCCATGACGTCACCAGGCGGCCGTCGCGCCCCGGAAGTAAAATGAAAGACGGTTTCCGCAGGGCGCTGGAACTGTCGTAAATCCGGAGAGGTCCATGACGCGGCGTCGTCCCCCGCGGTCGGCGAGCGCCGACGACCTGCTGACCGCGCTCGGGTTGCTGACCGCACAGGCGCGGGAGGGCGCAGAGGCGCATCGCGCCCGGGTGGACCTCGCCGAGGCCCTGCAGCGCGACATGCTTCCGCGCACGTTGCCGTCCCTGCCCGGTCTGCGGACGGCCGCCCGGTACGCGCCCGCCCGCGACGGTCTGGACATCGGCGGCGACTGGTACGACGGTTTCCTGATGCCCGACGGGTCGCTCGGGTTCTCCATCGGCGACGTCCAGGGGCACGACGTCGAAGCCGCCGCCTTCATGGGACAGGTCCGTATCGGACTGCGTGCCGTGGCCACGGCGTGCACCGACCCGGGCGAAGTGCTGGGCCGGGCCAATGACCTGCTGGTGTCCGTGGCTCGCGAACTCTTCGCGACCTGCAGCTTTCTCCGCTTCGACCCGAGGACGTGGGTCCTCGAGAGCGCCAGGGCCGGGCATGTACCGGCGGTCTGGGCCACGGCCGACGGCTGCAGCGGCACAGCTTCGGACACCGGTGGGCTGCCGCTCGGTATCGAACCGGGCGAGGTGTACCCGGTGACCCGGCGCCCGCTGACCCAGTCCGGAGCCTTCGTGCTGCTGACCGACGGCGTGATCGAGGGGCCGACCGTGCCGATCGAGACCGGACTGAGCCGGGTGACCCGGCTGGTCGGGGCAGGGGTCGAGGCCGATGTCGATGCCGATCTGCTGGCCGCCGAGGTGATGAAGGCGGCTGAGTTCACCGACCACTGCGACGACGCCGCCGTGCTCGTCCTGCGTCATGACGCGGGACCGCGCCGCCGGTCCGGGTGAGGCGGCGAACCCGCCGACGCGTGTCCCGGATGGCGTCGGACAGGGTGAGGTTGTGTGATGACTGGTGTGGTCCGTACCCAGGAGATCCGTCGTTTCGGCACCGTCGTGCTGCTGATGCTCGCCGTCGCCGCCGCCTACTACGCGGCAGGACGCGTCGGGCTCACGTTGCAGGTGGTAATCGAGGGCGCGATCGTCACGCCGCTGTGGCCACCCACGGGCATCGCGCTGAGCTGTCTGCTCTGGTTCGGGCTCCGGATCTGGCCGGGGATCGCCCTCGGCACTCTCCTCGTCATCCTGGCCATCAGTCCGTTCCGGCCGTTCTCCCTCGGGATCCTCGCCGGTAACAGCCTCGCGCCGGTCTGCGCGTACCTGATGCTGCGGCGGGTCGGCTTCCGTACCGAGCTGGACCGGTTGCGTGACGGGCTGGCGCTCGTCTTCCTGGGGGCCCTGGCCGGGATGCTGATCAGCGCGACCGTCGGGGCCGGCGTGCTGGTGCTCGCCGGCGTGCTGGCGCCCGACAGTTTCTGGCCGATCTGGTCGGCGTGGTGGGCGGGCGACGCCATGGGAGTCCTGGTGGTGACCCCGCTGCTGCTCGTCTGCCGCAGGGCCCGGATGCCCGTGGGCGTCAGCCCCGCCAGGTGGGCCGAGGCAGCGTGTCTCGCCGTCAGCGTCGCCGCCGTCGCCGCCGTCGTCACGCGAAGCTCCGCCCCCCTGCTGTTCCTCGTCTTTCCGCTGCTGATGTGGGCGGCGTTGCGCTTCCAGTTGCCGGGTGCCGCACCGTGCGTCCTGGTCGTGTCCGTCCTGGCGATTTCGGCGGCGACCGATGAGGCGGGGCCGTTCGCCGGCCACAGCCTCTTCGCGACCATGGGCACCCTGCAGGCCCTCAACGGATCGGCGGCACTGACCGGTCTGCTGCTCGCCGCGATCGTCACCGAGCAGATCACCATCCGCCGCAAGATCGAGCAGGCGTGCGGCGAACTGGCCGAAGTGGTCGACCGCCTCGTCCCGGGCAGCGGCGCGGCCCGGCGCTGGCCGCTGTCCGAGGACAAGGACTCCTGACCGGCCGTACGGACAGCCGCCCGCCATGCACGGTCAGGCTTGGTCAGGCCCCGCCGTGCACGGTCAGGCGCGGCTTTCGGGGCCGGGCTCATGCCCAGGGTGTGAAGCCCACCGCCCTGCCGGTCTCGTCGCGCTGGATCTCCAGCATCCCGTCGACCGCCGTCCGGTCGATCGGCCCGTAGACGTGCGGGAAGAGGGTGCCGGGGGCGACACCCGGTGGCGGGGCCGTGCCCGCGGGCTCCAGGCGGACCGGGGCGAGGAGCTTGCGCTCATCGATGAGCAGCGCCATCAACGGGCCGCGGACGTCACGGTAGTAGGCGCTGGCGACCGCGAGCGTCGTGGCCTCGTCGGGGGAGCAGTGGACGAAGCCCTCCACCAGGAGGGACTTGGGCGCGTACGCCCGTTCCGGGATGGCGAGCCAGTCGTCCAGCGCGACCACGTGCATGATCATGGTCCAGTTATAGCTCCTACCGGGGCGGTCACGCCCGGATGACCGTCACGCCCGCCTCCGTGAACCCGGCGGCGGTCTCGTCGGGCACGGCGCCGTCGGTGACCAGCGTGTCCACCTGGTCCGTGGCGCAGATACGGGCGAACGCGCGCGCGGCCAGCTTGCTGGAGTCGGCGGCGACGACGACCCGCTGTGCGCGCTCGCAGAGCAGCCGGTTGATCGCGGCTTCGTCCTCGTCGTGCGCCGAGGCGCCGTTGACCACGTCGAAGGCGTCCACGCCCAGCACCGCGACATCCATGGTGATCTGGCTGAGCACGCCGTCGGCGAGCGGGCCGATGAGCTCGTACGACTGCGGGCGGGCCACGCCGCCGGTCACGACGATCTTGAACTGGGGCCGGATCGCCAGCTCGTTGGCGATGTTGAGGGCGTTGGTGACGATCGTCAGCGCGGGGGAGCCCGAAGCCAGGTCGGGGCGCGCCGCCAGCGCACGGGCGACCTCGGTCGTCGTGGTGCCACCGGTGAAGCCGACCGCCTCGCCGGGCGAGATCAGCCCGGCGACCGCCGCGCTGATGCGCTGCTTCTCCGCCGCGCGCCGGGACGTCTTGTAGCGCAGCGGCAGCTCGTACGAGACGCCGTGCACGACCGCACCGCCGCGGGTGCGTACGAGCATCTGCTGCTCGGCGAGCTGGTCGAAATCGCGCCGGATGGTCGCGGCCGAGACGTCCAGTGCCGCCGCGGCCTCCTCGACGTCCAGCCGGCCCTGCTCGACCAGCAGCTCAAGCAGCGCCTTCCAGCGGGCGTCGCGGGACATCCGCAGCTCCCTTCCTCGAATGTTCGAAGGCGACCTTAGCGCACGCCGCGCCCCCGCGATGCTTGAAGATGATTGAAACCTAGCGCTATCTTGCAGAAACACGCATCAGTCGAAGGGTGAGGACGGACATGAGCCATGTCGCGAACGAGCTGGTGAGCCAGCCGGAGTGTTGGGGAAGGGCCGCGGAACTCGCCACGGACCAGGGCGGAGTGCTTCCGGCGGCGGGCGAGCGGGTGGCGTTCGTCGGCTGCGGGACCTCCTTCTTCATGAGCCAGGCGGCGGCCGCGCTGCGCGAAGGCGCGGGGCAGGGCGAGTCGGACGCGTTCGCGGCCTCCGAGTTCCCGGACGGCCGCCGCTACGACCGGGTCGTCGCGCTCACCCGCTCCGGCACCACCACCGAGGTGCTCGAACTCCTCGCGCGGCTGCGCGGCCGCACCCGTACCACCGCCGTCACCGCCGACCCCGCCACGCCCGTGATGACCGCCGCCGACGAGGTCGTCGTCCTCGACTTCGCCGACGAACGGTCCGTGGTCCAGACGCGGTTCGCCACCTCCGCCCTCACCCTGCTGCGCGCCCACCTCGGACTGCACACCGACGCCGTCGTGGACGACGCCCGCGACGCGCTGGCCGAGCCGCTCCCCGAATGGCTGACGGGCTGCTCGCAGTTCACCTTCCTCGGCCGCGGCTGGACGGTGGGACTCGCCAACGAGGCGGCACTCAAGATGCGGGAGGCGTCCACGTCCTGGACCGAGGCGTACCCCGCGATGGAGTACCGGCACGGACCGATCAGCATCACGACACGGGGCACGGCCACCTGGATGATCGGTGACGCACCGTCGGGCCTGGCCGACGAGGTGCACGCCACCGGCGGGATGTGGGTGGCGGGCGGCCTCGATCCGCTGGCCGAGCTGGTGCGGGCGCAGCGCCTCGCCGTCGCCGTCGCCGAGGCACGCGGCATGGACCCGGACCGCCCGCGTCACCTCGCCCGGTCCGTCATCCTCGCCGGAGCCTGACCGATGCCGCTCACCGACACCGCGACCCTGGTCGCCGAGGCCGCCGCGGAACGCCGCGCCGTGGCCGCGTTCAACATCATCACGCTGGAGCACGCCGAAGCCGTCGTCGCAGGGGCGGAGGCCGCCGGCTCCCCGGTCCTCCTGCAGATCAGTGAGAACGCGGTGAAGTTCCGCTACGGGCGGGTCCGCCCGCTGGCACGGGCCGCCGCCGAGGCGGCCGAAGGGGCCGCCGTACCCGTCGCGCTCCACCTCGACCACGTCAAGAGCGGGCAGCTGCTGCGGCAGGCCGCCGACGCCGGGTTCAGCTCCGTGATGTACGACGCGGCACACCTGCCCTACGAGGAGAATCTCGCCGCGACCCGCACTGCGGCCGACTGGGCACATGCCAACGGCCTCTGGATCGAGGCCGAACTGGGCGAGGTCGGCGGCAAGGACGGCGCACCGCCGCTGGACGCCCACACTCCGGGCGCCCGCACCGACCCGGACGAGGCACGGGAGTTCGTGGCGGCGTCCGGTGTGGACGCCCTCGCCGTCGCGATCGGCAGTTCCCACGCCATGACGTCCCGCACGGCCGCGCTCGACCACGAGCTGCTGGCACGGCTGTCCGGGACCCTGGAAGTACCGCTGGTGCTGCACGGTTCCTCGGGTGTGCCCGACGGAGAGCTGACCGCGGCCGTGACGGGAGGGATCGCGAAGGTCAACATCGGGACGGCACTGAACCTCGCGATGACCGGCGCCATCCGTGAGTACCTGGCCGCCAACGCCGACGCGGTGGACTCCCGCAGCTACCTCTCGGTCGGGCGGCGGGCGATGGCCGAGACGGTCACCCGGATGATCGGCGTCCTGCGGGCGGGAGAGCCGGTGGTCCCGGTGGGATAGCCCGAATTCGGTTGCGTGCGCGGCGGGCTCTCTGCTGGAGTGCCGGGACAACAGCCGATCTGCCGAGGAGCGGGAAATGCGCACTGCGTACATGTCCATCACGAAGGGAATCTCCGCCAATTCAGAGGACATGACACGTAGTGCGCACACTCAACCTGGGAATCCTGGCGCATGTCGACGCCGGTAAGACAAGCCTGACCGAGCGGCTCCTGCACGCCGCCGGTGTCATCGACGAAATCGGCAGCGTCGACGACGGAAGTACTCGCACGGACTCACTGGCGCTGGAACGGCAACGCGGTATCACGATCAAATCCGCCGTCGTCTCCTTCGCCATCGACGACATCACGGTCAACCTGATCGACACGCCCGGTCACCCGGATTTCATCGCCGAGGTGGAACGCGTCCTGAGCGTGCTCGACGGCGCCGTACTGGTCGTCTCCGCCGTGGAAGGCGTGCAGGCGCAGACCCGCGTGCTGATGCGCACGCTCCGGCGTCTGCGCATCCCGACGCTCATCTTCGTGAACAAGATCGACCGCGGTGGCGCGCACGACGCGGACGTACTGCGGAGCATCTCCGCGCGACTGTCCCCGGCGATCGTCCCGATGGGATCGACCGACGGACTCGGCACCGCGCGCGCCCGGTTCACACGGTTCGGCGACGCGGACACCGCGTTCACCTCCCGGCTGATCGACGTGCTGTCCGAGCACGACGACGCGTTCCTGGCCGCGTACGTGGACGACGCATCGGCCGTCTCGTACCGCAGACTCCGCGACGAGCTCGCCGCACAGACCGGACAGGCGCTGGTGCATCCCGTGTTCTTCGGCTCGGCGATGACCGGGGCCGGGGTGGACGCGCTGATCGGCGGAATCAGCGAACTGCTGCCCGCCGCCGAGGGCGAACCCGACGGTCCGGTCTCCGGCACCGCCTTCAAGGTCGAGCGTGGTCCGGCCGGGGAGAAGATCGCCTATGTGCGGATGTTCTCGGGCACCGTACGGACGCGCGACCGGCTGCGGCTCCGCCGGCACGACGAGGGCAAGGTCACCGCGATCAGTGTCTTCGACCGCGGCTCGGACGACCGGCGCGCGTCGGTCACCGCGGGGCAGATCGGGAAGCTCTGGGGCCTCGGCGACATCCGGACCGGCGACCCGATCGGCGTGGCTCGACTCGCGGACACGGAGCGACAGTTCGCCCCGCCGACACTGGAAACGGTCGTGGTGCCGGTCCGCCCGTCCGACAGAGGGGCGCTGCACACCGCGCTCACCCAGCTGGCCGAGCAGGACCCGCTGATCGATCTGCGGCAGGACGACATCCGGCAGGAAGTGTCCGTCTCGCTCTACGGCGAAGTGCAGAAGGAAGTCATCCAGGCAACGCTGTCCGACGACTTCGGTGTCGACGTCACCTTCCGCGAGACGACGACCGTCTGCGTCGAACGCCTGAAGGGCATCGGCTCGGCCGTCGAATTCAAGGAACACAAGGAGACCAATCCCTTTCTCGCGACGGTCGGGCTGCGTGTCGAGCCGGCCCCGGCCGGTGCCGGTGTGGAATTCCGGCTGGAGGTCGAACTCGGCTCGATGCCGTACTCGTTCATCAAGGCCGTCGAGGACTCGGCGAGGGAAACACTGCTGCAGGGAATCCACGGATGGCGCATCCCCGACTGCACGGTCACCATGACGCATTCCGGCTACTGCCCGCGGCAGAGCCACGCGCATGCCGTCTTCGACAAAAGCATGTCCAGCACGGCCGGTGACTTCCGCGGTCTGACACCGCTGGTCCTGATGAGCGCACTGCGGCAGGCCGGCACCAGCGTGCTCGAGCCGCTGCACCGCTTCCACCTCGAGATTCCCACGGACGCGCTCGGACCGGTCCTGTCCGTACTGGCACGCCACCGCGCCGTACCCCGGACCAACGTGACGCGCGGTTCGTCGTGCGCACTGGAAGGTGAGATTCCGGCGGACCGGGTGCACGCCCTGGAACAGCAGCTGCCGGGGCTGACGCGCGGTGAGGGTGTCCTCGACTGCGTGTTCGGGCGGTACGCGCCGGTCAGCGGCACGATCCCGGTCAGACCGCGTACGGACCACAACCCGCTGGACCGCAAGGAGTACCTGCTGCGCGTGGTGAGACGGGTCCGGTGAACCCTGTGCGCCCCCCCGTGCAACCCCCCGGGCAGGCCTGTCCCGACACGGCCGGACCGCGCAGGGCCCTTCCCGGCGACACGCCGTGATCCGCGACACACTTTCCACGCCACCCGTGATCCGCGGGCGGCTGGGTGCGCTTGATGGTACGGACGCCTGTGACACCGGGAGCCGCGAGCCGCCCGCCGCCGTACCGAACCGACAGGATTCCCATGCCACTCATGACTCTTCCGGCCCTCCGGCGCAGCGGCGCGCTCGCGCTCGCCGGCGCCGTGGCCGCCGCATTCCTGACCGGCTGCACCAGTTCTCCCGAGAAACCGGGCTCTCCGGGGCCTTCCGGTGCCTCGGGCCTGCCCGCTCCCGATGGGCACAAGGGCGGCGCCGGCTCGGTCGTCCTGCGGGCCGACGCGCTGCGGACGGCATTGGTCACCCAGGCCGAAGTCCCGTCGTACCAGGCGCAGGAGAACAGCCCGCCGAGCCGGCGTCCCAAGGCCGACCGCGAAGACTGCCGAGCCCTCGCCGACATGACCGCGGCCGGTACCGCCCGTACCCCCGAGGCCGTCGACTGGGCGAACCGTTCCTTCCTGTCGAGCGGCACACCGGGCCTCACCGTGACCGTGAGTCTCTTCTCCTACGAGGGGGACGGCGCCCAGCAGACGCTCGCCGGCGTCCGCAAGGCCCTCGGCGCATGCGGCGGCGGCTTCTCGACGTCGGGGAACGCCGACGGGTCCACCATCAAGTACGTCGACGTGAAGAGCGAGGAGGCACCGGAGGGCGGCGACGAGTCGGTCGCCTGGGCGATGACCGGCACGGCCCAGGGGACGCGGATGCCCGTGCACCTCACGGCGGTGAGGGAGGGCAGGAACGTGGCCGTGTTCTTCACGCTCAATCTGCTCGAGCCGGAGAAGTCGCAGCTGCCGGAGGACCTGCACGGCCGGCAGATGGCCAAACTCGAGCAGGCGATCGCGACGGCCGCGGCGTCCTGACGGCCACCGTTTCAGGACCGCGGACCGGGCCATGGCGCGGCACCGGGCCGATTCCGTACCGCGGGCGCGGAATCGGCCCGGCGGGCAGGCCCCGGGTCAGACCCGCGCCCCGTTGTCCCTCGGGTCCCGGCGCGTCACCGGCCGACGACCTCGCCCGCCTGCCGTCGCCGCCGGGGCGCCCCACCGGCCCTCGAGGACGAGAGCCGCCGGCACGGCCGTGAGGACCGACGAATACGTGCCCACGCAGACCCCGATGAGCAGCGCCAGGGCGAAGTCGGCGAGGGAGTCGCCGCCGAGGACGGCCAGGGCACAGAGGATGAACAGGGCACCCATCCCGGTGTTGACCGTACGTGGCACCGTCTGGAGGACGGCCGTGTCCGCGAGCACCGGCAGCGGAGTGCCGCGGTTCTTCCCCCACAGCTCCCGGACCCGGTCGAACACCACCACCGAGTCGTTGACGGAGTATCCGACGACGGTCAGCAGGGCCGCCAGGAAGATGCCGTCCACGGACCGGCCGAGCCAGGCGAACGCGCCGATCAGGATGGTGACGTCGTGCACCAGGGCGATGACGCACCCCACCGCGAACGTCCAGCGAAAGCGCGACGCCAGATAGACCAGCTGGACGATCACGGCGACGGCCAGGGCGATCACGGCGTCGCGCCGCAGTTCGCCGCCGAGGCTGGGGCCGATCAGTTCGTCGCGCACCTTCGTCGCCGTACCGCCGTGCTGGGCGAGCGCGCCCCTGATGGCCGCCTCGCCGTCATTGCCGATGTCCGCGCCGCGCACGGACAGGTCCCGGCCGTCCGCCGTGGTGACCTCCACATCGGCGAAACCGGCCTTCGCGAGGGCGGAGCGTGCCGTCTCCGCGTCCACCGGCCGGGCCGTCGAGTACTCCACGAGGCGTCCGCCGGTGAACTCCACGCCGAGGTTCACCCCGCGCAGTGCGATGCCCGCCACGGCCACGGCCACCAGCACCGCCGAGACGGTGAGCCAGCGCCGGGGAGCGCGGAACAGCCGGGGACCGCGGCGGGTCAGGAACGTCCGTACCCGGCCGGGCATGCCGATGCCGTTGACCTCCCGGTAGTCACCGACGAAGCGGGAACGCGCGGCGAGTTCGGTGAGCGCCCTGGCGATCACGAGGGCGGAGAACATCGAGGCGAGCACGCCGATCGCCAGGGTGACGCCGAAGCCCTTCACCGGACCCGAGCCGAGGAAGAAGAGCAGCCCGGCCGCGAGCAGAGTGGTCGCGCCGGAATCGGCCACCGCACTCCAGGCGTTGCGGAAGCCGGCCGTCACAGCACGGCGCAGCGAGCGCCGTGAACCGGTCGCGTACTCCTCCCGGGCCCGTTCGAAGACGAGCACATTGGCATCCACGGCCATGCCGATCGCCAGGACGAAACCCGCCAGCCCCGGCAGGGTCAGGGTGACGCCCAGCGCCACGAGCGCGGCGTACGAGATCACCGCGTACGCGACGAGGGCGACGGCGGCCAGGGCTCCGAAGAGCCGGTAGACGGCCGTGACGAAGAGCGCCGTGAGCACCGCTCCGATCACCGCGGCCTGCGCGCTCGCACTGATCGCGGCGGCGCCGAGCGTGGGCCCGACGGTCCGCTGCTCGACGGTCTCGACGGGTACGGGCAGCGCCCCGCCCTTGATCAGCAGGGCGAGTTCCCTGGCCTCGTCGGCGGTGAACGAGCCGGTGATCTGTGTGGAGCCGGAGACGATGCCCGACCCGCAGGTCACCGAGGGATCCACCTGCGGTGAGGAGATCACCTGGTCGTCCAGCACGATCGCCACCCGGCGGCGGTCGTCCTGGACCGGATGGCACGCCGCCTGCCCGGTCAGGCGCGCCCAGTCGCGGGCCTCGCCCGAGCGGAACTCGACGGCGACGTACCAGCCCGCTCCGCGCTGGGCGTCGAACTGCGCCACGGCGTCCTTCACGCCCGCGCCGGACAGCCCCGCCGCGCCGAGATGCACGGGCCGCCCCCGCTCGTCGGGCAGCACCCACTGCCTGTCCGTGCCCTCGGGGGCGGGTTCCTCGACGGCGTGGAAGCTCAACTGGGCGGTGCGGCCCAGGACCTCCGCCGCCTTCCTCGGGTCCTGGACGTCCGGCAGTTCGACGACGATGCGGTTCTCGCCCGACCGGGTCAGTGTCGGTTCGGCGACGCCGAGCGCGTCGATGCGCTGTCTCAGCACCTCCATGGTGCGGTCGGTGGTGTCGCGGTCCGCCTCGGCGGCCTGGGAGTCACGGGCCTGGAGCACCATTCGGGTGCCGCCCTGAAGATCCAGGCCGAGCCTGGGGGACTGGGTGAGTGCGATGAAGACGGATACGAGCAGCACGAGCGCAGCCAGAACTGCCCGCACCGCGGTGGCGCGAGTCATGGGTTTCCTCCGTGAGGGCGCCGGGCGCCCTCAGCGAGGACGTACCGGCGGTGATGCGGGACGGGACCGGTGACCGGCCGTCCCCGGAGGTCCGCGCACTGCCGGAAGCTCCGCACGGGATACCGGCCGTACGAAGTCGCTCGTGGGAACGGCCCGTTCCGCGCTGCGGAGCGGAACGGGCGGCCGGGAACGGTGCGGTGGCAGCGCGCCGGATCCCGGCGGGGGAGAGAACTGACTGCCGGCGTGGACGTGTCCGACCGTCGTACGCCGTGGACCGTCGGGCCGGGTCGGTACGCCGTCGGTGCGCGAGAGACGCTCGGTGTGACGGGACGACGGGGCCCCGGCGGCCGGTGCGGGCAGCGACGCCGAGGGCGCCGGGCCGGTGACGAGCGCGGTCGCGGCGGCAGGCCGGACGCCGAGGAAGGCGAGCACGGCGAGCAGAGCGGCGGCCAGCGCGGCTGACGTACGCTCCGAACGCATGGACCCGCACCCTTGCTTGCCGTGACCCTCGCACCCGCGCAGGGCGAGGCGAGGCCGAACCCACACTATGCAGCATCCCGGCACCGGTAGCCATCGGTCTCTGTGACAGCGTTGGCAGAAGGTGACGGGAGTTGCGCAACTGGCGTTCGATAACGTCTGGTTGATCGTAGGATCTGGATGCTCCCGATCGCCCGGGGAGCCACAGTGTGGTCTGGAAGGGGCACTCTCTCCGTGGTCGCGTTATCCCGAAGCGTCGTGTCATGACCGTACTGCTGAGCGCGGGCGGCGCCGTCGTCGCGTTGTCGCTCCTCGGCTGGGCGCTGTGGCTCCGGCGCGAGCGCAATGCCGAACGCGCAGGACGTGAGCTGCACCAGCGACTGGCAGCCGCCCGCGGTGCCGAGATCGAGCATCTGGCGAACGTCCGGGTCCCCGCCATCGCCGAACGGATACGCACCGGCCGGCGACTGGACGGCGTACCCGGGCCGGTCGGCTCCGAAGCCGACACCGGAAAGGAGTTCGCGCACGCACTGGCCGCCGTGGTCACGGCGCTCGGCTCCGACGAAGCCGTCCGCAGGGAGCGGGCGCTGCGGGACTCCGTGCAGTCCGCCTTCGAATCCGTCGCCCGCACCATGCACGCCATGGCCACGGTGCAGCAGCAGGTGCTGGACCAGGTCGAGCGTTCCATCGACGACGCCGTCCTGATGGCCGAGGTCATGAAGGCCGACCACGCGGCTGCGCAGATGACCCGCAAGGCCCAGACACTGCTCGTGATGTGCGGTATCTGGCCTGCCAGGCGCGAAACCCGGCCGGTGTCGCTCTACGACTGTGTACGCGGCGCCCAGTCACGCATCGTGGAGTTCGGCCGGGTCGAGGTGCACGGCGGGCAGTCGCTCCATGTGGTGCCGCCCGCCGTCGAGGGCCTCATGCATGCGATCGCCGAACTCCTCGAGAACGCGACCGTGTTCTCCCCGTCCAGCACCCACGTCGTCGTCACCATCCGGGAAGTGGGGGCCGGGGCCGTCGTCGAGATCGACGACGCGGGCCTGGGAATGCCGCCCGACGTCCTGCACCAGGCGACGGCTCAGCTCCGCGACGACCTGGACCTGGCCCGGCTCGGCGCGGTGCCGCGCCTCGGCCTTGCCTGTGTCGGCCGCTGGACCCGCGAGCTGGGCTTCAACGTGGAGCTGACGGGAGCGTCGGCGTACGGCGGAACCCGCGCCGTCACGTTCGTTCCGCACCGGTTGCTCACCGAGCCGCT
Source organism: Streptomyces sp. NPDC053673 (assembly GCF_055585225.1). NCBI lineage: Bacteria > Bacillati > Actinomycetota > Actinomycetes > Kitasatosporales > Streptomycetaceae > Streptomyces > Streptomyces sp. NPDC053673. The sequence continues at coordinate 34,907 of NZ_JBVJKN010000013.1, read as the reverse complement.
CTCCCACTTCGCGGCGCCGCGCCAGGCCCCGGCCACGGCGGCGCTGCCGAAACCGCTGCACGAGACGCCGCAGCCGGCGCAGGGCGCGACGGAGCGGCCGCAGGAGCCGCCGTACGCCGACGCGCCGCGCGCCGGCGACGGCCCCCAGCCCGTTCCGGGCGGCCTGCCCCGGCGCCGCAGCCGGCGCGGTGCCCGTGAAGCGGCCGTCCAGCAGACTCTGCACACCCCGCAGCCCGAACCGGCCGACAGCACCTGGACCCCGGAGGCCGCGCGTGCGTCGATCGCCAGCGTGCTCTCCGGATCACGGCGGGGTCGCGCCGCCGTGGAGGACACCCCCATGCCAGACGAGACCGATCACGAGGGAGGCCGGCAGTGACCGGAGCGATAACGAGGCTGCCCGACCTGGGGTGGATGCTTCGCCCGCTGACCGAGATCCCGGGGGTCCGGCACGCCGTGGTGGTCTCCGAGGACGGTCTGCGGCTGGGCCATGCCTCGGCGGAGGACCTCACCGGGCCGGTCGCCCGGCTCAGTGTCCCGGAGGCCGAATCGCTCTCCGCGGCGTGCGCGGCGATGACGATGACCGGACGGTCCACCGCCGCGCTGCTGTTCGGCGGCGGCGCCGGAGTGCGCCAGCTGATGCTGGAGTCGGAGCACGGCTTCGTCCTGTTCACCCACGCGGGCATCGGGGCCCATCTCGGCGTCGCCACGGACACCGAGGCCGATGTGGGCCTGGTCGCCCAGCAGATGCAGCTCCTCGTGGCGAAGATCGGCGCGCATCTGAGCACGCAGCCCCGGGAACCGGTGAGCCCGTCCTCATGACGGACCGTTCGGAAGGACGGACCACCACGCGCGCGGTACGTCCGTACGTGATCACCGGCGGCCGGGCGGGCACCGGCGGTGTGCCGCTGTCCTGGGAGACCCTGGTGATGGCCGCGGATATCGCCGTGCCGGAGTCCCTCCAGCCCGAGCACCGGATGATCCTGGCGCACTGTCAGGGCCTGCTGTCGGTGGCCGAGGTGGCCGCGCACCTGGGCCAGCCGCCGTCGGTGGTCCAGGTGCTGCTCGCCGATCTCATCGACTGGGGGCTGATCCTGGCCCGTCCGCCCATTCCGCCGGCCGAACGCGCCGATGTGACCATGCTGAGAAAGGTCCTCCATGGCCTCGAAAGCCGTCTCTGACGCTCCGGTGTCGTCGTCCGCGCAGACGCCGTCCGGCAAGTACCTCACGTCGAGTGTCGCGGGCGCGGCCAAGATCCTCGTCGTCGGCCCGCTGGGGGTCGGGAAGACCACGCTCATCGGGACCGTGTCGGAGATCCCGCCGCTGTTCACCGAAGCGGTGATGACCCAGGCCGGCGCCCGGGTCGACACCGGCGGCGAGCGTGCCAAGACGACCACCACCGTGGCCCTCGACTTCGGCCGGATCACCATCGACGGGGAGCTGGTGCTGTATCTGTTCGGCACGCCCGGCCAGCAGCGCTTCCTGCCTGCCTGGCGGGATCTGGCCAAGGGCGCGCTCGGCGCACTCGCGCTGATCGACACCCGTGACCTGGCTGCCTCGTTCGGCGCCCTCGGGAATCTCGAGGACCTCGATCTGCCGTTCGCCGTCGCCGTCAATGTGTTCCCCGGCAGCCCCCAGCACGCCGAGGACGACCTCCGCACGGCCCTCGACCTGCTCCCGAACACTCCGCTGGTGGCCTGCGACGCCCGCGACGCCGCCTCCTCCGTCCGGGCCCTCATCGCTCTCGTACGCCATCTCATCGACGCCGCCACGGAGTCCTCATGACCACCCCGCACGGCTTTTCGCCGCACTCACCGGTCCACGGACACCCGGGCACCGGCCGCGGCGGCCGGTGCCCGGCCGCCACCGCGCTGTACGGGCCCCATCTCGACGGCGACGCGATGCCCGCTCTGTACGAGGAACTCCGCGGCAGGTACGGCCCGGTGGCCCCCGTCACCGTTGCGCCCGGCATCGAGGCCTGGCTGGTCCTCGGCCACCGCGAGCTGCTCCGGCTCACCCGCGAGGAGCAGGACTTCTCACACGATCCGCGCCACTGGAGCCTGCTGCGGGAGGGCCGGGTGCCCGCGGACTCGCCGATCCTGCCGCTCGTCGGCTGGCGGCCCGCGCTGCTGTTCGCCGACGGCCAGCAGCACCGCCGGATGCGGGCCGCCGTCTCGGACGCCCTCGCCGGGATCAACGGACACGAGCTGCGCCGCAGTGTCCGGGCCGCGGCCGAGCAGCTGATCGCCTCTTTCGCCGAACGCCGCGAGGCGGACCTCGTACCGCACTACGCGCGCAAGCTCCCCATGCAGGTCATCACCGGCCTGCTCGGCCTGGACGACCGGACAGGGCAGCAGCTCGTCCAGGCCATCGCGGGAATGGCCGTCGCCAACGCGGACTCGGCCAACGCGAGCAAGCGGATGGGCGCGATCCTGCTCGAGCTGATCGAGGAGAAGCGGCGCAGGCCCGGCAACGACATCACCTCGGCGCTGCTGCACCACCCGGCACGTCTCACCGACGAGGAGGTGCTGCACAACCTGGTGGTGATGTTCGTCGCGGGCAATCAGACCACCGTGAACTGGATCGCCACGACCCTGCGCATCCTGCTCTGCGACCCCGCGTTCCGGTCCTCTCTGACGGGCGGTCATCTCAGCGTCGACGACGCGCTCGACCTGGTGCTGTGGCGCTTCCCGCCGACGCAGAACTTCCCCGCCCGGTACGCGACGCGGGATCTGAGCTTCGGCGGCCAGGACATCAGGGCCGGCGACATGCTGGTCCTCGGACTGGCCGCGGCCAACGCCGACCCCGCGGTGCTGCCCCCCGACGGCAGCCCGGTCGTCGGCAACCGCTCCCATCTCGCCTTCGGGGCGGGACCGCACACGTGCCCGGCGCAGGACCCGGCCCGGCTGATCACTCGAACCGCGGTGGACACCATCCGGCACCGGCTGCCCGATCTGGAGCTGGCCGTCGTGGAGTCGGAACTGGCCTGGATCTCCTCCCCCTGGAGCAAGGGTCTTGCCGCGCTCCCGGTCCGGTTCACCGACCCTCAGCTGCCCCTCGCCCCACGAACACCGACCCCGTCACAAGCGCCGCGAGCGCCGCACGTACGGCAGTCAGTGCACACACCGCACGCACCGCACACCGCACCGCACACCGCGCCACAGACAGGAGAGCCTCGTTGAACACCTCATCCACGGACGCGCACCGGATGGACCCGGCCGGCGGCTGCCCGCACGCGGACAACGCACGGCTGCTCGCCCGGGGCGCAGTGGCCCCGGTCGTACTTCCCGGTGATGTGGCGGGCATGGCGGTGCTCGGGCACGACGCGCTCAAGGAGTTTCTCGCCCACCCCGATGTGGCCAAGGGAGCCGAGCACTTCACCGCGCTGCGCGAGGGCGGGATAGCAGACGGCTGGCCGCTGAAGACCTTCGCGACCGTGCAGGGCATGACGACGGCCGACGGCGCCGATCACCGGCGGCTGCGGTCCCTGGTGAGCAAGGCGTTCACCGCGCGCCGTGTGGAAGAGCTTCGGCCGCGCATCGAGACGGTGACCGCCGAGCTGCTGGACGGCCTCGGCCGGGCGGCGGCCGAGGGCGGCGGCACCGCCGATCTGCGCCGCCACTTCGCGATGCCGCTGCCGATGGGCGTCATCTGCGAACTGCTCGGCGTGGACGCCGAGTACCAGGACCGGCTGCACCATCTGTCGAACCAGGTCGTCGCGACCGACATCGGCCCCCAGGAGGCGATGGCCGCCAACAAGGAGCTCGTGGAGGTGCTGAGCACGGTCGCCGCCGCCCGGATGAAGGAGCCCGGCGACGATCTCACCAGCGCGCTCATCGCCGCCCGCGAGGAGGACGGCGACCGGCTCAGCCAGTACGAGCTGATCGGCACCCTGCTGCTGATGATCATCGCCGGGCACGAGACCACGCTGAACCTGATCAGCAACGCCGTCCGTGCGCTGTGCGCCCACCGCGACCAGCTCGCCCTGGTCCGGTCGGCAGAGGCGAGCTGGGCGGATGTGGTCGAGGAGACCCTGCGCTGGGACAGCCCGGTCAGCTACTTCCCGTTCCGCTACCCGACGCGGGATCTCACTCTCGACGGGACCGTGATCCCCAAGGGGACGCCCGTGCTGGCCGGATACTCGGCCGCCGGACGCGACAAGGCCGCGCACGGTCCCGACGCGGACCGCTTCGACGTGACCCGGAACGCGGCCTCGCGGCATCTCTCGCTCGGCCACGGACCGCACTACTGCCTCGGTGCGCCGCTGGCCCGGATGGAGGCGACCATCGCCCTGGAGCAGTTGTTCACCCGCTTCCCCGAGCTGGACCTGGCCGTCACGGAGCCGGAACTGCCGCGCCACGCGAGCTTTGTGGGCAACAGCGTGCAGGAGCTGCCGGTGCGGCCGGTTCCGTAGTCACCCGTACGGACCAGGCAGACCGCCCGGATCCCCATGATCCGCCGCAGGCTGTAGGGCGTACCCGAGACCTTCGGCGTGAGCGAAGTGCTGAGAGCGCAGTGCGCAGTGCGAACAAGGAACAGGGAGCCGGCATGGCAGGAAAGTTCGAGGCGACGGTCGTGATCGACCGGCCTGTCGAAGAGGTCTTCGCCTTTCTCGCCGACGGCGAGAACGACCCGAAGTTCAGCCCCAGAGTGCTGGAGATGAGGAAGACCACGGACGGCCCGACGGCCGTCGGCACCGTCTACCGCAGCAGGGTCAAGGACGCCGGGATGACGACCGGCCGTGAGTTCCGGATCAGTGAGTTCGAGCCGTCCCGCAGGATCCGCTGGACGGAGCTGTCCAAGAACATCGTGACCGTCCCGGAAGGCGGCTACGACCTGGAGCCCGTCGACGCCGGCCGCACCCGGCTGAGGGTGTTCAACACCCTGGAGGGGCACGGTCTGGGCAAGCTGCTCGTGGGGTTCGCGCTGAGCGCGGCCCGCAAGGACGCGGACGCCTTCGGCCGGCGCATCAAGGCCGCCGTCGAAGCGTCCTAGGGTCTGTCCGGTGGATCGGGCTGGATCAGCGAGCGCCCGCCGCGAAGCGGCTGATGTCACTGATGCGGCTTCGGATCCAAGGCGGAGGATGGGGGGTCCCCCCGCCGAAGGCAGGGGGAGAGTCGTGGCGGAGCCATGCCGACTGACGACAACGCAGGAGACGGAGTCGCAGGGCGTCGCGAGCCCAGCAAGATCCACCGGGCATGTCCTCGGCGACGTAGGCGTCGTAGTACGGCTGCCACGGCTCGGCGGACTCGCTGTGCGGGCCTGCGGCACGGGATCCGGCGAGGTGGCTGTCCAGTTCGGTGAGGCAGACGCTCCAGCCCGCGGCGTTGCGAGCCGCGGTGTTACGCGCCTCCAGCACGTTCGTCAGCGTAAGCCGGCAGCCTTCGCCCTCCGCCGCCAGTTCCAGATGGATCTCGTCGCCGCCCCAGGTGAAGGCGAGGCGGCGCGGCGCGTCGAAGGCCAGCACCGTTCCTGTCGTCGGGGGCAGGTCGGGGTCGTCGGAGAACTCGATCTTCCCGCCGGCGTGCGGCTCCAGCCGGACTGTCGACGGGAACCAGTGGGCGAGCCCTTCCGGCTCGGAGACGGCCGCCCAGACCCGTTCGACCGCATGCGGATACGAGCGCTGGAACCGGACGGCCGGGCGGCCCTCGAAGTCGATGAAGGTTCCGCGGTTCATGATGGCTCCTCTGTACGGTCACCGCTGCCGCCGTCGTCGAGGTAGCGGCCCAGTGCGTCAAGACTCTGGTTCCACAGCCGCCGGTACGGCGCGAGCCACGCGTCGAGCTCCGCGATCGGGCCGGGCTCGATCGCGTAGATGCGCTGCTGCGCCTGTTTTCTCACCCGGACGAGCCCGGCTTCCCGCAGCACCCGCAGATGCTTGGACACATTCGGCTGGGACTGACCGAGCACCTCGACCAGCTCGCTGACCGCGCGGTCGCGTTCACGCAGCAGATCGAGCACGGCCCGCCGGTGCGGGTCCACCAGGGCCGACCAGATGGCGTCTGTCACTCATCGAATATGCGCCGCCGGTTATATGCCCGTCAAGGCATATAAGATCCCTGGCAGTAACGCCGCTCCTACCCGGTCGGGCCGTCGTACTGCCGTACTGCCGTTCCGTCGTGCCCGCCCGGTCAGACGCTCTTGGCCGGCGAGTCCAGCAGCAGTCGCAGCTGCTTCTCCCCGTCTCCCGACACCGCGTGCTCCACCTCGACCGCGAAGCCCGAGGTGAGAGCCTTGGCCATCCGGTCCACCGCCGGATACGAGCCGGACAGCTCCGCCGCAACGGGCGCGTGGAGCGTCGTTGCGGCCACCGGTCCGGCGGTGTCGGCGGGCGTCACGTCATAGGTGGCCATCCAGATCGTGGGGTGGCCGCCCCGGCCCAGCCTGTGCGGGTGCTCTTCGGCGTCCCGGTCGCAGGGGTACGCCGCGAGCAGCGCGCCGAAGACGGCGTCCGCGTCCTCCGGTGCACCGCTGAGCTGCACCGATACTTCCTCGCCGTGCTTGTCCGTCGCGGTCACGGTGATCCCCGTCCTCTCTCGCGCTGGGTCTCCCTCTCCAAGGTCCCACCTCGCGCCCCGCACAGCACGGGCAGAGCATCTTCCGGGGGGTCGGCCCTCCGGACGCCCGTCAGGGCTCCTGCGGCTGCTCACCGGTCCGGGTCCAGTGCAGCAGCTCGTCCGCACCCCACGTGTTGATCACCCGCTCCTGAGGCACCCCGCACTCCTCCGCCCGCACACAGCCGTTGATCTGCCAGTCCAGCTGCCCTGGAGCATGTGCGTCGGTGTCGATCGCGAACAGCGTCCCCGCCTCGACCGCCCGCCGCAGCAGCCGCCGCGGCGGATCCAGCCGCTCCGGACGGCTGTTGATCTCCACGGCCGTCCCGTACTCCGCACACGCCGCGAACACCTGCTCCGCGTCGAACTCCGACTCCGGACGGCCCCGTCCCCCGTCACGGCCCCGTCCCCCGTCACGGCTCCGTCCCCGGTCACGGCCGGTCAGCAGCCGCCCGGTGCAGTGCCCCAGCACATCCACCAGCGGATTGCGGACCGCGGCGACCATGCGCCGGGTCATCGGCCGCGCCTCCATACGGAGTTTGGAGTGGACGGACGCGACCACCAGGTCCAGCCGGTCGAGCAGCTCCGGTTCCTGGTCGAGCGAGCCGTCCTGCAGGATGTCGCACTCGATACCGGTGAGCAGCCGGAACGGAGCCCAGGTCCGGTTCAGTTCCGCCACGAGGTCCAGCTGCTCGCGCAGCCGCTCCGCCGACAGGCCGCGCGCGACCGTCAGCCTGGGCGAATGATCGGTGAGTACGGCCCACTCATGGCCGAGATCGGCCGCGGCCCTGCCCATCGCCTCGATCGGGCTGCCGCCGTCCGACCAGTCCGAGTGCAGATGGCAGTCGCCGCGCAGCGCCGCGCGCAGCCGCGTCCCGGCATCGCCGTGGACGGGCTGCGCGCCCGACTCCTCCTCCAGCCGGCGCAGATACGCGGGTACCTCCCCGGCCAGAGCCTCCCGCACCACCTGCGCGGTCTTCGGCCCGAGACCCCGCACCGCCTCCAGGGATCCGGCCGCGGCGCGCTCACCGATCTCGCGCTCACCCAGTGCGGTGACAGCTGCCGACGCCGTATGGAAGGCCCGCACCCGGTACGTCGGAGCCCCGGACCGCTCCAGCAGGAACGCGATCCGGTCGAGTGCCTCCTCCGGTTTCATGGCCGGGCGGTGTCGTCTTCGCGCTACTCCTTGAGCACCGACAGGATGTTTCCCGCCGGGTCCTTGAACCAGGCGATGTCCGGGCCGTCGCCGCGGTGGATCCCCTTCTCGTCCTGGGCGAAGCCCTCATAGCGCTCGAACTTCACCCCGCGTGCGACCAGTTCGTCGACGGTCTTGTCGATGTCGTCCACGGGGAAGTTGAGAATGGTGAAGGCTGCGGGCCTGTGATCGCCCTTCGGGTACGCCAGCACGTTCGTGTCCCCGGCGAGGTGCAGCGTGAGCAGCCCGTTCTTCTCCGAGACCCGCAGCCCGAGCGTACCGCCGTAGAACTGCTTCGCCCTTGCGATGTCGTCGACCGAGAAGCCGCTGAATGCTCTGCTCTCTCCCAGCATGGCCCTTCCCTTCCTCCTGGTTGCGGCCCGGCTCTCTCATGGTCCTCCCGCGCACGTTCACCGGCGACCGACGAACCTTCGCGCGAGCTCATCACCCAACCTGACCGCTGCCCGGTGGGACTCGACGGGGGAGACCCTCGAATCGCGGAACAGTATGTACGTGACATCGGAATTGACGCCGCCGGTCAGTGGGTCGGGGTCGATGCCCAGAGCGTCGGCCGTGGCGTACGAGGCCTCGCCGATGATCTCCTCGGGTCCGACGTCCCCCACGACCGCGTACACCACCCTGTTGCGGTAGACGACGGCGGCGACGCTGCCGGGCCGAATGCCGGAGTCGCTGTAGTCCCAGCGTGAGCTGGGCGCCGGGACGACGATGAACGGGATGAATTCGGAGCTGAGCGGGTCCCCCGCGGAGTCGACGACGGCCGTCGAGTCCTGGAAGTACAGGTCCGTGTCACTGTTGCAAGCGTCCGTGGGCCAGCCGTCGCAGTCGATGTCCATGTCCGCCTTCCAGTACACGGCATCGCTCGTGCCGCATACCGGGACGTCCGCGGGCTCGTCCGCGTCTATTCGGAACCTGCCGTCCGATATTCGGTTGCACTTCCTGACCTCGGCAAGGAGTGCGGCCGCACTGACCGAACCCTCGTAGTACGAACGGGCGGAGGCTGAGGCGGAGGCGGGGAGAGCGGTGGCGGCGAACACCGCCGCGCAGGCGGTGGCGACCGCCCTGGAACGATGGGGCACGGGGATTCCTTAGGTTCGGGCGGCGGCCGCGGTCAGCGGCCGTCACGTATGTGGTGGCCGAGCCTGTCCAGGAAGATCCGCTGCCCCGGGACGAGCAGCCGCGCCGCCCGCTCCAGGGAGAACCACCCCACCCGGTCGATCTCCGGGAACTCGCTCAGCACGCCGGACCGGGGCGGCCACTCCATGGTGAATGTGCCGGGCACCACGCCGCCCGGGTCGAGGTCACCCTCGACCGCCCAGATCGACACGGTCTTGCCGCCCGTCTGGCGGCTCTCACCCAGCGACACCCGGTCTCCGTCGGGCACCGGCAGGCCGAGTTCCTCCTCGAACTCCCGGCCTGCGGCGGCTTCCGGCTCCTCCTCGGGGCCGTACTCGCCCTTGGGAATCGACCAGGCGCCCTCGTCCTTGGCGGCCCAGTACGGGCCGCCCATGTGACCGATCAGCACCTCGACGCCCGGATCCGCGACCCGGAAGAGCAGGAGACCTGCGCTTCGTTTGCCCGACATGCCGTCGAGTCTGCTGTCCGGCGTCCGGTGCCGCCAGACAACCGCGGCCCTCCGTGAACCGGGTGCGAAACGGTTTCCGGATCAGCTCAGCTGCTCCATCAGGGTGGACAGGTCGACCGTGTCAGCGGCCGGCGGAGTCGCGGTGGGGACCGGCTTGTCGTAGTCGGAGAAATCGACGCTCGCCTTGGCCGCCCCGGCGCTGGTCACGTTCAGCCGTACCGGGTAGGGCGTACCCTCGGTCGCCACGTACATCGTGATGGTCCGGCCCGCGCGCTGTCCCGTCACGGGGATGACGTCAGTTCCGTCGATCTTCGTCTTCTTGCCCTTGGTGAACGCGAGCCCGCTGTCCGGGGCTCCGGCGAGCGTGTCCAGGAACTCGTCGAGGTCGCACACGTCGGTGAGGTCCTCCAGCAGGCCGTCGTCCGTGGTGCCGTGCAGATACTTGTCCCCGAACAGCTCTTCGGCCGTCTCGCCGACGCCGGGCACCTGGCTCTTCCAGAACGCCGCGTCCGGCTTGAGCCACACGGTCTCTCCCCGCTTGATGATCTTTACGGACCCCTCGGCGCCCATGCTCACCGAACCCGCGCAGTTCCCTTCGCGGTCCAGCGTGAGATCCAGCTTGCTCGGTGAGTCCGGCTCACGGAGGTCGCCCTCGCTCATGATGTGCACCGACGAGGCGTCCAGAAGTGCGGACCTGGCCTTCTCGGCGATCTGCCGGGCCGAGAGCGACTCGATGTCGTCGTCGGCGACCGCGGTGCCGCCGACCGCGAGCGCCGCCGCGACGAGGGCCGCCAGACAGGCCGGCACCCGTCCACTGCACCGATGACCGGTCACGTCGCCTCCCTGGAGAAACCTGCCAAGGCGTCGGTCCGTACCTCACGAGCGTACGTCGCACGGTCACCACCTGCCCGTTCGGGTGAATCGCCCAGGACCCGGCATCCGGTGCCCGGGGCCGCCGCGTTGCGCCGTCGTACGGGGCGCGGCAGGGTCGTAGATGCGCGGCCGAAGGAGGACACAGCCATGCCCATCGCCACGGTGAACCCCGCGACCGGCGAGACGCTCAAGACCTTCGAAGCACTCGGACCCGAGGCGATCGAGAGCCGCCTGGCCGCTGCCGACGAGGCGTTCCGTACGTACCGCACCACCGGATTCGGCGAACGCTCCCGGCTGCTCAAGCGGGCAGCCGCGCTGCTGGAGGAGGACCAGGACGACATCGCCCGCACCATGACCACCGAGATGGGCAAACCCCTCGCGGCGGCCAGGGCAGAGGCGGCCAAGTGCGTGAAGGCGATGCGCTGGTACGCCGACCACGCCGAGGAACTGCTCGCCGACGAGTATCCCGCGGACGCCGATGTGAAGGACTCGGGCGCCGCCAGTGCCCGGGTCCACTACCGCCCGCTGGGCGTGATCCTCGCCGTGATGCCGTGGAACTTCCCGCTCTGGCAGGTTGTACGGTTCGCGGCACCCGCCCTGATGGCCGGCAACACGGGGTTGCTCAAGCACGCGTCGAACGTCCCGCAGACCGCCCTCTACCTGGGTGATCTCTTCCACCGGGCGGGCTTCCCCGATGGCTGCTTCCAGACCCTGCTGATCGGCTCGGGCGCGGTCGAGAGCGTCCTGCGCGACCCCCGGGTCGCCGCAGCGACGCTCACCGGCAGCGAGCCCGCCGGCCGGTCGGTCGCGTCGATCGCCGGGGACGAGGTGAAGAAGACCGTCCTGGAGCTGGGCGGCAGCGACCCCTACGTCGTCATGCCGTCGGCGGACGTCGACAAGGCCGCGCGGACCGCGGTCACCGCGCGCGTGCAGAACAACGGGCAGTCCTGCATCGCGGCCAAACGCTTCATCGTCCACGAGGACGTCTACGACGCCTTCACCGAGCGGTTCGCCGCCCGGATGGAGGCACTGACCGTCGGTGACCCGCTGGAGGAGTCCACCGAGGTCGGTCCGCTCGCCACCGAGCAGGGACGCGCCGACCTGGAGGAGCTGGTCGACGACGCCGTACGGCTCGGCGCGCACGCGCTGTGCGGGGCGGGCCGGCCGGGGGACCAGCCGCACGGCTGGTTCTACCTCCCGACCGTCCTCACCGGGATCACCGAAGAGATGCGCATCCACCGCGAGGAGACCTTCGGACCCGTGGCGACCGTCTACCGCGTGGCGGACCTCGACGAGGCGGTCTCCCTCGCCAACGACAGTCCCTTCGGGCTCAGTTCGAACGTCTGGACCCGTGACGACGCCGAGGTGGACCGGTTCGTACGCGACCTCGAAGCAGGCGGTGTCTTCTTCAACGGCATGACGGCCTCGCATCCGGCGATGCCGTTCGGCGGCGTCAAGCGATCCGGCTACGGGCGCGAACTGTCCGGGCACGGCATCAAGGAGTTCTGCAACACCACCACCGTCTGGAGCGCGCCCTGAGCCTGCGCCGGACGGCTCCCGCGCAGGGCCCAGGAGCCGGCTGGGCGTACCGCCGGGCGCGAACTCGTGATCGAAAGCCTGGTCAAGGGCACTGACCGCCGGGCCGGTTGAGGGTCCGGTACCGGGCCGGTTCAGTCCCGGCCGAGGCCGATCCGCACCGGACCTCCTCCGCCGTCCACCCCGCCCGCCCAGTGCGCCGAAACCGCCACCGAGCGCTCCGGATCCGCCGTACGCAGCAGACGGCCACGATGCAGCAGCCGCCCGTCCTGGCTGACCGTCACCACCGGACGGACCAGCCGCTGCGAGGCACGCAGCAGCAGCCGTGCGCCCGCGTCGCCAGGACCGATGAGGTTCGGCGCCGCCCAGCGCAGCGGGGCGTCCCCGACCACCGGCACTCGGGACTCCGGCCAGCGCCCGTCGGCGAGGAAGCGCCGTACGTGTCCCGCCGCGCGGCGGCCCTCGAGCGCCGCGGTACCGGCCCGTTCGATCCCGTGCAGGACGTTCCCCACGGCGAAGACGCCCGGACGGACGGTACGGAACGCGGAGTCGACGGCCGGGCCGCGGGTACCCGCGTCGAGCGCGATCCCGGCGCTCCTGACCAGCTCGTGGTCGGGAATCCAGTCGCCGGTGAAGACAACCGTGTCGCACGCGACGAACGTGGTGCGGCCGTCGTGGCGGCGCAGCCCCACGCCCTTGAGCCGTCCCCGCCCGATCAGTCCGGTCACGACCGTGCCGGTGATCTGCGGCACGGGACGCCGCAGATCCGGACGCGGCGGCCGCCCCGGCCCCTCGGTCACCAGAGCGACCGGGTCGGCGCCGGCGCGCCGCAGCGTGGCGACGGCCGCGCGGGCCACGGGCCCCGCACCGACGATCACCGCGCGCTCTCCGACCGACTGCCCGTACAGATGCACGGCCTGCTGAAGCTCACCTGTCGTGTACACCCCTGCGGGCCGGTCACCCGGCACCAGCCGGGCGCTGCGCGGCCGTTCGCGCGCGCCGGTGGCCAGCACGATCGCCCGGGCCGGCAGCTCCGCCGGACCGGCCGGGCTCGTTGCCTCCAGGGTGAGCGGACCCGACCACCCCGTGACCGTGACACCCGTACGCACCCGCGCCCCGGCCCGTTCCGCCGCATCCGTCCAGTGCCGGGCATACGCGGGGCCGGTCATCGGCCGTCGCAGATCCCGCAGCCCGAAGCCGCCGTGGTGACAGTGGCGCGGCACGCCGCCCGCCTGCTGCTCCCGGTCGACGACCTCGACCAGTCCCGCCCCGGCCGCGGCCAGCGCGCCGGCCACGGCGAGACCGGCCGGACCCGCCCCGACGACCAGCACGTCGGCTCTCCGCCCGCTCACCGCGCGGCCTCGAACAGCTCGCGCACCGCGGCTCCGCAGGAGAAGCCCTGGCAGCGGCCGCCGCGGGCCCGCGTGCGCCGCCGCAGTCCGTCGAGTGAGGACGGCGGAATGTCACTGGCCAGGGCGTCCCTGATCTCCCCGCGCGTCACCCGCTCGCACGGGCACACGATCGCCCCGTACTCCGGATCGGCGGCGATCAGTCCGGCGCTCCGGTACGGCCGGGGGAACGCCTCACCGATGTTCGGCATACGCACGGGCGTGAGCGCGGCCGGCGTCCCGAGAGCGAGTCCCGCGTCGGCGAGCAGGTCCACCACATGCGCCGCGATGGCCATGGACGCCGTCAGCCCGGTCGAGCGGATTCCGCCGACCGTGACGTACCGCTGCTCCGGTCGGCCGGTGATGCGGTAGTCCTCCTGGCCGGTCGCGGCACGCAGTCCCGCGTAGACCGCGGTGACCTCCTCGTCCAGCAGTTCCGGCACGATCCGGCGGCCCTTCTCCCGCAGCAGCGCGAGCCCTTCGGCCGTCGATCCCGTCGCGGTCTTGTCGTCCAGGTCCTCGGCGGTGGGCCCCAGCAACACGTTCCCGTACACGGTCGGCGCCACCAGCACACCCTTGCCCAGTGCCGTCGGGACCGGGAGCAGAATGTGACGGACCAGACCGCGGGCGAACTTGTCGAAGACGATCAGCTGGCCGCGCCGCGGGGTGACCGTGAACGTCCCGTGGCCCAGCAGCCGGTCGATCTCGTCCGCGTACAGGCCCGCGGCGTTCACCAGATGGCGGGCGCGCACCGGTCCCCGGCTCGTGCTGACGAGATGATGGCCGTCGGCGGCGATGACGTCGTCCACGCGGCAGTTCAGATGCAGGGCGACCCCCGAGCGTACGGCCTGGGTCGCGTAGGCCAGTGTCGTCGTCCACGGGCAGACGATGCTCTCGCCCGGGACGTCGAGCGCGCCGAGCGCTCCCGGGCCCAGATGCGGTTCACGGGCGCGTACTTCGGCGGCGCCGATGATCCGGGCGTCGCGGCAGCCGTTGCGTTCCGCCTTGTCGGCGAGGCCCGGCAGGGCGGCGAGCTGCTCCTCGTCCCAGGCGACGAGGAGCGCGCCGAGCGGCTCCACGGGAATGCCGGACTCCTGCGCGTACGCGGCGAGCCGCCGGCTGCCGTCCCGTACGAGACCGGACTCCAGTGAGCCCGGGACCGCGTCGAATCCCGTGTGCAGAATCGCCGTGTTGGCCTTCGACGTTCCCTCGCCGACATCGCCCGACGCCTCGACGAGGGCGGTCCGCAGCCGGTAGCGGGCGAGCTCACGGGCGATGGCCGCCCCGACGACACCGGCCCCGACGACCACGACGTCGAGCACGCCGTCGTCCACCGGACCGGCACTCGTCACGGTCACGATTCGTCCGGTGAAGCCTGGGCGGTGAGGGCGTCCACCGCCGCGCGGAACGCCGCAAGCCGCTCCTCCGCCTGCCCGGCCGGGATGCGGGGCTCGTACACCGCGGCCGGTTTCCACGCCGGCACCGCCGCCTCGACGGTGAGTCCGGGGTCCAGGCCCAGGCGTGCGACCGTGCCCACTCCCAGGGCCGTGGCATCGGGCAACGCCGATACCTCGACAGGTCGTTGCAGCAGATCCGCCTGCGTCTGCATCAGCAGCGCGGACCGGGTCAGCCCGCCGTCCACGCGCAGCGAGGACAGCGGAGCACCCAGATCCGCGGCGACGGCGTCGGCGAGGGCCACGACCTGCGCGGCGATCCCCTCGCAGAGCGCACGCACCAGATGCCCGGCCGTGGTGTCGAGGCCGAGACCCGTCAGCGATCCGCGCAGATCGCCCCGCCACCACGGTGCCGCCAGACCCGCCAGCGCCGGTACGAACGTGACGCCACCGCTGTCCGGCACGGACGAGCCGACCGGGTCGAGGTCCGCCGCACCGGAGATCACACCGAGGTCGGTGAGCCAGCGGACCGCGGACGCGGCCGTGTACACCTGCCCGTCGAGGCAGTAGCTGGTACGTCCGGCCAGTCGCCACGCCACACAGCTGACCAGCCCCGAACCTCCGCGTCTGGGCGTCGCGCCGGTCTGCGCCAGCAGGAACGCGCCCGTGCCGTAGGTGCACTTGGCGGTGCCCGGCTCGGTGACCCGCTGGGCGAGCAGGGCGGCCTGCTGGTCGACGAGCAGTCCCGTCAGGGGCAGTGCCGGCCCGAAGGCGGTCGTGGTCCCGACGGGCCCCGCCGCGTCCACGATGCGCGGCAGCCGCTCCCCGGACAGACCGAAGATCTCCAGCGCCCGTGGCGACCACTCGACCCGGTCGAGATCCAGCAGTTGGGTGCGTCCCGCGGTCGCCGCATCCGTGACGAACTCACCGGTCAACTGCCTTGTCAGCCATACGTCGCTGGTGGTCACGGTGCCTTCGCGCGTCAGCTCCCGGCGGATCCAGGCCATCTTCGGTGCCGCGAAATACGGATCGAGCGGCAGCCCCGTGAGGCCGCGCAGCTCCTCGGCCTCTTCCGCGGCGAGCCCGGCGCACACCGACTCCGCCCGCCGGTCCTGCCACACGATCGCGTCGGTCAGCGGCGCACCCGTGTCCGGGTCCCAGGCCAGCACGGTCTCACCCTGATTGGCCAGCCCCACCGCCGCGACCGGCTCCCCGGCCTCGGCGAGCGCTCGACCGCCCGCGTCGACGACCGACGACAACAGCTCGGCCGGGTCGGCCTCGACGGCCCCTCCCGCACCGTAGCGGGGGCGCACCGCCGCCCAACCGGCCCCGATCACGCCCCGCTCGGGGCAGATGACGAGCGCTTTCGTCCCCGACGTGCCCTGGTCGACGGCGAGCACAGGGGCGGTGGGGCGAGAATCGGCGGCCAGCATGTCCTGTCTCTTCGCTATGTCCCGGTCTCTTCGGCCGGTGATCCGGTCACACGAGGTCACACGAGGTCACACGAGGTCACGTGAGGCGCGAAGCCGTGGGAGTCGCGGGGAGTCGCGCGGTGATCACCGACGGCAAGCCTGGCTCAGCCCGTGCGCCCCGTCAAGGTCCGCAAGCCATGCGCCGAACTGGTCTGACGCACGGTCAATTTCATGTACAGAGCGAATAGTTGTGCAAGATCCGCAAACATGTCCAACAGAGCGCGACCGCCCCTACACTGATCGTCGACCAACAGCAGGACGCACATGCGGCGAGTAACGCCCGCCTTTGCCCCCACCGTCCTGGAGGACCCATGACGACCCACGTCCGTTCCCGGTTACGCACGGAACGCAGCTCCGCCATGGACGTCACCACCCGCGCCGGGGAGGGCTGATGGCCCATGACCACTTCCGTCCCGTCTACCACCCCGCCGGCCATGACAACGCGCTGCGCGCGGCCCTGCAGGACGTGCGCACCGGACGATGGGTGTCGATGCGGGACCTCCTCACCGGGACGGCCGACCGGTCGCTGTGGACCCAGCGGACCCAGGTCCTTGCCGCCGTCGCGGCCGGCTCCGACGTCGTCAACGCCTGGCGGGCGGAGGAGCCGCAGAGCATCGCCGCGGCCGTGATGCAGACCCGGGTCGCCGTCGAGCGGACCGTCCGCGCACACCGTGACGGGCACCGCCACACCCGGGACCTCTGGCACGAGGCCTGGGACGCGTGCGTGGACACGGCCCGCGCCGCGCCCGACGACCCCGTCCCATGGGTGTGCCTGCTGGCTCTCGCGCAGCTCGACGACCAGCAGCGCATGGCGGAGCACCGGGTCCCGCCGCCCGGTCCGATGCTGCCGCCCGGCCCCTGGGGGCTGCTGGCCGAGGCGGACAAGCGCGACCCCGGCAACCGTGAGGCGTACCACCGGATGCTGCAGTTCCTGTACGTACGACGGGCGGGCGCCCTGTCGGAAGCCGTGAACTTCGTGCAGTGGGCGGCCTCCGCCGCGCCCCCGGGCTCACCGCTGCACGTGCTGCCGCTCTACGCCCGGGTCGAGCGCTACCGCAGGGAGCAGGGCCACCGCCGGGCGCTGGACCTGCACTGGGTCGCGGAAGACGCCATCCGGGACTCCGTCCGCGCCCTGCACGGCTGGTTCGACCACGCCGTGCCCGCCACCAGCTCGCTCCTCGACCTCAGCCATCTCGCCCACGCCCTGTGGGGAGCACTGCACTTCGAGGAGGCCGGCCGGGTCTTCGAGGTGCTGGGGCCGTACTACACCACACTGCCCTGGGCGTACCGCACCCCGGATCAGCACGACCAGGCGCTCACCGAGGAGCTGTACCTGCGCGCCCGTGGCCGCTGTCTCGCCGCCGCCCGTGACGTTCCCGGCGACTGACCCGCCCGTTCACGCCCGTTCCCTCCGTTCCTCCACTCCTCCATGCCCCCCGTTCCCGTCCATCTCCACCGTCCCCCCGATCCATCCAACTCACTTCCCCCGGAGGTCCTTCCATGTCCCGTACAGCGTGGTCCGTCGAGGACCAGGCGCCGCCCAGGGATGAGGAGCAGCGGCTGCGTGAGCTCGGCTACCAGCCGGTCCTCGCCCGCCGGATGGGAGGCTTCGGCAACTTCGCCATCAGCTTCTCCGTCATATCCGTCCTGTCCGGCTGCATGACCCTCTACGGCTTCGGGCTGAACACCGGCGGCCCGGCCGTGATGATGTGGGGCTGGGCGGGCGTCGGACTGTTCGTCCTCTGCGTGGGGCTGGCCCTCGCCGAGGTCACCAGCGCCTACCCCACCTCCGGAGCCCTCTACTACATGGCCGACCGGCTCGGCGGCCGCCGCTGGGGCTGGTACACCGGCTGGCTCAATCTTCTCGGACTGCTGGGCGCGATCGCCGGAATCGACTACGGCGCCGCCCTGTTCACCGGCGCGTTCCTCAATCTCCAGTGGGGCGTCGACCCGACCCCCGGATCGACGTTCGCCATCTTCATCTGCATCCTGCTGCTGCACGCCGTGCTCAACCTGTTCGGCGTCCGCCTCGTCAGCGTCCTCAACTCGGTCAGCGTCTGGTGGCATCTGGCCGGTGTCGCCGTGATCGTCGGCGCCCTGGCGATCGTGCCCGACCACCACCAGTCGCCGTCCTTCGTCTTCACCGAATTCGTCAACGACACCGGCTGGGCCAATCCGTTCTACGTGGCGGCGATCGGCCTGCTGCTCGCCCAGTACACGTTCTCCGGCTACGACGCCTCCGCCCATCTGTCGGAGGAGACCTCCAACGCCTCCGTGTCGGCCTCCCGCGGCATCGTCCGCGCCATCTGGGTCTCCTGGATCGCCGGATTCGTCCTGCTCGCCGGACTGACCTTCGCGATCCAGGACTACGCGGGCACCCAGGGCACGGAAACCGGTGTGCCGCCCGCCCAGATCCTGCTCGACGCGCTCGGCTCGGCAGGAGCCTCGGCGCTGCTGCTCGTCGTGATCGTCGCCCAGCTGTTCTGCGGCAACGCCGAGGTGGCGGCCGCCAGCCGTATGGTGTTCGCCTTCAGCCGGGACAACGCGCTGCCGGGCTCCGCGCTGTGGCGGAAGGTCAGCAGCCGGACGCAGACCCCCGTCCCGGCGGTCTGGCTCTCCGTCGGCGTGGCCTGTCTGCTGGCCCTGCCCTCCCTGTACTCCGTGACCGCGTACGGAGCGGTCACCGCCATCAACGTCATCGGGATCACGCCCGCCTACGCGATCCCCATCTATCTGCGGCTGCGTGCCGGGAACCGCTTCCAGCCGGGCCCCTGGCAACTCGGCCGCTGGAGCAGGCCGATCGGCTGGACCGCCGTGAGCTGGGTCGCCGTCGTCACCGTGCTCTTCTGCCTTCCGCAGTCCTCGCCGGTCACCGTGAACTCCATGAACTACGCCTCGATCGCGCTGGCCGTCGTCCTTCTCCTGGCCACCGTGTGGTGGTTCGTCGCCCGCCGCTCGTACAGCACACCATCCGCGTACGGAAACGCGCGCGAGCAGGCGGCGATCGCCGAAGGAATCGTCTGACCGGTCCTGCGGCGGGCCCGGGCGGCGCGGTGACGCGCGTGCCCGGTCCCGCCGTTCGTTGCGTGCGAACCGTGGCCAGTGGGCAGGAAGACAGCGCAGCCACCCCCCAGCAGGCGACGGCGGGAGCACAGCGATCATGGAGCGGCAGACGGACTGGCAATTCCTCGACGACCGCGGCCACTTGGCGACGGCGGACCGGCGGCCGGCGAGGGTCGTCACCTACATTCAGGCCGGAGCGACCCTCTGGGAGCACGGGATACGTCCCACGGGGCTCTTCGGATCGAACCACGACGGGGACGGGCCGGACCCCGTCAAGGCGGGATCCCTGCCGCTCGACGGCACCGAGTACCTCGGCTCCGGTGCCGCCCTCGATGCCGACGTACTGCTGGGCGGCGCGCCCGATCTCGTCGTCGCCGTCACCTACGGCGGCGCGCAGGTGTACGGCCTCGATCCCGAAGCCGCCAAGCATGTCGAGGAGCGGGTTCCGCTGGTGGTGCTCGACGTCGGCCAGGGCCAGTCCCTCGCGGACGTACGAGCCCGCTTCACCGCACTGGCCCGGGCCCTCGGCGCCGGCCAGGACACCTCGGGCGCTGTCGCCCTCGCCCGCGCCGAGCAGCGCCTGCGGACACTGGCCCGCGGATCCGCCGCCCGGGCGACGCTGCTGGCGCTCTCGCCCGCGTCCGCCGACAGCGCGTATCTGGCCAAGCCGTCGTCCTGGCCGGACCTGCGGGAACTGGCCGGGTTCGGCCTCGATCTGGCGGCCCCGGAAGGCGGGCCGAGCACCAACTGGTTCACCGCCGACTGGTCCGACGTCGCCCGACTCTCCGCCCAGGTCCTCCTCGTCGACGTACGCTCCAACGCCTTCCCGCTCGATGCCCTGCGCGAGAACGCGGCATGGCGGGCCGCCGCGTCAGGGGCCCGCGTCGTCCCCTGGAACCCGGAAGCGCCGAGCAGCGACGGCGCCCACGCCCGGTTCTTCGACGAGGTCGCCGCCGCGCTCGACGCCGTGTCGGACCGGACCTAGGCCCTGTCCGGGCGATCTTGTCGGGCCCGCGACGCCAGCTACGGCACCTCACTGCGTTGTCGGAGTCGCCCAAGTACACCCAGTACGAGGGCGATCCTCCGCCTTGCGATGCGTCCCCTCGGCCCTCCGGGCCTGGGGAGACCCCATGCATCCGACGCTGCGGCCTGTTCCTCGAAGATCGCCCGGACCGGACCTAGTTCCGCGTCCGGCAAGCTTTGCCCTGTCGGGCAAACGGCAAGCTTTGCCCTGTCGGGCAAACGGCAAGCTTTGCCCTGTCGCGCAAACATTGCCGGTCGCGGCACTACCTACCCACGAGCTCCAGGGGCGGGACCGCGCGGACCCAGGGTTCGCCCGACGGCGTGCCCATGGGGCGTTCCCGCCCCCACCGGGCGGCCCGCGATCCGTCACATCTGCCGCGTCTCACCCACCCCAGAGCGTGACGTACACCGGGGGCCGGAACTGGGAGGGCGGGACGCCCGCGCCGGGCGCGCGCATGATGCGGGTCGCCGCGGGGGTGTGCAGGAAGTGCAGGAACGCGTCGGTGGCCGGGGAGCGGTGCTCGGGCTGCAGGACGGTGGCGTGCCACGTGGCGTCCGACGGTGTGGCCGAAGTGTCCAGCATGCGCAGCTCGTCGCGCCGGATGCGGGGCGACACCAGATGGTCCAAGGCCGGAGCCACCCCCGCGCCCTCGGCGGCGGCAGCCCAGGTCGCGGCCTGGTTCGGGAACACCCACACATGCCGTTCGGGCACGTCCAGCCGACGCAGCAGCCGCCCGGAGTCCGCCTCCGGATCGGTGCCGGAGGAGTCGACAAGCCACGACCACTGCGGTGGCGGACCGGGAGGCCGCGGCGCCCTGGCGCCGGTCACCACGACCAGCTGGGTGCGGAACAGTGGCTCGCTGACCAGTTCGCCCCCGCGGACGGCACCGAGATCCGGCCCGAGCGCGACATCGGCCAGCCGGTTCTCCACCAGCACGCGCATCTCGTTGCCGACGGCCACCCCGAAGGAGGTCTCGGTCCTGCGCCCCGCACGGACGGCGAAGGCCTCCATGAGCGACGGAAGTACGAACTCGGCCAGCGTGCTCGTGGCGACGACGCGCAGTTCGTCGGGCGCACCCCGCGCCGCGCGTACCGCGACCTCGGCATCCGCGCTCAGCGCGACCATGCGCGACGCGACCGGCAGGAGCCGCGCCCCCGCGGGCGTCAGCCGCATGCCACCGCCGCTGGTGCGCCGGATGAGCGGATCGCCGAAGTGGGTGCGCAGCGCGCCGATCGCCTGCGACACGGCGGACTCGCTCACGCCCAGGGTTCGCGCCGCAGCCGCCACCGACCCGAGCCGGGCAACCAGCACGAAGGTGCTGAGCTGCGTGACGGTCACCATCTGATTTTCCGGCATTTACCGTGATAAGTGAATGCTTAATATCCCCTTGCACGGCTGGTGCCGGCGAGCGCAGCATCGCGGCAGGGCGGGGGCAGCGTCCCGGGAGGCCCGATGCAGGTTCCAGCCGCGTTCCAGTACGAGAGGGCGACCAGCCTCGATCACGCGATCGAGCTGCTCACCCAGTACGGCCCCGAGGCCCGGGTGGTGGCGGGCGGCCACAGCCTGCTGCCGATGATGAAGCTGCGGCTGGCCCAGCCCGAGGCACTGATCGACATCAACGGCCTCGACGAGCTGGCGCTGATCCGGGTGGACGGCCACGAACTGGCCGTCGGGGCGATGGTCCGCCACGCGGAGCTGCTGGCCTCGCCGGTCGTCGGCGAGCACTTCCCCATCCTGCGGGACGCGGAGCGGGTCATCGCCGACCCCCTCGTGCGCAACCGCGGCACCGTGGGCGGCTCGCTGTGCCAGGCCGATCCGTCGGAGGACCTGTCCGCGGCGTTCTCGGCACTGCGCGCAACCCTTGTCGCCCAGGGCCCCGGAGGCAGACGCTCCATCGCGATCAGGGAGTTCTTCCTCGGCCCGTACGAGACCGCGCTGGACGACGCCGAGCTTCTGGTGGAGATCCGGGTACCCATCCGTTCGCACGCCAGCGCCTACCGCAAGGTCGAGCGCCGGGCCGGCGACTGGGCGGTCGTCGCGGCAGGAGCGGTGCTGGAGATCTCCGGCGGGGTGATCAGTGAGGCCGGCATCGGGCTGACCGCGGTGGGTGCCCCGCGGTTCGTGGCCGAGCGGGCCGAGGACTTCCTGCGCGGCGGACGGCCGGACGACGAGGGCTTCGCCGAAGCGGGCCGGATCGCCTCCGAGGAGTGCCGGCCGGCAGCCGACCAGCGCGGCCCTGCCGACTACAAGAGGCATCTGGCCGGGGAGCTCACCACGCGGGCGCTGCGTGCCGCCGCCGCCCGCGCCCAGGGGCAGGAGGCATGACATGCGGATCACCGTGACCGTGAACGGCGAGCAGCACACGAGGGACGTGGAGCCCAGGCTGCTGCTGGTGCACTTCCTGCGTGACGAACTGGGGCTCACCGGCACCCACTGGGGCTGCGACACCTCCAACTGCGGGGTGTGCACCGTGTGGCTGGACGGCACGCCGGTGAAGTCCTGCACCGTGCTCGCCGTGATGGCCGACGGCCATGAGGTGTCGACCGTCGAGGGTCTGGCGCGCGGCGGTGAACTCGACCCGGTACAGCAGGGATTCGTCGCCTGCCACGGGCTGCAGTGCGGCTTCTGCACGCCGGGGATGATGATGACGGCCCGCTGGCTGCTGGACCACAACGCCGACCCGTCCGAGGAGGACATCCGAGAGGCCATCTCCGGACAGGTGTGCCGCTGCACCGGTTACGAGAACATCGTGCGCTCCGTCCGCTGGGCCGCCGAGCACGGCGGCGGGGCGCGGACCGCCGACGCGGAACAGGCGCCCGGCCGCGAGGAGGTGCGGACATGACGACCACCGGGGAACGGCCGGTCGGCTTCGGCCGGATGCCCCGCAAGGAGGACGCGCGGTTTGTCCGCGGCCACGGAACCTACGTCGACGACGTCCGGCTGCCCGGGATGCTGTACGGAGCCGTCCTGCGCAGCCCGCTCGCGCACGCCCGGATCCTGTCCGTCGACACCAGCGCCGCCGAGGCGCACCCCAAGGTCAAGGCCGTGATCACCGGGGAGATCCTCGCCGGTCTCGGGCTGGCCTGGATGCCCACGATCTCGTACGACACCCAGGCCGTGCTCGCCACCGACAAGGTCCGCTTCCAGGGCCAGGAGGTCGCCTTCGTCGTCGCCGAGGACCGCTACGCCGCCCGGGACGCCCTCGAACTGATCGACGTGGAGTACGAACCGCTCCCGCCGGTCGTCGACGCCCGCAGGGCGCTCGACCCGGACGCGCCGGTCATCCGCGACGACAAGGAACAGCAGACCGGCAACCACATCTTCGACTGGTCGGCGGGCGACAAGGAGCGCACCGACGAGGTCTTCGCGGCCGCCGACGTCGTGGTGGAGCAGGACATGCTCTACCCACGGGTGCACCCGGCGCCACTGGAGACCTGCGGCACCGTCGCGGACATGGACGCCATCACCGGGAAGCTGACGGTGTGGTCGACCACCCAGGCCCCGCACGCCCACCGCACGCTCTACGCAATGGTGGCCGGCATCCCGGAGCACAAGATCCGGATCATCTCCCCCGACATCGGCGGCGGCTTCGGCAACAAGGTCGGCATCTACCCCGGCTACGTGTGCGCGGTCGTCGGCTCGATCGTCACCGGCAAGCCGGTCAAGTGGGTGGAGGACCGCTCGGAGAACCTGATGAGCACCTCCTTCGCCCGCGACTACCACATGCACGGCGAGATCGCGGCGACGAAGGACGGGAAGATCCAGGCCCTGCGCGTCCATGTGACCGCCGACCACGGCGCCTTCAACGCCACCGCGCAGCCGACGCAGTTCCCCGCCGGCTTCTTCGGCGTGTTCACCGGCTCGTACGACCTGGCCGCCGCCCATTGCACCGTGACCGGCGTCTACACCAACAAGGCGCCCGGCGGTGTCGCGTACGCCTGCTCGTTCCGCGTCACCGAGGCCGTGTACCTGGTCGAGCGGATGGTCGACCTGCTCGCGGCCGAGCTCGGCGCGGACCCGGCAGAGCTGCGGATGCGCAACCTGCTGCGACCCGAACAGTTCCCGTACCGGACACAGACCGGGTGGGAGTACGACTCCGGCGACTACCCGCGGACCCTGCGGCTGGCGATGGACATGGCGCACTACGAGGACCTGCGCCGGGAGCAGGCCGAGAAGCGCGAGCGCGACGAGCTGATGGGCATCGGGGTCAGCTTCTTCACCGAGGCCGTCGGCGCGGGCCCGCGCAGGCACATGGACATCCTCGGGCTGGGCATGGCCGACGGCGCCGAGTTGCGCGTCCACCCGACCGGCAAGGCCGTCCTGCGGATCTCCGTACAGACCCAGGGCCAGGGCCATGAGACGACCTTCGCGCAGATCGTCGCCGAGGAACTCGGCATCCCGCCCGAGGACGTCGAGGTGGTGCACGGCGACACCGACCAGACCCCGTTCGGGCTCGGCACCTACGGATCCCGCTCCACGCCCGTGTCCGGCGCGGCGACCGCGATGGTCGCCCGCAAGGTGCGCGAGCGCGCGAAGATCGTCGCCTCCGCGATGCTCGAAGTGAGCCCGGACGACCTGGAATGGGAGAAGGGCCGCTGGTTCGTGACCGGCGACCCCGACCAGGGAAAGACCATGGCCGAGATCGCCCTCGCGGCGCATTCCACCCTCGAACTCCCGGAGGGCGTCGAGGGCCACCTGGACGCGACCTGCGTCTACAACCCGCCGAACCTCACCTTCCCCTTCGGCGCCTACATCTGCGTGGCCGACGTGGACGCGGGCACCGGTCAGGTCAAGGTGCGCCGGTTCGTCGCCGTGGACGACTGCGGCAACCGGATCAACCCCATGATCGTCGAGGGGCAGGTGCACGGCGGGCTCGCCGACGGCCTCGGCATGGCGCTCATGCAGGTCATCGCCTTCGACGAGGACGGCAACTGCCTCGGCGGGTCCTTCATGGACTACCTCCTGCCGACCTCGGTCGAGTGTCCGTCCTGGGAGCTCGGCGAGACCGTCACCCCCTCCCCCCACCACCCGATCGGCGCGAAGGGTGTCGGCGAGTCGGCCACCGTGGGCTCGCCTGCCGCAGTGGTCAACGCTGTGGTCGACGCACTGAAACCGCTCGGCGTACGCCACATCGACATGCCCCTGACCCCCGCCGCGGTATGGCGGGCCGCCCAGGGCCGGCCGCTGCGCAGCGACCTGGCGATCACCTGAGGTCGTGATGACGAGCACCGAACTGCTGAACCGCGCGGACGGACTCCGGCAGGGCCGGACCCCCTTCGTTCTGGCCACCGTCGTACGCGCGGAACGGCCCACGAGTGCCAAGCCCGGGGACACTGCGCTGGTGCTGCCCGACGGCACCGTCGAAGGCTTCGTGGGCGGCACATGCGCCGAGACGACGGTGCAACTGCATGGTCTGCGGCTGCTGCAGACCGGCGAGTCGCTGCTGCTGCGGATCACGGCCGCCGCAGACGCCGGGGCCGAAGGCGCCGAGGCGACGGACCAGGGCCTCGTGACGGTGGCCAATCCGTGCCTGTCGGGCGGGACGCTCGACATCTTCATGGAGGTGAACCTCCCGCCGGCACTGGTGTACGTCTACGGACACGCGCCCATCGCCCGGGCCCTGCTCGACGTCGGTCGCGTGCTCGGCCTCGACACCCGGCCCGCCTCGCCCGGGGAGCCGTTGCCGCCCGATCTGGACGTCGTCGTCGTCGCCTCGCACGGCCGCGACGAGGAGCCCGTGCTGATCGAGGCCGTGCGCGCCGCGGTCCCGTACATCGGGCTGGTGGCCAGCCGGAAGCGCGGCGCGGCGGTACTCGCCGGGCTGGGCCTCACCGAGAAGCAGCGCGCGCACGTCCGGACCCCGGCCGGGCTGGACATCGGAGCACGCACCCCGGCGGAGGTGGCGCTTTCGGTGTACGCCGAGATCATCGCGTTGCGGCCGCGACGCGCCCGGCCCGCGCGGCCCGCGGGCGCAGCCGCCGGGGCGCCCGCCGTCGCCGAGGCGGTCGATCCCGTGTGCGGCATGACCGTCGCGATCACCCCCGCGACCCTCGCGCTGGACCGGGACGGCGGCACGGCGTACTTCTGCGGGCCGGGGTGCCAGCACGCCTTCGCCGACGACCCTTCCCGTTACGCGCATGCCTGACGTCGACGCCCTCGTACCGGATGTCCCCGCCCTGCGCTCAGGGCTGGACGCCGTCGGCTACCTGGCGGACGACGCCCTGGCCACGGCGCTGCTGCTGGCCGTGCGCATGCGGCAGCCCATCCTGCTGGAGGGCGAGCCCGGCGTCGGCAAGACCGAGGCGGCCCGCGCCCTCGCCGCCGTACTCGACACCCCCCTGATCCGGCTGCAGTGCTACGAGGGGCTCTCCTCGGCCGAGGCCCTGTACGAGTGGAACTATCCGCGGCAACTGCTGGCCATCCGGCTGGCCGAGTCCCGCGGGGAGTCCCTGCGCGACACCGACCTGTTCGCCGAGGACTATCTGCTGCCGCGGCCGCTGCTCGCAGCCATCTCCCACCCGGGACCGCGGCCGGCCGTGCTGCTCATCGACGAGGTGGACCGCGCCGACGACGAATTCGAGGCCTTCCTGCTGGAGCTGCTCGCCGACGCCGCCGTCACCATCCCCGAACTGGGGACCCGCAGGGCCACGGTGCCGCCGGTGGCGGTACTGACCTCCAACCGCACCCGGGACCTGCACGACGCGCTGAAACGCCGCTGCCTCTACCACTGGATCGACTACCCGGACACCGCACGGGTGGCCGCGATCATCCGCAAACGGGTGCCGGAGTCGGCCGAGTGGCTGGCCGCGCGCGTGGCGCGCGGGGTGGCGGCGTTGCGTGCCCGGCCGGAGCTCACCAAGCCGCCCGGCATCGCCGAGGCGATCGACTGGGCAGGCGCGCTGCAGGCGCTGGGGCTGTCCGTTCTCGACGCCGATGCAGCGGACCGCACCCTGGGGGCGGTGCTCAAGTACGCCGAGGACCTGCAGGCCGTGCGCCGGTCCGGGCTGGCGGAGCTGGTCGATGCGGAGACCGGCACCGATGCCTGACCTGCCGGAACTGGCCGCCTCGTTCACCGGGGCCCTGCGCGACGCCGGGATCGCGGTGGGCCCCGGGCGCACACGCAGCTTCGCCCGGGCCGTCACCCTGCTGGCGCCGTCGACGACGCGCGAGTTGCGGCACTGCGCGCTCACCACCCTGGTGTCCGACCGCGAGCAGATCGAGCCGTTCGACGCGGTCTTCCGCGAGGTCTTCGGCGGCCCGGCCGACCGCGGAGCACGGCGCGGGCAGCCCGGCGACCCGCCTCGGTCGCACACGAGCACCGTCCCCGGCGCCGACAGGAAGACCACCGCGGACGAAGGTGGCAGGGAGGCCGCCGCACAGCCGCGGGAAGTAGCCCTGCCTCTCGCCGCCAGTCCCCTCGACCGCCTCGCCACCCGCGACTTCGCGGCCCTGTCCGCCGAGGAACTGGCGCGCCTCTCCGAGATGATGCGCACCATCGCGCTTCGCACCCCGACGCGGCCCTCCCGCCGGCGCCGGCCCGCGCCCCACGGCGAGCGGATCGACCTGCGCCGCACGCTGGCCGTCAGCAGGCGCACCGGCGGATACCCCCTGCGGCTGCGCCGCTTCGTACCGCGCACCCGTCCCCGCGATCTCGTCGTGCTCTGCGACATCTCCGGATCGATGGAGCCCTACGCCCGCGCCATGCTGCAACTGCTCTACTGCGCTTCGCGCGCAGCCCGGGCGGAGGTGTTCACCTTCGCCACCCGGCTCACCCGCCTCACGCCCGCCCTCCGCCGGGCCGGGCCGTACGACGCTCTGGCACGGGCCGGGCGGGCGGCCCCGGACTGGTCCGGTGGCACCCGGATAGCGGACTGCCTCGCGGAGTTCAACGAACGGTTCGGCCGACGGGGCATGGCGCACGGCGCCGTGGTCGTCATCGTCTCCGACGGCTGGGACACCGGCGCGCCCGCCGACCTCGCCACGCACATGGCACGGCTGTCGCGCGTCGCATACCGCGTCGTATGGGTCAACCCCCGTACGGCCAGCCCTCGTTACCGTCCGCTCGTCGGCGGCATGGCCGCCGCGTTGCCCTACTGCGACGCCGTCGTCAGCGCCCACAGCTTCGCGGCCCTGGACGACTTCACCGCCGCCTTGTCCGCCCCGGGCCGCCGACGGTGACCCGGTGCCCTCCCGTACCGGGAGGATCACCGGGGCTCGTCCGTCTCGCGCGCGAACGGCTCACGGGGTGGCTGCTCGCGAACACCACCAGCGGTGAGCGCTTCCGTGCCGGGCTCCCGGCGGACTGGACCCTGGCTGACAGGACCGGCGCAGGGAAGTACGGGACGAACAACGACGTGGGCATCGCCCGGTCCGCGGACGGGTCCCCTGTCGTACTGGCCGTCCTGACGACCAAGCAGGCCCCCGACGCCGCGGCGGACAATCCGCTGATCGCCAGGACCGCCGCGCTGCCGGCGGACGTGATCGCCTGATGCTTCGGCGAGGGGGCACCGGCCGGTCCCCCGGAGGTGGCGGCGGAGCGGCTGCACACGGAGCAGCGGACGGGCCCGTGACGGCGGCTCCAGAAGTCCGTGCGCCCACGGCACCACCTCTCACCCGTTCTCGAGTCGTGCCGCGAGCTCGACGGGGAGGAGGTCCCGGTTCGCGGCGGTGAGTACGACGACGTCGATGTCTGCGCGCCGTTTGAGTGCGTCCGTGAACGGGTCGTGCCGTGCATGGACCGTGGCGATGACGTCGGCATCGGCATCGAAGAGGGCCCGGACGACGTCGCGGAACGCGGTGCAGGCCAGCTCCATCCCGCCGAGCTCGTCGATGAGCACGAGCTGCCCCGCAGCCGGATGCGTTGCCGCCGCCGTCAGCGCCGGCAGCGCAAGCCGTTCCATGACACTCAGGTCGACGCCGTAACGGCCGATCCGAGGCGGCCCCGGGAAGTCGGCATGGGCGAGCACCGCCCGTCGGCCGGACAGGGTCTCCAGAACGAAGCCCTCCCGGGTACCCCTGTGCCGAATCTCCTCAGTGGTGAAACCCACGACGTTCCGCCTGCGCAGCAGCGTCACCAGTCGGCGGACGGCGGTGGTCTTCCCCGAGCCGGGCCGCCCTTCCATCAGGATTCTCGTCGGCATCTCGTCTCCACATCAGGTCGGCGGCCTGGACGGTCGAGGCCGCGGGAACCGACGCCGGCGGCCTTCGACCACTCGGCCGATCGGGTGCTTCGGCGCCACCGGTCGGTGCCCACCGGGCCGCCGCGGACAGAGCCGCGCGCATGACCGCAACCGAGCTGAGCAGCACGGCGTTCGACGACCATGACAGTAGGGTCCGGTGCGAGTCTTCCGGCCGCGCGACCCGCCGTGCGCGGCCCCCTGACAGTCCGTCGACGACGGCCCGTCAGCCCGTCTGCCGCCCCGCGTCGCGGATCAGCGCGCCCTCCTCCAGCCACGCACCGTGCGAGAAGTAGTGCGTGACGATCCGCACGAGCGCCAGCCGGGCCTCCGGGGCACGGCCGGAGTAGGCGTCCGGGCCGCCGTTCGGCTCCAGGGAGAGGACCGCGTCCTCCCAGGCGCACCAGTCGTTCGCGGCCTTCGACCGCACCTCGGGGTCGGGGTCGTTCATCCGGCGCGCGTACGCCGCGACCGGATCGCCGTACCGTCCCGCTTCCGGGATCCCGGCCAGGAACCGCTCCCACTCCTGCGGGAAGAAGCGCGCCACACCGCGGTACAGCCAGTCGATCTCCGTACGCCGGGTCGTGGTCACACCGTTCACGACGATCTCCGACACGCGCTCCGGGTGCCTTTGCGCGTATGCGAGCAGCAGCGTCGAACCCCATGAACCGCCGTACAGCAGCCAGCGGTCGATCCCCAGCAGCTCACGCAGCCGTTCCATGTCGGCGAGGAGATGCCCCGTCGTGTTGTGGGTCAGGTCCGTGGCGGGATCGCCGGCGTGCGGTGTGCTGCGGCCACATCCGCGCTGGTCGAACAGGACGATCCGGTACCGCTCGGGATCGAAGTAGCTGCGGACGCCGGGCGTACAGCCGGACCCCGGCCCGCCGTGCACGACGAGAGCGGGCTTGCCCTGCGGATTGCCGCAGACCTCCCAGTAGACGAGATGGCCGTCGCCGGTGTCGAGCATGCCCTGGTCGTACGGTTCGACAGGCGGATACATCTCGGGAATGACGGCTCCTCAGGTACGGGCAGAGCGGGCGGAGTTGATCACGATAGGCGCCCCGACCGGCTTCCGCAGCGGAGTTTCAAGCTCGCCCGGTGAGCCGGTTGACGCCGCGCAGCCCCGTGCGTTCGTCGTCGTCGCGCCGACGGTGGCGAGGTCCATCAGGTACTGCCACAGCCGGTCGTGGTCGACGGTGACGGGCTCGGCGGAACCGTCCGTGCTGGTGGTGACGTTGGCCGTGGTGGTCATCGTGTCGTTGCCTCGGGCTGGTGGGGGAGGGAGTGGGGGTTGGCCGTGCTGCCCTCCGTGCAGAGCAGTACGACGGTGGTGCCGGGTCCCGCGCCGAGCGCGGCCCTGCGTCCGGCGGCGCCGGGCCCGGTCAGCGCGGCGCGGACCCCGGCAAGCGACGCGGCCCCGCAGGGACCCGCGGGCACACCGAGGGCGGCCAGGTCGTGTGCGGCCAGGTCCGCGTCCGGGTCGCCGACGGCGACCGCGGCGTCGAGGCCGTCGCGGAGCACCGGCCAGGCGAGGGAGGAGGCCGTACCGCAGTTGAGACCGGCCATGGTGGTGGAACCGGTCTCAACGGTGGCCGGCCGCCCCGCGCTGAGGGAGGCCAGTACGGACGCCGCGGTGTCCGGTTCGACGGTGAGGAGTGCGGGCGAAGGTCCCGTCGCCCGGCTGCGGTAGTGGGTGACGGCCGCCTGGGCCAGGGAACCCACTCCGGCGGGCACGGACACCAGCCCGGCCGGGCCTGCTCCGGCGTCCCGCAGCTGGGCGTCGGTCTCGGTGAACAGTGTGGAGTACCCCTCGACGATCCAGCCGGGGATCTCCTCGTAACCGGGCCAGGCCATGTCCTGGACCAGGACGGAGCCCGGTTCCGCGGCGGCTTCCGCCGCGCGGGCGACGGCCGCGTCGTAACTGCCGGAGACCTGGACGACCTCCGCGCCCTCGGCCTCGATGGCGGCCGTGGCGGCCGGATGCACCCCGCCGGCGACGAACACCCGGGCGTGCTGCCCGGACTGCCGGGCCATCCGGGCGAGGGCGCGGCCGTGATTGCCGTCCGTCGCGGTGACGAGCACCAGAGGTCCGCGCTCGCGACGAAGCGCCGCGTCGTCGGTCCTCGGCTCTTCGCCATCGGGCCCTCGATGTCTGCCGAGCAGCCGGTGGACCGCCCAGGACGCGCCGAGCGCCTTGAAGGCGGCGAGCCCGAGCCGTGTCGACTCGTCCTTGGCGAACACCCTTCCCACGCCCAGTTCGCCTGCCAGATCGGGGAGTTCGGTCAACGGGGTGGGGGAGTAGCCGGGGAGCCCGGCGTGGAAGGCCGAGATCCCGTCGGGAGCAGGGTCACAGCGCCAGGTCCTGGCCTCGGGCCGTACGTACCAGCCCAGGGGGGCGGTGGAAGCGTTCTCTGTCACGTCACCACCGTGCCGGTACCAGGTCTCTTTGGTCCAGCGAATGTTTCCGAGCAATACTCATCGGGAAATCCGAACGTTCGATCCCTGGGGCGCAGGTCCGATGCTGGATCTGCACCGGCTGCGTCTGCTGCGTGAGCTGAAGCGGCCCTTCCCGCCCTGCTCGCACGCGACTTCGATCTGGTCCTCGGCGAGGAGTACCCGGGCAGCCCCGGCCCGCGGCCCGACCGCATCGAACAGGAGGAGCTGTGCACGGACACGCTCCGCCTCGCCCTGCCGGGCCCCGGTGACCCCGATGACCCCGGCGAACCACAGCAGGCGCTGCGCGGGCTCGCCGCGCATCCGTGGGTGATGGAGCCGGAAGGCACCGTCGCCCGTCAGTGGGCGCTGTCGCTGTGCCGCGACGCCGGTTTCGAGCCGGACGTACGGTACGAATCCACCGACCTGCTGCTCCATCTGCGGCTGGTCGAGGAGGGCCACGCTGCCGCGCTGCTCCCGGATCTCGTCTGGCACGGCCGCACCCCGACCGTCCCCCTGCGGGACCTGCCCAGCGGCCGCGCCTCGCGCCGAATATTCACCGCCGTTCGCAGCGGCGGCAGCCGCCACCCCGCGGTCGTGGCCTGCCGCGCGGCGCTCCGGGAGTCCGCACGCCAGGCCACAGCCCCGCCGACGTGACGGGGCCGACGGGCAGCACGGCAAACAGCCGCTGACAAGGCGTCAGCCGACTGCCGGCTCCCGCTGCATCGGCGGCTCGGCGGGCGTCCCGGGGACCGGGCCGAACAGCACCGCGCGAGCGACCTTCGGCGCGAACAGCGCGGTGAGCGGTGTGGTCAGCGTCAGTACGGAACGGAAGGCGGGGCCCACGACGTCGGGGTCGCCCGGGTACCGCTGCTGGACGCGGCTCAGGTACCAGGCGGCGGGACGGTCCACGGCCCGCGCGGTCACCGCGCTCCCCACCGCGCCCGGCATCTTCCGGTCCGCGCCCGAGGAGATGTCCCAGGCCTGGCGCGAGGCCTCGAACAGCGCCTGCTGGACCCGCCGCGTCGTCGGCGTACGACGGTGATCGCCCAGCGCGTCGCGCAGTGCCACGGCGCTCATCGCGGCGACCGACATGCCCTGCCCGTAGATCGGGTTGAAGGTGCACAGCGCGTCGCCCGTCGCCAGGAATCCGGCGGGGCGGCGGCCAGGGCGGTCGTACCGGCGCCGCATGTTCGATGTCGACCGGAAGCCGAAGGGCGCCGTCTGCGGCTCCGCCTCCAGCAGCCACTCATGGAAGTAGGGGTGCGGCAAGCGGGCCGCGAACGCGGTGAACCCGGCCTCGTCCGTGGGCGGTTCCTGGCCGCGCAGGCCCGAGAAGATGACCAGATGGGTGCCGTCCTCCAAGGGCAGCACGCCGCCTCCGTACACCTGTGACGGGTTCGGGTAGAACCAGTACGCGAGGGATTCGGTGCCCAGGTTCTTGCTCGTGTTGCGGTAGATGCGTGAGGTGTAGGCGAGACCGGTGTCGATGGTCTCCTCCTGCGGTGGCTCGGCACCGATCGCACTCAGCCACTGCGGGGCACGCGAACCGCGGCCCGACGCGTCCACGACCAGGTCGGCTTCGAGAGTGCGCGGTTCCCCGCGGCCGGCCCGCGCCCCGTCGCCGCGCTCGCGCAGCAGCACTCCCCGCACCCGCGAGGCATCGCCGACGAGCCCGACGGCGTCCGTCGACTCGGCCCTCGTGATCACCGGGTTGGCCAGCACCCGCTCGCGCACCAGATGCTCGATCTGGGCGCGGGAACCGGTGTATATGTGCGTCGTCGGCGCCGTTCGCCGGAACCAGCCGTCACTCCACTGCACCATGTCCGACGGCATGCCGACCCGGGGCGCGCCCGCCGCCCTCAGCTCGGCCATGAATCCCGGCAGCAACGAGTCCAGTGCGAGCTGTCCGCCCTCCAGCAGCACATGGGCGTGCCGGCCGTGCGGTACGCCGGCGCGCGGCTGGGGACTTTCCGGGAAGCGGTCGCGCTCGACGAGCGTCACCTTGTCGGCGTGCTCGGCGAGCACGTGCGCCGCGAGCAGCCCCGCGAGGCTGCCTCCGATGACGACGGCATGGCGCCCACCCGCGCTCCGTCTCCAACTGCCGTTCATGTGCGCATGGTTCACCATGTCCGCCCCTCGTGGTCAGCGCGTGGATCCAGGACTGACCAGTATTCCCGGCGCGGCCCGGAAGATCACGACGGCCGGGCCGGAGGCGCTCGATGTGGTATGCCGCCTCGTTCCGGTGCTGGGCGATGTGTTGGGCGCGGCAGTCGTCGAGGCTGTACTCGATCCGGCAGGATCGAAAGCAACCCCTGGGCCGGCCTGGGTCGTGCCTTCAGAGTCCCGTCTGCCGGGCGACGCTACTTCGAAGACACTCCCTGGCCGTCGGCCGCCGGCCGGCGCAGCTCCGTCAGCGCATACGTCAGCCACTCGATCCAGAACCGCTCCAGATCGATCCCGCCACGGAGTACGACATGCCGGATCCGGTCCTCGACGGAGTCCCGCTCCGGCGGGAAATGCCGCTGCTCGATATCGGTGTACTCGGCCAACTGGCGTTCGTGCAGGGCGAGATGACGGCGCAGCTCGGCCTCCAGGCCCTCCGTCCCCACTACCGCCGCCGCCCGCATCCGCAGCAGCAGCGCGTCCCGGATCGGCTTCGGGTCCTCGGTCCTGCCGACCCATGTGGTCAGCTCGGCGCGGCCCGCGGGCAGTACCTCGTACTCCTTCTTCTGGCCGCGGGTCGGCTGGGCGGACGGCAGGGCACGGATGTGCCCCGCCTCCTCCAGCTTGCCCAGCTCCCGGTAGATCTGCTGATGCGTGGCCGACCAGAAGTAGCCGATCGACTTGTCGAAGCGGCGGGTCAGCTCCAGCCCTGAGGACGGCTTCTCGAGCAGGGCGGTGAGGATCGCGTGCGGGAGTGACATGGCGTCATCCTAGGTTCGGTTGTACAGCAGCGCCTCAATCGCCGGAGGGGCTCAGCAGGGGCCCTTGGCGGGTGGCCACCGGCGAAGCTCCGGGGGAGGTCGAGGACACACCCGAAGGGCGATGCGGGGGTCCGGGGGGCTTGCCCCCGGACAAACCCCCAGGCCGTGTTTGAGAACTCCCGCCTGGCGCGCGACGCCCGGCACGCCCTCCCCCGTAGCCCTTCGGGCACGGGAGGTGCCCCCACGCTGCGTTGTCGGAGTCATCCACGTAC
>NZ_JBVJKN010000012.1:0-218681 GCF_055585225.1 Streptomyces sp. NPDC053673 | reverse complement strand
GTACGTGGATGACTCCGACAACGCAGCGTGGGGGCACCTCCCGTGCCCGAAGGGCTACGGGGGAGTGCGTGCCAGGCGTCGCGAGCCAGGCGGGACTTTCGCAACACGCCCTAGCCGACCGCCACCGTGCGCTGAGCCGAGAAGTCCCCCCAGTTCCCGTCCGGGAGCTTCGCCCGGAGTTTGACCGAGTAGCGGGTGCCTGGCTTGTCGGTGACGGTGAAGCTGTAGTGCGCCCGTCCGGGCGGGGGTTGGGCGCCCCAGACGATGGTCGTGGCGAGTTTGCCGTTGAGGAAGAGCTGGTGCTCCGTAACCGGGGCGCCCGTCTTCGGTGGGGTCCAGGTCAGGTCCACGGCGCCCTTGCGGACCGTGGCCTTCAGATGGGTCGGCGCGGTGCTCGGGCCGTCCCCGGGGGCGGAGGCGGTCGTGAGGTCGAGCGTCGCGCTGTCCGGGGAGGAGTTGTCCGCCGCGTCGCGTGCTCGGACCGTGAAGGTGTAGACGGTGCCGGGCCGCAGGCCGGTGATGCGGGCGGTGGTCGTCGTGGCGGGGACGGTGTGGATGCGGGAGTCGGCCTGGTAGATGTCGTACGACGTGACGGCCGTGTCGTCGCTGGACGCACCCCAGGTCAGGATGACCGAGCGGGCTCCCTCAACCCTCCCCTTGGGGAGGCCGGGGGTGCTCGGGGGGCGGCTGTCCTCGGCTGCCGGGGCGAGGGTCGTCACGGGGATCGACGCGCTGTGCGGCGAGGCGTTGCCGGCGGCGTCGAGGGCGCGGACCGTGAAGGTGTACGCGGTGGACGGCGTCAGACCGTCGACGTCGATCATGTGCTTGGTGGCGGGGACGGATTTCACCTTGGTGCCGGTGCGGAAGACTTCGTACGTGGTGACGCCGCGGTCATCGGCGGACCGTTCCCACATGACGTGTACGGAAGTGGAGCTGCCGGCCTGTGCCGTGACACCGCCCGGCGCGGACGGGCTGCGGGTGTCCTTCGCCTGCTGCTCACCACCACAGGCGGCGAGCAGCAGCGCCGCCGCGCACATCAACAGGAGGAATCGCAGGGGGCGTTGCACCGGACTGCCTCCGTCCGACGGAGCAATGGTCCAGACCTGTATGGCACAGTCGGTCACGCCCGGCAAGAGCCCGCGCGCACCCGAGCGTGCGCGGTTGACCACCGGTGGCGGTCACACCGTGAGCGCGGCGGCCTCCTGGCGTGCCTGGTGCAGCCAGAGCGCGCGCTGCTCATCGGTCGAGTCGGTGACGGTACGGAAGACGACCCGGCGGACGTCGGCAACTCCTGTGTACGGCAGCACGCATGCCGACCAGACCGCCTGCAGCGGGTCACCGAATTCGCTCTCCTCACGCTCGGCGGGCGTGTCCGAGGTGTTCAGCACGAGCGCCCGGCCCGCCTTCAGGAGCCCGGCCGGCTCCCCGTCCGCGGTCCCGAGCTTGTAGGCAACACCCGGCACGAACACGCGCTGAACCCAACCCGTGAGGACGGCCGGCGGCATGCCCCACCAGTTCGGGTGGACGAACACCATGGCGTCGAGGGTGGCCACCTCGGCCCGGTGCAGAGCCAGGTGCGGGTCGTGCGCGAGGGATGCCGGCCGGACCGTGTCCGTCTCCTCGGCGGACAGGAGCGGGACGAAGCCCTCGGCACAGAGGTCGTGCGCGACGACCTGGGCCCCTCGCCCGTGCAGCTCGTGCACCACGGCGTCGAACAGAGCGTGGTTGAAGCTGCCCGGCCGTGGGTGTGCGAGGTAGACGCCTACACGCATGGTTCGCTCCCTGATCGCTACAGGCCGTCACCGGCCTTCATTCCCTGCGGAGTTCATGGAATGGATACGACAGCACACCGCCGACCTGCTGTGGGGCGGCGATCGCTCAAGGCGGTCGCTCGGGGTAGCGCGCGGCTGTGGTCCGCGCCCGTCCCGCAGGCGGACCAGCTCACGGTTCGCGGCTTCGGCATGGCCCGGATCGAGAGCCGGCCATGCGCGGGCAGATACGTGGTCGATGCACCGCCGGCTCTCCCGTTCAGACGATTCAGGCTCTTCGGGCCCGGTCCGGCACGTTACGGGACGAGGTGGGATTCCGACCTGCGAATTATCGGCGCGTCCTCCCCCGCCCCGCCGTCCTCACGGTCTTCGCGGCGTGCGCCGCCAAGTCCCGGACCACGCTGTCCGGGTGACGGTCGCGCAGGCCCTCCAGGACGCGGAGGGACAGCGACGGGTCGGTGGTGGCCAGGGCCGGAATGAGGGACGCTGCGCCGCCCGGCCAGGTGGAGGCGGCTTCGTCGAAGGCGTCGAGGAGGGCCGCCGGGGGCGCCTCGGGCTTGCGTTCCTCGGCTGCGGAGGCGACGGAGGCGCGCATGTCCTCGCTCCAGTGGAGGTCCAGGTCTTCCAGGAGCAGTGCCGCCCGGGCGCTGAGGGGGACCATGTCCTCCGAGGCGGGTTCCCCTCGGTTGAGGAGGACGAGGCGGGCGTGGGCGCCGGTGGCCGGGTCGGTGAGGGCCGGGCGGAGGACGCTCGCGGGGATGCCGGCGAGGTCGAGCGCGGCAAAGAGCGCGGACAGGGACAGGCCGGGGGAACCGGCCGAGACGGCGGCCAGCAGTTCGCCCCAGGGCGCGTCCGTGGCGCCGCGGGCCGTGGTCCACGAGGACAGGGCCGCGGCGGCGATCGCCGGGGGCCAGTACTGGACGGCCGCGACGGTCTGCGCGGCGTCCCAGGCGACGACGGACCGGTCGTCGGGCGCCGCGACATGGCCCACGGCCAGGACGTGGCGCACGACGGCGCTGCCGAGCGGGGTGAGGCCGTACGCGTCGCCGGTACGGAACACGCAGCCGGTGCCGGCCAGTTGGTCGACGACGCCGACCAGGGCGCGGGCGTGTTCTTCCAGCTCCGAGCGGTCGGCCTCGGTCAGCTCGGGCAGGCCGAGGAGGGCCGCGAGTTCGTCGAGCGGCGGCGTCGTGTACGCGGCGGGCGCGGTGTCCGGGACCGGGACGGGGGCGTCCTCCAGCTCCGGGGAGATCTTCCAGTCGGCGTGGTCGGAGGCCTTCCGCGCCACGGAGTCGGGAGTGCAGCCGCGCTCGTACAGCGCGTAGAGCACGTGCGCCGCGTCGAGGGCGTACACCTCGCCGGGCTCCTCGCCCGGCTCCCCGCGCAGCTCCTCGCCCGGGCCGGGGCCGGCGGCGATGCGATCGACGGTCACGGCCAGGATGTCCGCGCCGAGTTCGGTCAGTTCCTGCGGGGTTCCACCGGTCCAGACGGCGGTGGCCGGGCCGGGGAGTCCGCACTGTTCGGCGAGGTCGCGCACCTCGTCGGCGCCCGAGGCGAGCGACGCGGGCAGCGGGGCGGCGTGCAGCAGTGCCTTGATCTCGTCGGGGGCGGGCAGTGCGGACGGCGGCGGCAGCGGGACGGCGGAGTCGCCGTAGTAGTCGAGATGCTCGTCGAGGAAACGGTCGGCCAGGACGACATGGGGCAGCGCCTCCGGGCCGGGGGCCAGACCCTCGTACGGCCCCGCCAGCGCGGCGCTGAGCCCCTCGGCGGTCCAGTGGTCGGTCAGGGCGGCCGCGAGGTTCTCCAGCTCGGCCGTGAGCGCCTCTTCCGGCCGGTCGGCCGAGAGGGCGGGGGTGGCGGGCAGCAGGGGCCCGGCCGGTGGCGGTCGTTCCATGTCGTGGGCGAATGCGGCAAGCAGCGCCTCGGTCAGCCGGACGCGGGACGCGAACGTGCACGCCGTGACGTCGGAGCGGTGCAGCGGATCGGGGAGTTCCGGGCGGTCGGCACGCGGTGCGGCGTCCAGCGCGGCGAGCCAGGTCCGGACGGCGTCGGCATCGTCGGCATCGACACCGTCCGCCCGCAGCAGTGACGCGTACCAGCGGTGCCAGGTGAGGTTCCGCGGGTCTGACATCGCCCGTTCGAACTCCGGCAGGGCCTCGTCGACGGCCGCCAGCAAGCGGGCATGGCGCTTGGCATTGAGCCGGCCCGCCGCGCGAACGTAGTCCGCGAGAGCAGCGAGGACGTCGCGGACTGCGGCGAGCTCGGGCGGGGCGGCCCACAGCAGCAGCGGTACGTCCTCATGGAGCACGCGCCGCAGCAGCTCCGGCGTCGGTTCGGGCACGCCCGCCCTCCGGTCCGCACCGCGCAGGGCGAGCAGGGCGAGCACGGCGTCCGCAGGGCGTACGGGCAGAGCGGCTCCCCGCTCCGTCCGCGCCCAGGCGAGGAAGTCGTCGAGGCCGGTGTTCAGGGCAGTCGTACGCGTCACCCGGGGAGCGTACGGGCGACCGCGGGGCGCTGCCCGCCCTGGCGCGAGCGGATAGCCCGATCGGAGGAAACCTCTGGTCACTGGTCGTATGCCGGACGGCGGAGCGGCCGGCGATGAGTTTGCGCGCACGCGAAGGTCTGCCAGTCATGGGAACGAACGAGAGGAACAAGATGAACACGACGAGCGCCCCGGACCTGGGACCGGTCGCCGCGGGCGTGGACCGGATCACGCGGGGCATCGACGACGCCCGGCTCGGGGACCCGACCCCCTGTCCGAAGTACGCCGTACGGGAACTGCTCGCCCATGTGGTGGGGCTGTCCGTGGCGTTCCGCGATGCCGCGCGCAAGGACTTCGGCCCGACGACCGGCACCGACCCGGGCACGGTCGAGTGGGTTCTGGACGACGACTGGCGTACGAAGCTGCCGCGCGTTCTGGAGGAGCTCGTGACGGCCTGGCGCGAGCCCGGCGCCTGGGACGGCGACACCCAGGCCGGTGGGATCACCTTCCCGGCCGCGATCGCGGGCCGGGTCGCCCTCAACGAGCTCCTCGTCCACGGCTGGGACCTGGCCCGCGCCACGGGCCAGGACTACGCCCCGGACGAGGCCGGCCTCCAGGTGTCGTACGCCCTGATGGCCCCGGCCGCGGACGACCCGGGCCGCGGCGGCATGTTCGGCCCGGTCGTACCGGTACCGGATGACGCACCGCTGCTCGACCGGGTCATCGGGCTCAGCGGACGGCGACCGGACTGGACGCCCGGGGTGGCCTGAGCCGACGTGGGCGCCTGCCGCTCGGCATCGCCCTCGGCGCCGCATACAGCCGGCCGGCCGTGACGCGAACATGATCGGCTAAGGTGACGGGCGGCTGTTGCCGAGCCGAGCGCACAGCGACACACATGAATACGTTCCGGGGGACCCAGTTGGCCACGTTGACCACCCGTCAGCGTCTGATCACTCGCATACGCACGATGCCCAGTCCTCTCGCGACGGCTGCCGTACTGACGCGCCCCTCCCGCCCCGACCGCATTCACGACCCGGTCATCACCCGACTGCAGCACGGCCGCACGGCGCTGGGCCTGGTGGCCATGGCATGGCTGCTCCTCTCCTACCCGTTGCGCAAGGGTCGTGAGGAGTTCGTCCTCGGCAAGCTGGAGGAGCTGGTCATCGGCTGCGTCATCGTGCTGGTGGCCGGAATCATCGGCGTCGGCGCCTTTGTCTTCTCGGCCCGGCCGCCTCTCGGCCGCATGTACGCAAGCCGCGTCGGCGGCCCGCTGCGCGCGCTGGCCGCGATACCTCTGGGAGCGGGCGTCTGCTGGCTGATGACGGCCGCGCTGGGCGGCGACATCGTCACGACCTCGGACGTGGGCCGGCACGACTTCTTCTTCGGCCTGTTCGGCGACACCGCCGGCACGCTGATCAGCGGCCTTGTGATCGCGCTGCTGTTCGTCGCGGCGGCCGTGGTCTGCGCCGTCGTCCTCCTCGCGGCGGCGGGCTTCACACTGGTGGCCGCCGTCAACGGACTGAACTCCTGTTTCCGGACCGCGGACGTCCACGAGCTGCTGCCGGCCCTGCTCTCCCCGCTGCTGGTGTGGTCGCTCTTCGCCCTTCAGCTCTTCGACGACGCCGACGTGGCGGCGCCACCGGAGGTGCTCTACACCTTCCTGCTCGGCGGTCCGCTGTCGGTGACCGCCCTCTCGGTGTGGGAGGCACGACGGCTGCGCAGTCGGTACGGCGTGACCCTGCGGTCGGCCCTGGGCGTGTTGTGAAAGTCCCGCCTGGCACGCGACGCCTGGCACGCACTCCCCCGTAGCCCTTCGGGCACGGGAGGTGCCCCCACGCTGCGTTGTCGGAGTCATCCACGTACGTCCAGTACGAGGATGATCTCCCCCAGAGCTGCGCCTGGGAGGTGCCCCCATCGCCTTGCGATCGCACGCACCAGACGCCGCGGGCCCCGCCCTCCGGGCGGACGGCGTTATTTTCGCATCGCGCCCTAGCGGTTTCTTCCGTGGAGTGTGGCCGGAGCGGCCCTCCCCCTGGCAGGTCCACCGGCGCTCCTCGATTCGAGCGCCACCGCCTCGACGGGCAGCCGCGCCAGGAGCCGGCGGGCAGCGCCGGGCTCCTGGGCCGAGCTCCCGCGGCAGACCTCCTCGTTCGAACTCCTTGGCTGAAACCTGGACTGAACTCCCGCTCCCGGCAGCCCTTCTCAGGGCGTCGGAATTGGCCCGTCCCCCAGCGGGAACCGTCCGTCGAGTACGGCCGAATTCCGCCGTACGGCAGGGGTGTACGGGCCTCCCGATGCTCTGATAGGAAAGCTTCCTAACAAAGCAGGGGAACACCGGAGCACTGGAGCAGCAGCAACACCCAGCCCACCCAGCACACCGAGAGAAACACCGAGAACACCGAGAACACCGAGAACACCGAGAACACCGAGAACACCGAAGCGATGAACTCCCCTTGGAGGTCACAGGTGCACGCCCCCCACCGAAGCACCATCGCACGACGTACGGTCCTCGCCACCGCCCTGCTCGGGCTCGCTGTCACGGCTCTGCCGGGCACGGCAGGTGCGGCGCAGGACGTACGTGCCACCGGGCTCGACGACCCGGCGAAGAAGGAAATCGCCATGAAGCTGGTGTCCAGCGCGGAGAACTCCTCGCTGGACTGGAAGGCCCAGTACAAGTACATCGAGGACATCGGCGACGGCCGGGGCTACACGGCCGGCATCATCGGATTCTGCTCCGGCACGGGCGACATGCTCGATCTGGTCGAGCTCTACACCGACCGCAAGCCTGACAACGTCCTCGCCCCGTACCTCCCCGCTCTGCGCAGGGTCGACGGCACCGACTCGCACGAGGGCCTCGATCCGGACTTCACCCGGGACTGGAAGAGGGCCGCCCGGGACGCCGAGTTCAAGAAGGCCCAGAACGACGAGCGCGACCGGGTCTACTTCAACCCGGCGGTCAAGCGCGGCAAGAGCGACGGCATCGGCGTCCTGGGCCAGTTCATCTACTACGACGCCATCGTCATGCACGGCGACGGCGGCGACAGCACCAGCTTCAGCAACATCCGCAAGCGGGCCCTGACCAAGGCCAGGCCGCCGGCTCAGGGCGGTGACGAGGTCACGTACCTCCACGCCTTCCTCGACGCCCGTGTCTGGGCGATGAAGCAGGAAGAGGCCCATGAGGACACCAGCCGCGTGGACACCGCGCAGCGGGTCTTCCTCAACAAGCGCAATCTGAACCTGAACACGCCGCTGGACTGGAAGGTCTACGGCGAGAGCTTCCACATCGACTGAACAAGGCCGTACGGCGACGGCGTCGTACAACGCCGTCGCCGTACGCGCGTCAGTGAACCGGTACCGGCTCCGGCTCCGACTCCGCCTGCGTCTCGGGCGAACGGGCCTTGGTGCCCAGGTGGTTGAAGGCCAGGTTCAGCACGATCGCCACCACGCACCCCATGGAGATACCCGAGTCGAGCACCACCAGCAGATCCTTGGGGAAGGCGTGGTAGAACTCCGGCGCCGCGATCGGGATCAGCCCGATGCCCACGGCGGCCGCCACGATCAGTGCGTTCTCGCCCTTCTCCAGCGCGGCGGTGGCCAGGGTCTGGATTCCGCTCGCGGCGACCGAGCCGAAGAGGACGATGCCCGCGCCGCCGAGGACCGGCAGGGGGACGAGGGCGATGACGGAGGCGGCGACCGGGCACAGACCGAGCAGGATCAGGATGCCGCCCCCGGCCGCGACGACGAAGCGGCTGCGCACCTTCGTCATGGCGACCAGGCCGATGTTCTGGGCGAACGCACTGCACATGAAGCCGTTGAAGAGCGGGCTGATCGCGCTGCCGAGGGTGTCGGCGCGCAGTCCGCCCTCGATGATCCGCTCATCGGCGGGCCGGTCCACGATCTTGCCGAGGGCGAGCATGTCGGCGGTGGACTCGGTCATGCAGACGAGCATCACGATGCACATGGAGATGATCGCGGCGATCTCGAACTGCGGGGCGCCGAAGTGGAACGGGGCCGGGAAGCCGACCAGGTCCGCGTTGCGCATGGCCTCGAAGCTCGTCATGCCCATCGGGATCGCGATGAGCGTGCCGGCCACCAGGCCGAGCAGGATGGCGATCTGCTGCAGGAAGCCGCGCAGCAGCTTCCTCAGCGCGAGCACGATCACCAAGGTGAGGGCCGCCATGCCGATGTTCTTCATCGAGCCGAAGTCCGGTGCCGCCGCGTTGCCG
The DNA here is from genome assembly GCF_055585225.1 of Streptomyces sp. NPDC053673. Taxonomy (NCBI): domain Bacteria; kingdom Bacillati; phylum Actinomycetota; class Actinomycetes; order Kitasatosporales; family Streptomycetaceae; genus Streptomyces; species Streptomyces sp. NPDC053673. The sequence goes on along the minus strand of NZ_JBVJKN010000012.1, from coordinate 210,204 downwards.
CCCTGGGCCCAGCGGAAGGCGACGGGAAGCAGGGAGACACCGATCAGGGTGATGACGGTGCCGGTGACGACGGGCGGAAAGAACCGTACGAGTTTGGAGAAGTACGGGGTCAGGACGAAGCCCAGCACACTCGCGACGATGATCGCGCCGAACACGACGGCGATGCCGTCGTAGCCACGGTCCTTGCCGATGGCGATCATCGGGGTCACTCCGGCGAACGAGACGCCGTTGACGAACGGGAGGCGGGCGCCGACCTTCCAGAACCCGAGGGTCTGGAGCAGGGTCGCTATGCCCGCGGTGAAGAGACTGGCGCCCATCAGGAACGCGGTGTCCTTGGCGCTGAGGCCGACGGCGGGACCCACGATCATCGGCGGGGCCACCACCCCCGCGTACATGGCGGCCACATGCTGCAGACCGCTGGTGACCATCTTGAAGGGCGGGAGTGTCGCGTCGACCGGATGCTTCTGGTCGTCGGGTGCGGCATCTGCGTCGTTGTGAAACCTGGGCTTGGCTGCCACAGCGGTTCCTCCGGTCGTTTGACACGTCGGCTCAGACGTGGGTGTCAGGGAGGTGGTGCGGGTGATGCGGGGTGATGCGTGCGCCCAAGAAAGAGATGCCGGTGGGATGCCGACTCGATTCACCGTCCCCGGGGGGTGCGTACCTTTGGCGCACGCACCCCCCGGTGACGACTGCCACGGGCCCCGCTCGGGTCCATGGCTGCCGGCCGAGGGCCGTCCCCCTCCGCCGGACTACCGGGGGTCAGGGGGTGTCTTGCGGATCTTGCCGCGCTCGCGTGGTCTGATCCACAAGACACCCCCTAGGCCTGCGCAGCGATCCGCGCGAGGCGCTGGGCCTCGTCCCGCGTGGAGCGGGCGATGGCGTCCTCGTCGACGTGCAGCAGGCGGCTGTCCTCGACGACCGGCCTGCCGTTGACGAGGGAGAGGGTGACCGGGGCCGCCGCGCCGAAGACGAGGGCGGTCACCGGGTCGGCGATGGAGGAGTGGGCCAGGGTGTCCAGCTTCCAGAGCACCAGGTCGGCGAGCTTGCCGGGCTCCAGCGACCCGATCTGCGAGGCGCGGCCCAGTACCTGGGCGCCACCGTACGTACCGAGACGCAGGGCCTGGCGTGCGTTGAGCGCACGCTCGCGGTGCACGGTGCTGAGGCGGTTGATCAGCAGGGCGTTGCGCAGCTCGGTGTGCAGCTCACCCGACTCGTTGGAGGCGGTGCCGTCGACACCCAGGCCGACCGGCACACCGGCGGCGAGCATGTCCGGTACGCGGGCGATTCCGGCGGCGAGGCGGGCGTTGGAGGACGGGCAGTGGGCGACGCCGGTCTTCGTACGGGCGAAGGCCTCGATGTCGGAGTCGTTCATGTGGACGCAGTGGGCCATCCACACGTCCTCGCCGAGCCAGCCGGTCGACTCGAAGTAGTCGGTCGGGCCCATGCCGAAGAGCTCGTGGCAGAACTTCTCCTCCTCCACGGTCTCCGAGCCGTGGGTGTGCATCCGCACGCCGAGCCGGCGGGCGAGCTCGGCGCCCTGCCTGAGCAGTTCGGTGGAGACGGAGAAGGGCGAGCAGGGGGCGACGGCGACCTGGGTCATCGCGTCGAAGGAGGCGTCGTGGTGCTTCTTGACGGTCTCCTCGGTGGCGGCGAGCGCGCCCTCGGTGGTCTCGACGGCGAAGTCCGGGGGCAGGCCGCCGTCCTTCTCGCTGCGGTCCATGGAGCCGCGGGCGAGGGTGAAGCGGACGCCCGTCTCGGACGCGGCGCGGATGATCGCGCCGGACAGGTCACCGGAGTCCTTCGGGAAGACGTAGTGGTGGTCCATGGCGGTGGTGACGCCGCCGCGGGCCATCATCGCGAGCGAGCCCTGGGCGGCGGAGTACGCCATCTGCTCGTCGATGCGCGCCCACGTCGGGTACAGCGCGACCAGCCAGTTGAAGAGGTTGTGGTCGGTGGCCAGACCACGGGTGATCCACTGGTAGAAGTGGTGGTGCGTGTTGACCAGGCCCGGGGTGACCAGGTGGCCGGTGCCGTCGATGCGGCGGACCACGTTCTCCAGGTTCTCGGGGGCCTTGCCCGCGCCGATCGACTCGATCCGGTTGCCGGCGACGACGATGTGGCCCGAGGCGTACTCGGTGTCGTCGGCGTCCACGGTCGCGATCGCACAGTTCTCGATGACGATGCGCGGGGCTGCTGCCGGTGCTGCCATGGCGGTGCGTCCTTTGTCTTTCAGTGGCGGTGTGGGCACGGCAGGACCCTGGGAGGATTTGAGTGCCACAGCCGCGCGGCTGTGGGTGCCGAGAGGGTGCAAGGACGGTGGAAGGACAGGTCGAGCAGGACCGCCGCGGGCGCTCCCGCGTTGCGTACACGTGTCAAGGAAACCACCTGTTCCCTCCTGTCCGGTACGGCCCCGCCCAGGTCAGGGGCGGGCGGGGCCATGGTCGGTCCCGCGTCAGAGGTTGGTCATGTCGACGGGGATCCGCGGCTCGACGCCGTCCCGAAGGATCGTGGCCTCGATCAGGCCGTAGGGGCGGTCGGCGGCGAAGTAGACCTCGTTGTCGTTCTTGAGCCCGAAGGGCTCCAGGTCGACGAGGAAGTGGTGCTTGTTCGGCAGGGAGAAGCGGACCTCGTCGATCTCCGAGCGGTTGTTGATGATCCGCGAGCCCATCTGGTACAGCGTCTGCTGCAGCGAGAGGGAGTACGTCTCCGCGAAGGCCTGGAGCATGTGCTTCTTGACCTGCTCGTAGGACTTCTCCCAGTTCGGCATGCGCTGCTCGTCGTCGGTCCAGTTGAACCGCCAGCGACCGGACACCTGGGTGGCGAGGATGCGGTCGTACGCCTCCTGGAGCGTCGTGTACTTGTCCTTGACGTAGCCCCAGAACTCGGAGTTCGTCGAGTTCATCACGACCAGGTCCTTGAGGCCGGAGATGACCTCCCACGAGTCACCGTCGTAGGTGATCTGGGTGACCCGGGTCTCCTGGCCCTTGCGGACGAAGGAGTGCTTGACCTCGTCGGCGCCGATGAACTTCGAGTTGGCGTCGGAGGTCGCGATGCGCTCCCAGGCGTACTCCTCGATGCGGATACGTGCCCGGTGGATCGGCTCCTGCGAGGTCACGAAGTGACGGGCGAGGTGGATGCCGAACTGCTCGGCGGACTCGATGCCGTACTCCTTGGCGAACGCGTACACCGTGTTCTTGGTGGTGTCCGTCGGCAGGCAGTTGGCGTTCGAGCCGGAGTAGTGGACCTCGGCCATCTCGCCGGAGAGGGCGACCGAGACGTTCAGGTCCTTGATGTGGTGGGTGTCGCCGTCCCGCGTGATCTTGACGACACGGTTCTCAGCCTTGCCGTACTGGTTCTGTCCCAGAATCGTGGGCATGTCTGCTAGCTCCCTCGGTAAACGGAGTAGCCGAACGGGTTGAGCAGCAGCGGTACGTGGTAGTGCTCGCCCGGTTCGACGGCGAACGTGATCGCCACCTCCGGGAAGAACGCACCGCTGTCCCGATTCGCGGGGGCGTCCTGCTGCGCATCGGCTTGCTTTTTCGCGACTTCGAGAAAATAGGGCTCGGTCTCGAAGTCCAGTCGTACATGGGTGGTGCCCTCCGGCAGCGCCGGCAGGTTCTTGCAGCGCCCGTCCGCGTCGGTCGCGGATCCGCCGAGTGCCACCCACTCCGCGCCGGAGCCGTCGCGGGCGGACCCACGGGCCGACAGGCGGATGACGACGCCCTCGGCGGGCCGGCCGATGCTGGTGTCCAGGATGTGCGTGGACACCGACGCCGTGGTTTGCGTACTCATGCGCTCTCTTCCTCTACGAGACGGCTCAGCCGGATGCGGTTGATCTTGCCCAGCTCGGTGCGGACGATTTCCCGCTCCTGCTCGGGCGAGTTGTCGATCCGCTCGCGGACGGCGTCCCTCATCTGCTCACCGGTCCGGCCGGTGGCGCAGATCAGGAAGACGTGGCCGAACTTGTCCTGGTAGGCCAGGTTCAGTTCGAGCATCTCGGCCTTGAGGCCCTCGGAGGCGCCGGCCATTCCGCTCTGTTCGCGGGAGGAGGTCGGGTCACCGGGCTTCGGCCGGCCGATCGGCGGGTGCCCTGCCATCGCTTCGGCCAGATCAGCGGCGGTCAGCTCGGCCATGGCGGCGTCGCTGGCGGCGAAGAGGGCGTCCACAGTGGCGTACGGGCGCTGGGCGAGCAGTTTGCTTCCCCACGCCGAGCTGGCACACACCTCGTGCAGCGCGGCCTGGGCCTCGCTGTCCGCCGAGGTGTTGAACCGGGCGAGGCCCGGTACGGAAGTCGAAGTCACGGGAGCCTCCGTGGCTGTTTTGCAAGGTGCGTCGGACGGGCTGCGGATAGCTAACGCCTTCCCTCAACACCCCGTCAACACTTTGTTGAAACTTCGTTGCCATAAAAGCCGCCGTCCCGACATATGGACGGCGGCCGTGTACGCGGAGTCAGCCTCTACTCACTCTTCGCCGCGTTTTCCCTGTTCAGGTAGTTGTACACAGTGAAGCGGCTGACACCAAGGGCACTCGCCACCGTCTCCACCCCATGCCGCACCGAGAAGGCACCGCGTGCCTCCAGGAGCCGGACGACCGACTGCTTGGTCTTGCGGTCCAGCGCGGACAGCGGCATGCCGTGGCGGCGTTCCAGCGCGACCAGAATGTGGTCCAGCGATTCGGAGAGCTGCGGCAGCCGTACGGCAACCACCTCGACACCCTCCCAGGCCAGGACCACGTCGTCGCGCCCGGCCTGCTCGGGCAGCAGCATCTCGGCGCCCATGGCGTCCACCAGCGGCTTGACCGCGGTGATCAGGGGGTGCTCTCCCGGCTCGGTCACTTCTCCTCCTCCCCGATCACATTGACCTGCAACGAGACCCGAGTGGCGCCCGCGCCCAGAGCCTGGCGCAGCAGCGAGTCGACCGCGGTGAGCACCGCGTCCGCCGCGCCCTCCGCCGTGTTGCCGAACGGTCCGACGTCCACGGCGTCCAGATCGGCAGCCTGGATGACCTCGCGTGCCACCAGCGCATGGGCCGGGGCTTCGTCCAGGTCGAAGGGTTCGGTGGTGAACTCCACTCGCAATCGCAGCATGCCCCCCACGTTAGGGCCTGTCCGGTGGATCAGGCTGGGTGAGTGAGCGGCGTCATGCGGCTTCGGATCCAAGGCGGAGGAAGAAGTCATGGCGGAGCCCTGCCGACTGACGACAACGCAGGAGACGGAGTCGCAGGGCGTCGCGAGCCCAGCAAGATCCACCGGACAGGCCCTGAGCCCGCCTGTGCCGCGCTCCGCCGGGCGGCCCCCGCAAAGTCCGCCGTGGCCGTCGGTCCACCGCTTCGTCGCGTTGTTCGGATCCGTGCGACGGATCGGCGTCCTTCCCGCGTAGAGCCTGTGAAGGAAGCTGCATCGGCCCTCATCTCCGGTGCGGCAGCGGGACAGGGAGGGGTACGCGTCATGACAGGGCATGGGCGCAGGGGTGTCAAGGGAACGTTTGCCGCGATGGCGGCCATGGCGGTGCTGACCGCCTCGCAGGCACCGGGTGCGCTCGCGTCCGGTCGGACGGAGGAGGCTCCGGCCGCGCCCGAGCCGAGCGTCTCGGGAAACTCCCCGTATCGCACGGCGCTCCCGCCGCTGCGGCCGCGGGCCGGGGCCACAACGGACACCGGCCGCTCCTCGGACGAATCCGCCGTGACGGCCGGCGCGCTGCCGGCCACGGTCTTCGCCGCGTACCGGCAGGCAGAGGAGGAGCTCGCGCGCAGCGCCCCGGGCTGCAATCTGCGCTGGCAGCTGCTGGCCGCGATCGGCCAGGTGGAGTCCGGGCAGGCGCGCGGCGGCCGGGTGAGCCCGGACGGTACGACCCTGAGGCCGATCCTGGGGCCCCGGCTGGACGGCAAGGGGTTCGCCCTCATCGGCGACACGGACGGCGGGGCGTACGACGCGGACAGCGCGTACGACCGCGCGGTCGGCCCGATGCAGTTCATCCCGTCGACCTGGGCCGTCTGGGGAGCCGACGGAAACGGCGACGGCCGGAGCGATCCGAACAACATCTACGACGCGGCTCTCGCCGCGGGCCGCTATCTGTGCGCGGGCGGGCGGGATCTGTCCGACCCGTACGAGCTGGACCGCGCGATCCTCGGCTACAACCACTCCCAGGCGTATCTGAGGACGGTCAGGGCGTGGTTCGCGTACTTCCTCGAAGGGCACCGGGTGGTGCCGGACCAGCTCGGCGGCGCGGCCGGGGACGCGGTCCGGCCGCAGCCCGAGGCGTCCCGTCCGGAGCACACGGAACCGTCGCCCTCGGCGTCGAAGACCCGACCGACGGGCGGCGGCGGGGCCGGTACGCCGTCCCCCTCACCCTCGCCGTCGAAGACCCGGCCGGCGGACGGGGCCGAGGAGCCGGCGGAGCCCGTACTGCCGGTGCCCACAACGAGCGTCGAGGTGCCCGGCGGCGACGTCCTGCCCACAGCTGATCCGCTGGTCGGCAACGGTAAGGACTCGATGACGGCCGCCCCCTCCACAACTCCGGATACCGGGCGGTAATGTCGCGTTCCCGCCGGGCGGCACGGGATCGGCGGGTGAGCGCGAAGGGGCCCTCATGGCGGCGGACATGCATGCCTCGTATTCGGACGGTCCGAAGGAGGACACGTCCAGGGACCGGTGGCAGCGTGCGTGGAGCCACCGCGAGCAGCTGCTCAAGGTGGCCCGCCGCCGCTCCATGAGCGTGGAGGACGCCGAGGACGCCGTGCACGAGGCGATGCTGCGCGCCGCGGAGAACCCGCACCTCGACGACGAGCGGCTGGGCGCCTGGCTGACGACGGTGACGATGCGGCTGTGCGTCGACCGGTACCGGCAGGTCAACCGTGAGGCCGAGGTGCGCACCAGTCCGACGCTGATCGCGCCCAGCCCGGCGCCCGTCGACGAGGTGGTGTGCGACCGGGCCGAGGCGAAGTGGCTGGCCCGCCGGAGCGGGGAACTGCCCGCGCGGCAGGCGGAGGCGCTCTGGCTGAAGTCCGAGGACCTCGACGTCGGGCAGGTCGCCCGGAAGATGGGGCTGAGCTACCGGACGGTCGAGTCGCTGCTGGCGAGGGCCCGGCGGACGCTGCGCAATTCGCTGGCCGCCACCCTTGGGCTCGTTCTGTGGCTGCTGGGGCGCGGCCGTCCGCGGACGGTGGGGAACGCGCAGGTGGTGGCCATGGCCGGGACGGCGGCGACCCTGGCCGTCGCGGGTTTCGTACTGCCGTACGCCCATGACGGCGGCGGCGATCGGCCCCCGGCCTCGCCCCCCGCTTCTCAGGCCGCGGACGTACGGACGGCCGACAGCGCCGGGACGCGGCCGCCGACCGCGGCCGCCCCTTCGGCGACACCTGCGCCGGGCGTGACCGGCGGCCGGGCGCCGGTGCCACCGCTCCTGCCGGAGGTCTCGCTTCCGCCACTGCCGGCGCTGTCCACCCCGGCCGTTCCCGATGTGCCGGAGGTGCCGGACGTGCCGGGCATCCCGGCCGCCTCACTGCCGCCGCTGCCGAGCGCGACCGTCCCGGCTGTCCCGGCTATCCCGGCTATCCCTGACGTCCCGGACGCGCCTGAGTTGTCGGTGACCGCAACGCCGTCCCTTCCCGTGGACGTGCCGGACGCCTCCGCCGGGCTCCCTGCCGAAGCCCCCGCGCCCTGACGCGCCGCCTCTTTCCCCCACCCCGCCCCTTCCCGTAACCAGGGGCTTCGCCGCTGGACCCCGAAGCGCTGGCCTCGGGCAGCACCCGACGGCGCGCCGGGACCGATGGCCCAGCACACCGTCGTCCGCGCCCGCGGCATGTCGCCGTCCGCAGCACCGCAGGCCGTGCAACGCCCGGGGCCCGCGACGCGCGGGCAGGAAACCCTGCCGATCGCACCACCAGAGCTCCGGCGCCCACCCCCGGCGCTCACCGGGTCGCGCACGCCCAGCCGACCGCCCACCGGCACCTGCGCCCTGGTCGCCTGCCGACACGCCGGGGCGCCGGGGCCCCCGGCCCGGACCCCGCACACCCACATGCACCGCTGATTGCGCGCTCGTTAAAAATCTCGGACTTCGTCGCGACGGACGGTCCGCACTCCCCCGTAGAGCAGGTGTCGGAGCTGCTCAACGGCTGAAGGGTGAACCGGATGGGTGTCGAGATCTGTGTGGAAGGGCTGACCAAGTCCTTCGGCCACCAGGTCATCTGGCAGGACGTGTCACTGACGCTGCCCGCCGGGGAGATCTCGGTCATGCTCGGCCCGTCCGGCACGGGCAAGTCGGTGTTCCTCAAGACCCTCGTCGGGCTCCTCAGGCCCGACCGCGGGTCGATCAGGATCGCGGACAGGGACATCACCAGGCTCCGTGAGCACGACCTGTACGAGGTCCGGAAGCTGTTCGGCGTCCTCTTCCAGGACGGCGCGCTGTTCGGGTCGATGAATCTGTACGACAACATCGCCTTCCCGTTGCGCGAGCACACCCGGAAAGGGGAGAGCGAGATCCGGCGGATCGTCCTCGAGAAGATGGACATGGTCGGACTGATCGGGGCCGAGGAGAAGCTGCCCGGCGAGATATCCGGCGGTATGCGCAAGCGGGCCGGGCTGGCGCGAGCCCTGGTGCTCGATCCGGAGATCATTCTCTTCGACGAGCCGGACTCGGGTCTCGACCCGGTGCGGGTGGCCTACCTCAACCAGCTGATCGTCGATCTCAACGCGCAGATCAACGCGACGTTCCTGATCGTCACGCACGACATCGCCTCGGCCCGCCAGGTCCCGGACAACATCGGCCTGCTCTTCCGGCGCGAACTGGTGATGTTCGGGCCCCGCGAACAGCTGCTGACCAGCGACGAGCCGGTCGTACGGCAGTTCCTGAACGGCCGGATGCAGGGGCCGATCGGCATGGCGGAGGAGAAGGACGCCGCCCAGGTCGAGCAGGAGCTGGCGCGGCTCGGCGCGTCGAAGCGGCCCGGCCCGGAGGTCGGCGACGAGTTGACTCCTCGTCTGCTGCCGAGCAACGGAATCCTCCGGCCGCCGCGCTGGCGGGCGATCGCGCGACGCGAGGCGGAACTGCACAACCGCAAGGAGGTGGCGGACGCATGAGCTTCTCCCCTGTCGGCGCGCTCCGGCATTCGGGCAGCCTGTTCGCGATGGCCCTGGACGTCATCAGGACGCTTCCCCGGCGGCCGTTCCAGGTCAGGGAGTTCATCCAGCAGGCCTGGTTCATCGCGAGCGTCACGATCCTGCCCACCGCACTGGTCTCCATCCCCTTCGGGGCGGTCATCGCGCTGCAGATCGGCAGCCTGACACGGCAGCTCGGCGCCCAGTCGTTCTCGGGCGCGGCCTCGGTGCTCGCGGTTCTGCGGGAGGCCTCGCCGATCGTGACCGCGCTGCTGATCGCCGGGGCGGGCGGCACAGCGATCTGCGCGGACCTCGGAGCGCGCAAGATCCGCGAGGAGATCGACGCGATGCAGGTGCTGGGCATCGATCCGATCCACCGGCTCGTCGTACCCCGGGTGCTGGCCTCGATGGTGGTCGCGGTGCTGCTCAACGGCCTGGTGTCGGTGGTCGGAGTAGCCGGTGGCTACTTCTTCAACGTCGTCCTTCAGAACGGCACGCCCGGCGCGTATCTGGCCTCCTTCACCACCCTCGCCCAGCTGTCCGATCTGTGGGCGGCGGAGCTGAAGGCCCTGGTGTTCGGCGCGATCGCCGCCATCGTCGCCTCGTACAAGGGGCTGACCGCCAAGGGCGGGCCGAAAGGCGTCGGCGACGCGGTGAACCAGTCGGTCGTGATCACCTTCATGTTGCTGTTCGTGACGAACTTCGTGATGACCGCCGTGTACTTCCAAGTCGTTCCGCAGAGGGGCTGAGCGTGGCGCTGATCAACCGTTTCGTGGGGCGCCCGCTCCGCTCACTGGAGGAGCTGGGAACCCAACTGTCCTTCTACGGGCGCTCACTGGCCTGGACCGGCCGCACCCTGCGCCGCTACAAGAAGGAGGTCCTGCGGCTGCTGGCCGAGGTGAGCTTCGGCCGCGGCGCGCTGGCCGTCGTCGGCGGCACCGTCGGCGTGATCGCCTTCCTCTCGTTCTTCACCGGCACCGAGGTGGGACTGCAGGGGTACGCGGCGCTCAATCAGCTGGGCACCTCCAACTTCGTCGCGTTCCTGTCGGCGTACTTCAACACCCGCGAGATCGCACCGCTGGTGGCGGGGCTCGCGCTGTCCGCGACGGTCGGAGCCGGGTTCACCGCTCAGCTGGGCGCGATGCGGATCAGTGAGGAGACCGATGCCCTGGAGGTGATGGGCGTTCCCTCGCTGCCGTTCCTCGTGACCACGCGGATGATCGCCGGTTTCGTCGCCGTGATCCCGCTGTACGTGGTCGGGCTGCTGTCCTCGTACTTCGCCGCCCGGACCATCACCACCGGCTACTACGGGCAGTCGGCCGGCACGTACGACCACTACTTCCAGCAGTACCTGCCGCCGGTCGATGTGCTGTGGTCCTTCGGCAAGGTGATCGTCTTCGCCGTCGTGATCATCCTGGTGCACTGCTACTACGGCTACTACGCGAGCGGCGGCCCGGCCGGTGTCGGGGTCGCGGTCGGCCGTGCGGTGCGTACCTCGATCGTCGCAATCAACGTCCTGGACTTCTTCCTCAGCCTGGCGATCTGGGGCGCCAGCACGACCGTACGGATTGCGGGGTAGGGCCGATGCACGTTCGACTGCGGATCTACGGCATCGTCTTCATCGCCGTTCTCGCATTGCTGCTGTCGCTCTCCGTGGCCGTGTACCAGAAGGTGTTCACGTCCGTCGTACGGGTCACGCTGGAGGCCGACACCCTCGGCAACCAGCTGGAACCGCAGGCCGACGTCAAGCTTCGCGGGCTGCTGGTCGGCGAGGTGCGCGAGGTGCGGGCCGATGGTGAGAAGGCCACACTCGACCTCGCTCTCGATCCGGAGCACGTCTCCCGTATCCCGTCCGACGTACAGGCCCGTCTGCTGCCCAAGACGCTGTTCGGGGAGAAGTACGTCGATCTGGTGGCCCCTCGTAGCCCTTCGCCGCGATCCATCCGCGCCGGAGACGTCATCACCCAGGACCGCACCAGGGTCGGCATCGAGGTACAGCAGCTGATGAACGACCTGCTGCCGCTGCTGCGTACGGTACAGCCGTCCGAGGTCAACGCCACGCTGTCAGCGTTCTCCACCGCGCTGGAAGGCCGCGGCGACCGGATCGGTGCCAATCTCACCCGTGTCGAGGACTATCTGCACCGGCTCAACCCGCATATGCCGTCGATCAAGGAGAACATCTCGCGGTTCGCGGACGTGGCCGAGGTGTACGGGGATGCCGCACCCGATCTGATGAGGATCCTGCGCAACACGCTCACCACGAGCCGCACCATCGTCGAGAAGCAGGATCAGCTGGCCGAGCTGTTCACCTCGACGACCACCGTCGCGGGGACCGCGGACGCGTTCCTGGACGACAACGGCGAGCGGCTCATCGCCCTGGGCCGGGTCTCCCGCCCCACGCTGGCGCTGTTCGCCCGCTACGCGCCGGAGTACCCCTGCCTCCTCGAAGGCCTGGTGAGGCAGGAGGCCGCGGCGGAACAGACCTTCAGAGGCGGAAAGATGCGTATCACCCTCGAAATCGTCCGCGCGCGGCCCGGGTACCGGCCCGGTGAGGAGCCGCGCTATGGGGAGCGCTCGGGACCCGACTGCCACGGTCTGCCCCATCCGCGGGTCCCGGCACCGGACATCAAACTCAACGACGGTACGCACAGGGTGTCGTCGGGCGGGTCCCCGGTGTCCCAGGTGTCCGCCACCGAGGCCGAGCAGCGAGCCGTCGGCTCGCTCGTGGCGCCCGTCATGGGCGTGCCGGCCGATGAGGTGCCCGCGGTGGCCACGCTGCTGTTCGGTCCGATGGCCCGCGGAACGGCGGTGAGCGTCGCATGAGGTTCGTACGGCTCAAGCGCGCCGGGGAGGCCGCGTCGCCGCTGATCAAGTTCATCCTCTTCGCGGTGGTGACGGTGCTCGCGACCACGCTGCTCGCGGCCACCATCGTCAACATCTCCTCCACTCCCGAGCACACCTACCGCGCGCTCTTCAGCGATGTCACCAGCCTGGAGGAGGGCGACGACATCCGGGTCGCCGGCGTGCGGGTCGGCGAGGTGCAGGACATCCGGATCAAGGACCGGACCCTGGCGGAGGTCACCTTCACCGTCGCCCAGGACCGCCCGCTGCTCACCAGCACCGGCGCCGTCATCCGCTACCGCAACCTGGTCGGCTCGCGGTACATCGCACTGACGGAGGGCGCGGGCGACGGCACGAAGCTGCCGCCCGGCGGGCGGATCCCGCTGTCCCGTACGCAGCCCGCGCTCGATCTGAACGCGCTGCTGAACGGGTTCAAGCCGCTGTTCGCCGCGCTCAGCCCGAAGGACGTGAACCAGCTCGCCACCGAGATCATCAAGACGCTCCAGGGCGAGGGCGGAACGGTGAACAGCCTGCTCGCGCACACGGCTTCGCTGACCACCACGCTCGCCGACCGCGACGAGCTGATCGGTTCCGTGGTCGACAACCTCAACACGGTGCTGGCGACCCTGGACAAGCGCGGCGCCCGCTTCTCCGGACTCATCAAGCAGTTGCAGCGGGTGATCTCCGGGCTGTCCGCCGACCGCAAGCCCATCGGGGACTCGCTGGTCAACATCGCCGACCTGACGGAGGCCACCTCGGGCCTGCTGGAAGACGCCCGTCCGCCGCTCAAGGACGACATCGCCGAGCTGGGGGACCTCACCAAGACGCTGAACGACAACGAGAAGACGGTGGAGGGCGTGCTGAAGCGGCTGCCGAACAAGCTCAACAAGTTGACGGGGACCGCCTCGTACGGCTCCTGGTTCAACTTCTACCTCTGCGACTTCGACGGCCGCATCGTGCTGCCGAAGACCAAAGAGGTGCTCACTCCCGAGCTCCATGTCGCCCGGGCGAGGTGCGCATGAAAGGGCGCATGAAGGGACGTATGGTGCCGTTCCGCGAGCGGAACCCCGTGGTGATCGGGGCGGTCGGCCTCACCACGCTCGCGCTGCTGACCGCCGCCGCGTTCAACGCCGACAGCCTGCCGCTGATCGGCGACGGAGAGACCTACAGTGCGGCGTTCTCGGAGGCGGGCGGTCTCAAGCCCGGCGACGAGGTCCGCATCGCCGGGGTGAAGGTCGGCAAGGTCGACGAGGTGGAGCTGGACGGAGACCACGTCAAGGTGGTCTTCCGGATCAAGGGTGACCCGGCCTTCGGGACCAGGACGGGCGCGGCCATCCGCGTCAAGACGATCCTGGGTGCGAAGTTCCTTTCGCTGGAGCCGAAGGGGCCGGGGCAGCTGGAGCCGGGCAGCGAGATCCCGCTGAACCGGACGACACCCGCCTACGACGTCGTGGCGGCCTTCAGCGATCTCACCACCACGACGGAGAAGGTCGACACCGAGCGGCTGGCCACGGCCATGGACACCATCTCCACCACCTTCGAGGACTCCCCCGCCGAGGTACGGGCGTCCATCAAGGGCCTGTCGAAGATCTCCCGTACGGTCGCCTCCCGCGACCAGGCGCTGCGTGAACTCCTCGATCACGCCAACGGGGTCAGCGGTGTGCTCGCCGAGCGATCCGGCGAGTTCTCCACGATGATCAAGGCCGGCGACGAGCTGTTCAAGGAGATCTCCCGGCGGCGGGCGGCGATCCACGCACTGCTCAAGAGCTCGGCCGCGCTCGGGGTTCAGCTGTCCGGCCTGGTCAAGGACAACAGCAAGGAGATCGGACCGGCGCTCGAGGGCCTGAACCAGGTCGTCAGCATGCTCGAACGCAATCAGTCCGCGCTCGACCGCAGCGTCAGGCTGCTCGCCCCCTATGTGCGGGTCTTCACCAACACCCTCGGCAACGGCCGCTGGTTCGACAGCTACATCCAGAACATGGTCGCCACTCCGGTGGTCCCGCGGACGGGAGGTTCGTCGTGAAATCGCGCCTGCTGAACATGCGCCTTTTGCGTACGCGTCTGCTGCGCCGGACGGCGCTCATCACCGCTCCGGTGGTCGTCGCCGCGGGCGCCGTGGTGCTCTGGCCCGAGCCGGAACCGGTCGAGGTCACGGCGTACTTCCCGCGGACGGTCGGCATCTATCCCGGTTCCGACGTACGGGTTCTGGGCGTCCGGATCGGTGAGGTCAAGGAGATCACCCCGGAGGGCCGCCGGGTGCGGGTGGTGCTCGAGTACGACGCCGGGCAGAAGGTCCCCGCCCAGGCCAAGGCGGCGATCATCAACTCCTCGGTGGTCAGCGACCGTTACGTACAGCTGCTGCCGGTGTACCGGGGCGGAGCGGTGATGCGGAGCGGCGATGTCATCCCGGAGAAGCGCACGGCCGTACCGGTCGAGCTGGACCGCATCTTCGCCAGTCTGCACACGACGTCGGAGGCGCTGGGTCCGCGCGGCGCCAACAAGGACGGCTCGCTCTCCCGGCTGCTGAGCGTGAGCGCGGACAACCTCGAAGGACAGGGTGTGCAGATGCACCAGACGGTCGAGGACCTCTCCCTCGCCGTGACCACTCTGTCCGACGGCAGGCAGGACCTGTTCTCCACCATCCGTAATCTTCAGGTGTTCACGGCGGCGCTGGCCGCCGACGACAAGAATGTCCGGTCGTTCAACGACAGCCTGGCGAAGGTGGCCGAACAGCTCGCCGGGGAGCGCAAGGACCTCGCGGCCGCACTGCGGCATCTGGGGGTGGCGCTCGCCGATGTGTCCGACTTCGTGAAGAACAACAAGAAGTCGCTGACGTCGAATGTGGAAGGGCTGAGCAAGGTCACCAAGGTGCTGGTCACGCAGCGCGCCGCGCTCGCGGAGCTGCTGGAGGTCGCGCCGGCCGGGCTGTCGAATCTGCAGAACGCGTACAACCCGCCCTCCGGGACCCTCGACACCCGCAACAATCCGGACCACCCGCAGGATCCGGCCGCGCTGCTCTGCTCGATGCTCAGGACGACCGGGGAGGCGAAGCCCGCGGACTGCCAGGACCTGCAGAAACTGTTCGACTCCCTGCCGGAACTCCGGCCGGGCGGCACCCAGCCCGTCGCCGGGACCGGCTCGGTCGACCGGACGCTGGGCGGAATCCTGGAGGCCCGCGCATGAGCGCACTGCGCAGAAGCACGGCGGTGTGGGCGGCGGCCGGTTCGCTGCTGCTGACGGGCTGTGAGTTCAACGGTCTGTACGACGTCGGGCTGCCCGGCGGCGCGGCGGCCGACGGCAACGCCTACCGGGTCACGGTCGAGTTCAGGGACGTCCTCGACCTGGTGCCGCAGTCCGCGGTGAAGGTCAACAACGTCACGGTGGGCGCGGTCGAGAAGGTGGAGCTGGACGGCTGGCACGCCCGGGTGCGGCTACGTATCTCGGACTCGGTGAAGCTGCCCGGCAATGCGATCGCCGAGCTGCGGCAGACCAGCATGCTCGGCGAGAAGTACGTGGCCCTGGCCGCCCCCGTGGACGCGGCCCCGGTCGGCAGGCTCAAGGACGGCGCCAGGATCCCGCTCTCCCGCAGCGGCCGCAACCCGGAGATCGAAGAAGTGCTGTCCGCACTCTCCGCACTGCTCAACGGCGGCGGGGTGGCCCAGCTCAAGACGATCACGACAGAGCTCAACAAGGCCCTGGAAGGCCGGGAGAACCGGGTCAAGTCCCTGCTGACGGAGCTGGACACCTTCATCGGCGGCCTCGACAGCCAGCGCAAGGAGATCGTCCGCGCGCTGAACGGCATCGACCGGCTCGCCAAGCGGCTCGCGCAGGAGAAGAAGACGATCGCCCAGGCCGTCGACACCGTGCCGCCCGCGCTGAAGGTGCTGGCCGACCAGCGGCGCAAGCTGACCGCCATGCTCACGTCGCTGTCGAAACTCAGCACGACCGGCACGAAGGTCATCAACGCGTCACGGGACGACACGGTCGCCAATTTGAAGAGTCTGCGGCCGATCCTGGAACAGCTGAACAAGGCGGGCACCGATCTGCCCAACTCCCTGGAACTGCTGACGACGTATCCGTTCCCGCGCAACGTCGTGGATGCGATCCACGGTGACTACGTCAATCTCAAGATCACCGCAGATCTCGATCTGGCGAGTCTCTACGGCAACCTCGGCGACGAACCCGGCAAGAAGCCGGCAGAACCGGGGAAGCCCGGGCTTCCGGATGTCCCCGGTGTCCCCGGGGTTCCTGAAGTCCCCTCGCTTCCGGGGGCCCCACGGCCCACGGCGCTGCCGGAGTCGCCCGACGCACCCGGCAGCCCCTCGGCTCCGCCGGGCGGCGACGTTCCGCTCTGCCCGCCGGTGTGCACCAGCAGTTATGCGTCGTACGGAGAAGGGACCGGGGACGACTTTCCGGCCGGGGTCGATCTCGCCCTCGCGGACCTCATGCTGAAGGGGATGCAACCGTGATCACACGTACGGTCAAGGCCCAGTTGCTCGCCTTCGCCACCGTGACCGCCGTCGGTGTGTCGTATGTCGGCGCCCAGTACACCGGGCTGGCCGACGCCCTCCTCGACCGGGGATACACCGTGCGGGCCGACCTCGCCGACTCCGGGGGCATCTTCCGCGGCGCCGAGGTCACCTATCGCGGGGTGCCGGTGGGCCGGGTCGGGGAGCTGCGGCTCACGGGCGCGGACGGGGTCTCGGTGGCGCTGGAGATCGAGGACGGGACGCGCATCCCGGCGGACACCGTGGCGGTGGTGGCGAACCGTTCGGCCGTCGGTGAGCAGTACGTCGATCTGCAGCCGCGAGCCGTCGGTGGCCCCTACCTGCAGGACGGCAGCACCATCGCCCGCCGCGACACGCGGGTGCCGCTGCCCAACTCCGACATCATCCTCAGCCTGGACCGGCTGGTGAACTCCGTGGGCAAGGAAGATCTGCGGATCACGGTCGACGAACTCGGCAAGGCGTTCGCCGGTACCGGGCCGGAGCTGAGCCGACTGGTGGACTCGGGCAACGCACTGGTCGAGTCGGCATCCGACTCGCTGCCGCAGACGATCGCGCTGATCGAGGACTCCAGGAAGGTCCTCAAGACACAGGCCGACAAGGGCTCGGCCATCAAGTCCTTCTCCCGTGACCTGGCGGCCTTCACCGCCGAGATGAAGGCCAGTGACGGAGACATCCGCAGGCTGATCGGCTCGGGCGCGCCCGCCGCCCAGGAGGTCACCTCGCTGCTGACGGCCACCCGGCCCCACATGCCCGTGCTGCTGGGGAATCTCATCAGCGGCGGCCAGATCACGGTGGCGCGGCTGCCCGGTGTGGAACAGGCCCTGGTCACCTTCCCCGTGGTGGTGTCGGGCAGCTACACCGTGATCCCGGGCGACGGCACCACCCACTTCGGCATGGTCGTCAACGCCGACGATCCGCCGGCGTGCCGACAGGGGTACGGGACGCAGCGGCGCGACCCGGCGGACACGAGCGAGCGGCCGGCGAACACCGGAGCGCACTGCTCGGCCCCGCGGGGCGGTCCCACCTCGGTCCGCGGCGCACAGAACGTCCCGGGTGCGTCGGTGCGCCCGGGTTCCGGCGGCACGGACCCGGCCGCCTACATCACCCCGTACGACCCGGAGACCGGCGCGGCAGCCGGACCGGACGGAACGCTCGTCGAGATCGGCTCGACGGGCGGTGAACAGAGCGTGTTCGGAAAGGACTCGTGGCAATGGCTGCTCGTGGGACCGATGGCATGAGCGCGGGGCCCCTCGCGCAGGTGATACGGCGGCTGCGCCGCCTGGGCGCCGGGGCGGCGGAGGCCGCCCGGCGCGGCAGGGCGATGCCCGCGGCACTCGCGGTGGCGACCGCCGTGACGGCAGCCCTGTCGGTGTGGCTGGGCCTCCAGGTGTACGAGCAGCGCGTCGAGGAGCAGCGGCACCAGGACATTCTGGCCGCGGCCCGCCAGTCGGCGCTGAACTTCACTTCGCTCGACTACCGGCACTACGGGCGGGACAGCGGGAACGTGCTGAAGGGTGCCGCCGGCGACTTCAAGGAGCAGTTCGCGGCACAGACCGCGGAGCTGACCAAGCTGGTCGCCGCGAACAAGTCGGTCTCCGAGGGACGGGTGCTCGAAGCCGGCATCACCCGGGCCGACGAGCGCACCGCACGCGTCCTGGTCGTCGCCGACAGCAAGGTGACCAACACCGCCGCGCCGGAGGGCCAGTCCCGTACCTACCGGCTCCAGCTCGACCTCGTGCTCGAGGGCGGTCGCTGGCTGACGTCCGACGTCGAGTTCGTCGGCTGACCGTGCCCGTCCCGCAGGACGACCAGTAAGGAGAGAACCCGTGGCGAACACGAGCACCCGGGGCCGGGTCGTCGGCTCCCCCGCCCGCCGCTCCATGACCGCGGCCGCCCGAGCGGCTGCCAAGCGCGCCGAGCGGGCCGTTCCGGGCGAGGACGCCCCCGGGAAGGGGCCGGACCCGCTCGGGGTGGTGGCCGGACGCACCCTGCGCGCGGAGGACCAGGAGCCGGACTCGGCCGAGCCGGACTGGGAGGCACCGGACTGGGAGGAGCCGGAGTCGGCCGCGCCGCGGGTGGCTGCGGCCACGGCGGAGCCGGAAGGGCTGGAAGAGCGGAAGGAGCCGGAAGAGCCGGAAGAGCCGGAAGAGCCGGAGGAGGACGCCGCCGGCCAGGCGCGCGGTCGGCGGCGCGGGCGGGTCGGCGCCGTGCTCGCCGTGCTGACCCTGGCGGGCCTGATCGCCGTCGCCGTGCTCGGCCCGCGGTATCTGGACGGCAGGCGGACGGACCAGGCGCGGGTCCAGGCGCTGGCGGCCGCGCGGAAGGCGGCTCCCGTGGTCCTGTCGTACGACCACCGACACCTGGACCGGGACTTCGCCGCGGCTCGCGGCCATCTCACCGGATCCTTCCGTGACGAGTACCGCAGGACGACCACCACGGTGGTGGCGCCGACCGCGAAGAAGTACCAGGGGGTGGTCACGGCCACGGTGGTGACACCGCCGGGCGGTGGTGATCCCGCGGCCTCGGTGGTGTCGGCCTCGCCGGACAAGGCCGTCGTGCTCCTCTTCGTGAACCAGGTGACGCGGAGCACTCAGGTCGAGGGACCGCGCGTCGACCTGAACCGGGTGCGGATGGAGCTCACGCTGACTTCCGGTGGGTGGAAGGTGAGCGCCGTAGACGCGCTGTAGACGCGCTGCAGTCCGCAGCGGGAATGCCATGGCGCCTCCCCGGGCCGCGACGAGAGAAGGCCGGACACGGTCTCTTGTCGCACGCTCGGGAGGCGCCCTTTTGCATGCCCTTTCGCACGCCTTTCGCACGCCTTTCCGCAGGCCTTTTCGTGGACCGCTCTTGACAGCACTCCCCCACCCCAGGCAATCTTCCATTAAGCAGAAACAAACTTCCGCAATACGGAAGGAGCGCCGCCCCTCATGGCCCGCTTCTCAGAAGGCGCAGTCACGGACCAGCGCTTCGATGTGAACCTGTCGATCCTCTTCACGGAACTCCCGCTCCTGGAGCGTCCCGCGGCCGCCGCCGCGGCCGGCTTCACGGCGGTCGAGCTGTGGTGGCCCTGGATCGAGACCCCCACGCCCGACCAGAGCGAGCTCGACGCGCTGAAGAAGGCCCTGGAGGACGCCGGCACCCAGCTGGTGGGCCTGAACTTCTACGCCGGGCAGCTTCCCGGTCCCGACCGCGGCGCCCTCTCCGTACCCGGTGAGGAGTCGGAGCGCTTCCGCGCCAACATCGACGTCGCGGCGGACTTCGCCGCCTCGGTCGGCTGCAAGGCGCTCAACGCGCTGTACGGCAACCGCGTCGAGGGCGTCGACCCCGCCGTCCAGGACGAGCTCGCCCTGGAGAACCTGGTCCTGGCGGCCCGTGCGGCCGACCGGGTCGGCGCGATCCTCCTGATCGAGACCCTGAACAAGCCGGAGTCCCCGCTCTACCCGCTGGTGAGCGCGCCCTCCGCGATCGAGGTCGTGGACAAGGTCAACGCGGCGACCGGTCTCGGCAACGCCAAGTTCCTGCTCGACATCTACCACCTGTCGATGAACGGCGAGGACGTCAGCCAGGTCATCGAGGCCTACGCGGACAGGACCGGCCACGTGCAGATCGCCGACAACCCGGGCCGCGGCGCGCCGGGCACCGGCTCACTGCCGCTGGAACAGCTCCTCGACGAGCTGAAGAAGGCCGGTTACGACGGCTGGGTCGGCCTGGAGTACAAGGCCGGCGACCGCCCGAGCGCCGAGTCCTTCGACTGGCTGCCCGCCGACGCGCGCGCCGCCCGCTGACTTCTTCCCGTACCACCAGTTTTCGAGAGGCACCCTCACCATGAGCACACTCCCCAAGATCGCGTGGATCGGCCTCGGCATCATGGGCTCCCCCATGTCCGAGAACCTGATCAAGGCGGGCTACTCCGTCACCGGCTTCACCCTGGAGCAGGACAAGCTGGACCGCCTGGCCGCGGCCGGCGGTACCGCCGCCGGCTCGATCGCCGAGGCCGTCGAGGACGCCGACGTGATCATCACGATGGTGCCCGCATCGCCGCAGGTCGAGGCCATCTCGTACGGCCCTGACGGTATTCTGGAGAACGCGAAGCAGGGCGCGCTGCTGATCGACATGTCCTCGATCACCCCGCAGACGTCGGTCGACCTGGCCAAGAACGCGGCCGAGAAGGGCATCCGCGTCATCGACGCCCCGGTGTCCGGCGGCGAGGCCGGCGCCATCGAGGCGGTACTGTCGATCATGGTGGGTGGCGAGCAGGCCGACTTCGACGCGGCCCTCCCGATCCTGGAGGCCCTCGGCAAGACCATCGTCCTGTGCGGCCCGCACGGCTCCGGCCAGACGGTGAAGGCCGCCAACCAGCTGATCGTCGCCGTCAACATCCAGGCCTGCGCCGAGGCCGTCGTCTTCCTCGAGAAGTCCGGCGTGAACCTCCAGGCCGCCCTGGACGTCCTGAACGGCGGCCTGGCCGGCTCCACGGTCCTGACCCGCAAGAAGGACAACTTCCTGAACCGGGACTTCAAGCCGGGCTTCCGCATCGACCTGCACCACAAGGACATGGGCATCGTCACCGACGCCGCCCGCAATGTCGGTGCCGCGCTGCCGGTCGGCGCCGTGGTCGCCCAGCTGGTCGCGTCCCTGCGTGCGCAGGGCGACGGCGGCCTGGACCACTCGGCCCTGCTGCGCGCCGTCGAGCGCCTATCGGGCCGGCCGGTCGCCTGATTCGCCTGAGCCCGCAAGGGCTCCCCCAAGGCCTGAAGGCCTCCCCCGACATCCGGGCCGTGGCTGCGCTGACACCTGTCCTGTCGCGCCCAAGTGCAGCCACGGCCCGGATCCATCACGTTCATTTCAACAAACTGTTGACGTTTTCGCCGGAGTGAATTTACGCTCCAGGCACTCTCAGCAGCTCCCGCACGGAAGGTCACCCCCGCCACCCATGACGCAGCGTGTGCTTACGACCGAGTCCGGCGCTCCGGTCGCCGACAACCAGAACTCCGCCACCGCCGGCGTCGGTGGCCCGCTCCTCCTCCAGGACCAGCACCTGCTGGAGAAGCTCGCCCGGTTCAACCGCGAGCGCATTCCGGAGCGCGTGGTGCACGCCCGCGGGTCCGGCGCCTACGGCTACTTCGAGGTGACCGACGACGTCACCGGCTTCACCAGGGCCGCCTTCCTCTCCGAGGTGGGCAAGCGGACCGAGACGTTCCTGCGTTTCTCGACCGTGGCCGACTCGCTCGGCGGCGCGGACGCCGTCCGCGACCCGCGCGGCTTCGCGCTGAAGTTCTACACCGAAGAGGGCAACTACGACCTCGTCGGCAACAACACCCCGGTGTTCTTCATCAAGGACCCCATCAAGTTCCCCGACTTCATCCACTCCCAGAAGCGCGACCCGTTCACGGGCAAGCAGGAACCGGACAACGTCTGGGACTTCTGGGCGCACGCCCCCGAGGCGACGCACCAGGTGACGTGGCTGATGGGTGACCGCGGCATCCCCGCCTCGTACCGCCACATGAACGGCTACGGCTCCCACACCTACCAGTGGACCAACGCCGAGGGCGAGGCCTTCTTCGTCAAGTACCACTTCAAGACGAACCAGGGCATCCGCAGCCTGTCGTCCGAGCAGGCCGCCGAGGTCGTGGGCAAGGACGCCAACAGCCACCAGACCGACCTGCTGCAGGCTATCGAGCGCGGCGTGAACCCGTCCTGGACGCTGTACGTGCAGATCATGCCGGCAGCCGAGGCGGCGGACTGCAAGTTCAACCCGTTCGACCTGACCAAGGTGTGGCCGCACAGCGACTACCCGCTGCAGCGGGTCGGCCGCCTGGTCCTCGACCGCAACCCGGACAACGTCTTCGCCGAGGTCGAGCAGGCCGCGTTCTCCCCGAACAACTTCGTTCCGGGCATCGGCCCTTCGCCGGACAAGATGCTTCAGGGCCGGCTGTTCGCCTACGCGGACGCCCACCGCTACCGCCTCGGTGTGAACCACACCCAGCTGCCGGTGAACGCGCCCAAGGCTGTTTCCGGGGGGCGCGCGGACAACTACGGCCGCGACGGCTTCATGGCCACCCGCAACGGCTCGCGCCACGACAAGAACTACGAGCCCAACTCGTACGCCGGTCCGGCCCAGACGGACACGGCCCTGTCGGCCCCGCTGGCCGTCCACGGCTGGACGGGCACCCACGAGGCCCCGCTGCACTCCAAGGACGACGACTTCTTCCAGGCCGGTGAGCTGTACCGGCTGATGTCGGAGGAGGAGAAGCAGCGTCTGGTCGCGAACATCGCCGGCAGCCTGTCCCAGGTCTCCCGCGACGACGTGATCGAGAAGAACCTCGCCCACTTCCACGCCGCCGACCCGGACTACGGCAAGCGCGTCGAGGAGGCCGTCCGCGCCCTGCGCGAGGACTGAGCTCTTCCCGGTAACGCCCAGATCGCGTACGGGAGTTGACTGGAGGTCTGCCTCCCGTACGCCGTCCGAACCGCCGGCCCGGATGAGGGGTGGTCAGCGGTGAGGACAGCTTGAGGACCGCGGCGGCGTGCGAGCCAGTGCGGTGGTACGGGCCGCCCGGCCCCCTTCTTGACCTGAAGGAAGGGCCGGCCGGAGAGCCCATCGCCCCGCCGCGGTCCCTGAGACCCCCTGACCCGGGGCACCCCCACTGTGGGACACGAAAGACTCCGCCCGGCGGCGCGAAACGACCCATCCCTCACGCCGCCCTCGCACTGCTCGGCCCCAGGGGGCCTCACAGGCTTCGGAGGCTGCGCCGGACTCCGTCCGTCGGATCCGGGGCCAGAAGACACCAAGACTCCGCCCGGCGGCGCGAACGTCCTGTCGCGCCAGCCTCGCACCGTCGGGCGGCAACAACGCCGGAGCTTCCCCGCTTCACGGCTCCATGTGCCAGGGCGCACAGTGCGGTTTACGGTCCCGCACTGCGTTCCCGAGCGATCGGCCTGTGACCTTCGCACAGAGGTCGCAGGCCGATCGTGTTTCCAGATCTGGCCAAACCGTGGCCAAACAACGGTTCCCTGGCGAGGCGCACAGTCCCCCCGGCCATGGCGAGCATCAGGAAGCTCGAGAAGAAGGACGGCTCCGCCACCTACCAAGTCCGCTGACTCGCCGAGCAGCCCGGCCAACTGGCGCTGCTGGTGCAGCGGGGTGACCAGACGGACAAGGCCATCGCCGACCAGAACCGGCTGGGCGCGCGCGGGAGAAGGGCCGGTGGCCGCTGCCGTCGATCGCCGCGCTCGCGGCCGTCGCGGGCCTTCCTGTCCCTCTACCGGATGACTGGCCGCTGAGTGGAGGCCATGTGGCGTCTGCTCACTGGGTATGGGGCGGTCGCCTAACTGCGGGGGCCGCGTTCGAGGTGTATGCGCTGCGCAACGGCCCCCAGGGAGACACACTCTCAGATCGGACACGGGCATGGTTCCGGGTCCGCACCCCTGCCGGCCGTGCTGTGTTCGCTGTCGAGTGGCTGGGCTCAGCTACCTGGTACCTGATCCACATCCTGGGCTGACGCCCACACGCCTTGCCCCCTCTCGCGCTGCGTGCGCGGGAGGGGGCGCCTTCGTGCGTCCAGGGTCAGTGCAGGGCCTCGACCGCCTTCACGATCAGCGCCCGGGCCTCCGCCCCGTAAACGGCCAGTTCGGTGAGCCTGGCGAAGGCACGAAGGTAGATATCCATTTCGCCCGGAGCCGTGACCGTCACTCGGCCAGGGCGGCCGTGCGCGCTGCACCCGCGACCCGGAACACAAGGGCGACCACGAGGACCACTACACACCGGCTCGCTGGCCGAACCGCGGCCCGGAACCGCAGTGACCGCGCCCGCCGTCGAAAGGACGGTCGCGCGTATCAACTGCCGAGAGGCACCCGTTCGGGCCGCGCAGGCCCACCCGTGGCGACCGCACCGAGTCAAAAGTCGCGCCCGCTGAACGCCCGCCCCGGCCAGAACCGTATGAACCGACCGAGGCGGGTTTGCAAGACCCCGTCCTCGCACTCCCAACCCTGGACAGGCCGAGTGCGGGGCCGAGTCCCAACCAGAGCAATTACCAGAGAGGCAGACCTGTGGGAACCATCAGCAACGGACGCAGCACCATGGCGTACGAGAACCTGAACGCCACGGGCCTGGACTGGCGCAAGGCCAGCCGGACCGACCTCGACCCCATCCTGAAGGACTGCGTCATCGTCGCCGCAGCGCCTGACGCGAAGGACCACCCCCACCCCCACGTCCCGGACGGCACCCGCATGGTGGCGCTCTCCGACGACAAGGACCCCGGCAGCCCGGTCCTGTACTTCACCCGCGCCGAGTTCACGAAGTTCGCGCAGGGCATCAGGGACGGCGAGTTCGATGACTTCATGGCCACCGACGCGGAGCTGGAGCAGGCTGCCAAGGCGGCCACCTGACCATGAACGCCGAGCAGGTCAACCAGGCATTCGCGCACGTGCAGCAGCGGTTCGCGAGGACCCCGTGCCGGGAATGCCGGGGCCACAACACCTGCGCTCTGGTGTATGAGGGCGCGGTCGTCGTCTCGTGCGAGGACTGCGGCGGCGCCACCCGCAAGGGCCAACTGGCGGGCAGCGCCCGCCCCACTGGCCAGCACTGAACCTCTGGACCTGCCCCGGCCCGCCGTCCCCTGTCGGCCGGCCGGGGCTCTTCCCTTCCCGGCTCGTCGTCACGGACGGGCGCCCTCCCCCGTAGAGCGGGTGTGGAGCCATTACCGGGGCGCATGCCAGAACGGCCCACCGCACGCCCCCATTTCATCCACGGCCCTCGCGGAACCATCTCGGGCTACCGACGAAAGGACGACGAAAGGCCACGACCTGCGGTGGCGTTCAGACAGCCCGAGCGAGCGGGCAGCACTGTCCGATCGTTAGAGGGTGGGATCATCGAACTGCTCAAGGAGAACGTCGGCCGGTGTGCTGACCTTGGCGGTGGACGCGCCGTTGCCAAGAGGTTGTTCCGTCCAGATGACCTTGCCACCGGACGTGTACCGCGTTCCCCATCGCTGAGCGTGGTGGGCCACAAGGAACAGCCCCCGCCCACCCTCGTCCGTGGTGGCCGCCCGGCGCAGACGTGGCGAGGTACTGCTGCCGTCCGACACCTCGCAGGTCAAAGAGCGCCCGTGCAGAAGTCGCACCCTGATTGGAGGTGATCCGTACCGGATCGCGTTCGTGACCAACTCGCTGATGATCAGTTCCGTGCTGAACCCGATCTCTTCCTCCTTCCACTCATGCAGCTTCTCCCTGCAGTGCGCCCGCACCAAGGCGACCGCCGCAGGGTCCGGCGGTACGTCCCACTCCGCCACGCCCGGCGGCGGGAACACCCGGGTACGCGCAACCAGCAGCGCGATGTCATCGGAGGGGTGTGCCGGCACCATCGCATCGACCACCGCCTGACAGGTCTCCTCAGGTGTGCGTTCCCCGGCTCGCCACAACGTGCGACGCAGTCCGATCAGCCCGTCTTCGATGTCGCGGGTCCGGTCCTCCACCAGCCCGTCGGTGTACAGCACCAGTCGCGAGTCCTCGGGCAGGTGCAGTTCACGGGTTTCGAAGGGGTAGCCACCCAGTCCGAGCGGGGGTGAGGCCGGCACGTCCGCACCGGCGACGGTCCCGTCGGGGTGCACCACTACCAGGTCGGGGTGTCCGGCACGGGCCGCTGTGCATGTTCCTGTTATCGCGTCGTAGATCGCGTACAGACACGTCGCTCCCGTCACCCCCGGTCCCTCGTGGCCTTCCGCGGCCTCGCCGGTGTTCTCCTCGCTGTCCATACGCACGACCACGTCGTCCAAGTACCCGAGCGCCTCGTCCACGGGGAGGTCCAGCGAGGAGATGTTCTGTACCGCGGTGCGCAGCCGCCCCATCGTCACCGCCGCGTGCAGTCCGTGACCGACGACGTCGCCCATCACCAGCGCCACTCGCCCGCCCGGCAGCGCGATGAGATCGAACCAGTCCCCGCCCACCCCTGCCTCCGCAGGCAGATACCGCCAGGCCACCTCCAGTGCATCCTGCTCCGGCTGCCCCCGCGGCAGCAGACTCCGCTGCAGCTTCACCGCCATCGTGTGCTCGCGGGTGAACCGCCGCGCGTTGTCGATGGCCACCGCCGCCCGCGCGGCCAACTCCTCCGAAAAGGAGAGGTCCTCCTGCTCGAACACGGGCGAATCCCCCATCCGGTAGAAGTTCGCCACGCCCAGCGGCACACCCCGCGCCTGCAGCGGCACGGTCACCAGCGAATGCACCCCGTGCTCCAGTGCCCCGCGCGTGCGATCCGGATCCTGTTCCTGCCACCCCCGCGCCTGCTGCAGGTCCGCCTCCAGCACCGCCAGCCCCCGCTCCAACGCCCGCATCTGCGGCGTCGCTGGTGAAAGCGTGATCTTTTCGTCCACCGGGTACAGCGGCAAAGTCTGCTCCTCGCAGCTGATTGCCACACGCCTCAGATGCCGCCATTTCTCCGCCGTCGGCTCATGGCCTTCCAGCACCGCATCCAGCAGATCGACCGTGACGAGGTCGGCAAAGCGCGGCACCACTTCCTGAGCCAGCTCCTGTGCCGTACGCACCACATCCAGCTTCGTCCCGATCCGGACCCCCGCCTGATAGAGCAGGTCCAGCCGCTCCCGGGCCGCTTCTGCCCGCCCCGACACCACCGCCAGTTCCGTGGTGTCCCGCAACGTGACCACGCTGCCCCCTTGGACCTGGTGCGGGAACGTGGGCCGCTTGTTCACCACCAGCAACCGGCCCTCGACCACGTGCACCTCGTCCGTGACCGCCTCCCCCGACGCCAGCATGCGCGTGATCTCCCCCGGCAGACCCAGCTCCCGCGTATGCCGCCCCTCCGCGTCCGCCGCCAGGCCCAGCAGCCGCTTCCCCTCATCGTTGGCCAGGAGCAGCCGCCCGTCGGCGTCGGTGATCAGCACCCCTTCCCGCACCGCGTGCAGGACCGCGTCGTGGTGCTCGTACATGCGCGTGATCTCTGCCGGGCCCAGGCCATGGGTCTCCCGCTGCAGCCGCCGGGTGACCAGAGCTGTCCCGCCGGCAGCCATCGCCAGCGCGACCGCACCGGCACCCAAGGTGATCGGCAGCTGGGGCATCCACAGTCCCGCCACGTTCTTGACCGTGATCCCGGCGGACACCAGGCCGACGACCTCGCCGCCGGCGTCGGTCACCGGGACCACTGCCTGGACGGCCGTTCCCCGACCCGCCGGCAGGGGCGGCCCTCCCGCCTCCTCGATGGTGGTGCGGCCTTCCAGTGACGGTTGGATGCTGCCGACGAACCTCTTCCCGATCTCTTCCGGGTACGGGTATGTATAGCGAATCCCATTGGTGTCCATGACAACGATGAAGTCCACACTCGCACTTCTCCGAGCCGCTTCCGCGCGCGGCTGCAGCACCGCCGTCGGGTTTCGGCTACGCAGCGCCTCGACCACGCCCGGGGCCTGCGCGAATGCCTGAGCCGCGACGACCGACTCTCGGCGCCCCTGCTCCAGCGCGTCGCGTGCCGCCTGAAGTACTACGGACGTCACCCCGGCCGCAACCAGCAGAACCACGATCAGGATCTCGACGATGAACACCCGCCCGGCGATACTGCGCGGGTTCAGCAGGGACTCGCGACGATCACGTGGCTGCCCGGCAAACGGATGGGGCGACCGTTTCCGGTATGGCAGGGAAGATCCGTTCGTGGTTGCGTTCATAGCACCCGCTCCGGTTCGGCGAGACATCACCAGCGTATGCGCGCGTACGCTGCCGGATACAGGCGCACGACCGGCCGCACAAGCCTTGCGTAGCCCTTCCCGTCCAGTCGCCGGGCGGCCTCCTCGGCCGGCGTCACCTGTTCCTCAAGTCCGTCCACGGCCTTCACGGTCCCGGCGGGCCGTCTCCACCAAAGCCTGCCCGAGCTCCCTTGTTCAAGGGTGGCGTCAGGGGATGCGGATGTTGGCGAGGAGCTGCTGGTGCATCTCATTCAGGGCCTTCTCGTCCGCCTTCGGACCGAGGGTCACGACCTGAACGACGTGGGTGTCATCGGCGATGATGCGAGTTTCACCAACCACGGGTCCGCCGTCCTCGCCGGACAGACGCGCGTCGAGGGCGGGGCGGCCATCAACCGTGGTCTCCTGACCTTTGGTGCTGGTGATGGTCCCGCCAGGTGGCTGGTTGTAGCCCGAAACGAGCCCCTGAAGATACTTATCGAGCATTTCCTGGTCGCCGGGTGCGTCGACGACGAAGACGAAGGCATGGAGCCCGTCAGCGGTCTCGACGTGGTGGACGCGAGAGGGGCCCGGCATGCCGGGGACGTTCTGGACCGTGGGCTTTCCGGGGAGCTTGAATGTGATGCCACTGGGGGAATCGGTTGTCTCCACCCATTCTGCGGTGGTGTCGGTGATGCCGGGGTAACTGTCACCGCCGTACCCGGCGGGCATCGTGGCTACGGTGTCGGTGTGCGGCGTTGACGGGGCGGCGAACGCGCTGGTGGGAAGCAGTACGCCTGCTGCAGCCAAGGTGGTCGAGGCGGCAAGGACCAGAAGGCGCTGCGTTCGAGATCGGTGGGTCATGGAAAGATCATTTCTGCTGGAGAGGCTTAAGGGCTGTACGACGGCCTGTCAGTGGTGAACCGCCAGGTCTGTCGAAGTCACGTCTCCATTCAAGGCAGGCTGTCGAAATCGCGTCATGCCACTGAATCTCGTGACGGGGAAATTCGGGACTTGCCCGATGGCAGCGGTTCTGATAGATGCCGTCCGCGAGCCGCGAACACCCATCTACGGCCGCGGCTGCCGCAGCGGGCGGTCGTGGCGAAGGCGGAACCCGCCGAAGAAGGGCACGCTCCCCCGGTCGTTACGGGGTGGCGGGGAGCCAGGGACGAGGTGCCCGTCACGACTGGCTGTCGTCCGAGTCCTCCGGATCGGGCGCCTGGCCGAGCAGGCCCGGTGTGACGTACTCCGTCCTGGAGTACTCAGCCCCCATCGGGCCGGGCATCCTGGGGCGTTCGGTGTGGCTGCCGCCGGCGGCTGGATAGACCCGCGCGTGCCTCAGGTATTGCTGGGCGGCGGCCTCAACCACCTGGGGCAGGATCCGACCGAACGCCTCCATGCTGGGTACGCCTCGGGCCGCCGCGCGTGAGGCGGCTCGGCCCTGGCTCAGCTTGGTGGGCAGGGTCGCCTCAAGCATGGCGGTGAGTTCGCCGCCGGCGGCCCGGCTCTGATGGTTCGGCGAGAGGTCCGGAGTCGGGAACGTCGAGATCCAGGTGGCGACGTACCACTTCCCGTACCAGCGAGGACGTCGGTCCCGGCATGGTGAATCGTACGCATCGGCGCAGGAACGGCGCGGGCAGCTCCTGCTCCCCGTTGCTCGTCATGACGATGAACGGGAACTCCGTGCACTGCACATGTCCACGCTCGACGAGATGCTTCGCGTCGGTTCCCCACATACGCACGTGAACGCTGTCCTGCCCCTCCCGCAACAGCTCGTCGATGCGGAACTCGCCACGCTCCAGCACGTCGAGGAGATCACCAGGAAGATCGAGATCGCCCTTGTCGATCTCGTCGATGAGAAGAGCGCGGGGCCTGGAGGACGGCAACAGGGCCGTTCCCAGTGGCCCGAGATGCAGAAAGGCTGCGATGTCGTCCTTGGACGCCTCCCTGTCACCCTCACGGACCTTTTCCTGCTGGAGCCTGAGCGCATGAAGGCGGCCGAGCGCGTCATAGCTGTAGAGGGCGTCCTTCAGCGTGCTGCGGGAGGTCACGCCACTGCGCGCCTGTCCTGAACCGCCAGATCACCCCCTCGAAATGATCCCGCAGCCGTTCGGGGTATGGGCCGTACTCGCCTATCGGCAGGAACGGCTCGATCAACTTCCACTGTTCGTCGGTGAGTTGCCTGCGCGTCACGATCGTCTTCCTACCGGATCCGCCTTCCAGGCGGATCCGGATCGGCAAGATTGATCACGACATCACACAGGCCCTAGGGCCTGTCCGGTGGTTCACGCCCTGAGCCAGAGCCGTCGGCCAACGGTGCCGCCGAGGCCGCCCATGCCGCCGAGGCCGCCGGTGGCGCCCGCTCACTCCCCGTCAACCGCCGCCAGCGAAGCCCGCAACGCCTCCTGCAGCTCCGTGTGTTCCGCCGCTCGCTCCACGGCCAGTGCCGTACGGAACTCCCGTCGTGCCCCCGCCCGCGCTCCCGCCGCCGCGTACGACTCACCCAGGCGGCGCCGGATCTCCATCTCGAGCCGTGTGCGGTGCGGCTCCGAACGCCGCGAGATGCCTGCGTGCAGCGCCAGCGCCTGGCGGTGGTGGCGTTCCGCCTCTGCGAGGTCCTCCGCGACCGACCCCAGCCGGGTCAGCGTCAGCGCCAGCAGCAACGGGTCGCCGGCCTCCCGCAGCAGTGCCTCAGCGCGCAGCAGCACCGCCCGCGCCTCCGCCCGTTCGCCGAGCGCCGCATGCCCGTCCGCAAGGGACAGCAGGCGCTGGCTGATCGGTATCGGGCGGCCGTTGCGCTCCGCCGCGGCGAGCGCCGCCCGCGCGTCGGCAAACGCTGATTGCACGTCGCCTCGCATGAACCGGCTCATCGACCGCATCGCCAGCGCCATCGACACCCCCCACTCGTCGTCGGCCCGTTCCAGGACCGGCAGCACCTCGTCGATGGTGGCCGCCACCGTGTCGTACCGCCCCGGCAGGAAGTCCTGGATGGCCAGACCGAGCAGAGGCTGCGCCGCCAACGTCTCGTCGCCGCTCTCGCGGGCGCACTCCAGCGCCTGCCGGAACCAGTCTCCGCCCTGCGCGTTCCGGCCCTGTTGGTAGTCCAGCAGCCCGAGCGACGCCGCCACCAGGACCCGCAGCGCGGGGTCCCCGGTCCGCTCCGCGGCTTGCAGCGCCGTCGTCAGCGCCGTACGTCCCTCGTCGTAGCGATCGTGGTGCAGGAAGTAGTCCCGCAGCGCCACACCCAGCTGCACCGTCAGGACGTCCTCGCCGTGCGCCGCCGCGTACCCCGGCACGTCCGCCAGGTCCGCCCCCGCCTCGTCCAGCCACCGCGCCGCGTCCCGCGCGGAGTCGAACCGCTGCGGATCCCCGTCCGATGCCCGGCCGTCGTCACTGG
This sequence comes from Streptomyces sp. NPDC053673, assembly GCF_055585225.1. Classification (NCBI taxonomy): domain Bacteria; kingdom Bacillati; phylum Actinomycetota; class Actinomycetes; order Kitasatosporales; family Streptomycetaceae; genus Streptomyces; species Streptomyces sp. NPDC053673. The sequence continues at coordinate 178,702 of NZ_JBVJKN010000012.1, read as the reverse complement.
TGAGCCGGCCCACCTGGACGTACAGCTCCAGTGCCTGCCGGCGGGCCTGCGCCGTCTCCTCGGGCAAGGCGTCGGCCAGCTTCCGGGCGTGGACCCGCACAAGGTCGTGGAGGCGGTACCGCCCCGGGCCCGGCTGCAGCACCAGGCTCGCGTCGTACAGCTCCTCCAGCACGATCTCCGCCTCGTCGACACCCACCCCGAGCATCGCGGCCGGCGTCCACACGTCGAACTCCGGCGTCGGCGCATGTCCCAACAGCCGGAACGCCCGCTGCCGGGCCTCACTCAACTGCTCGTAGGACATGTGGAAGGCGGCCTCCACGCTGCGGTCCCCGGCGCTCAGCTCGCCCAGTCGCCGCTCGTCCCGCGCCATCCGCGCCGCCAGGTGGGCCGGCGACCACGACGGCCGGTGCTGCAGCCGCGCTCCCGCGATCCGCAGGGCCAGCGGCAGGCCCCCGCACAGCCGCGCCAGGTCGTCGACCCCCTCGGGGTCGGCGTCGGTGCGCGCCTCGCCGATCAGGCGGCGCAGCAGCCCGATCGAGTCGGTGGCCGGCAGGGGCTCCAGGGTCACGCACCGGTCCGTGTCCAGTCCGGTCAGCCTGCGTCGTCCCGCCACCAGCACGCGGCTGCCCGGACCGGCAGGCAGCAGTGGCCGCACCTGCGCGGCGCTTCCCACGTCGTCGAGAACGAGCAGCAGCCGCAGCCCGCTGGTGGCGTCGCGCCATGCGGCGATCAGATCGTCGCGGTCCTGGGGTACGTCCGCGTCGGCCGTGCCGAGCGTGCGCAGCAGCCGCTGGAGCAGCCGCTTCGTCAAGGGCCGGTCGCCCGCCGGTGAGTGGTGCGTGCGCAGATCGAGGAAGAGGACGCCGTCCGGGTGCTGGGGGCGGAGCGTCCAGGCCGCGTGCACCAGCAGCGATGTCTTCCCGACCCCGGCAGGCCCGTCCACCGTCGCGACGGTGACGGCATCGTCGGAGCCGGGCGCGGTCAGTGCGGCGACCTCCGCGGCGCGGCCGATCAACTTACCGGCGTTTCCGGGGAGTTCGTTCACCGTGCGAAGCGGCCGGGTCTGCGCCGACACCGGAGGAAGCGATGACCGGGGACGTCCCGAGGCAACTGGCGCGGGGGCCTTCGAGGCGGGCGCTGTGTCCGGGAAGACAGACCCGTCGGGGGTGGCCGAGCCGCGGAGGACGGCCGTGCCGTCGTGACGGAGCACTGCCGCGTGCAGGTCCCGCAGCGCCGCGGACGGTGCGGCCCCCAACTCGTCTCGCAGCCGCCGCCGCAGCCCCTCGTACGCGGCGAGCGCCTCGCCATGCCGGCCGGTGCCGTACAGCGCCCGGATCCTTAAGCCCATCAGCGATTCGTCCAGCGGATGGGCGGCCTCCAGGGAGGCCAGTTCCGCGAGGACCTCGCTGCCGCGGCCGAGCTGCAGCAGACACTCCAGCCGCTGTTGCTGCAAGGACCGGCGCTCGATCAGCAGCCGCTGCCGTTTCCCGAGCGCGTACGGCCCGGGCAGCCCCGCCAGCGGCTCCCCGCGGAACAGGCGCAGGCCCTGATCGGCGGTGTCCAGCGCCCCCTGGGTGTCACCGGCGGCGAGCAGCCGGCCTGTCCCCGCGGAGAGTTCGGTGAGGTGTGCTGTGTCGAGGCGGACCGGTGCGGCAAACCGGTAGCCGCCCGGTCCGACGCGGATCACCGATCTGTCCTGCCCCGCACCCGGCACGTCCAGGGCCCGCCGCAGCGCGTATGCGTAACTCGGCAGGACGCGCCGGCCCGTCGGCGGCGGCTGGTCGCCCCACACTCCGTTGATCAGTTGCTCGTGGCTGACCAGCCGGCCGCCGCGCAGCACCAGTGCCGCCAGCACCGCCTGCCGGCGGGCCGGGCCGATCGGCGCCTCCCGGTCGCCTCGCCATGCCTGCACGGGGCCGAGTAACGCGATGTGCAGGTCCTCCGGCGCCCCCGATTTCATCCGGGCCCTCCCCCTGGGTCATCACGGATCATCAGAACTTCATCGCTATTGCAGCGGTGGGCACCACAGTTGGCAAGTCAGCGCAGGAACCGCTGCGGTCGCGGTGCCGTACGGGGGGCGGCACCGGCGGCGTCGCCTGCAACCCGGCGCCGCGCGCGCCAGATCCGCGGAGGAGCCATGACCCCTGAGGTTGCGCTGCTCCTGGGCCGCTGCGGCCTCGTTCTGTACGGCCTGGACGACGGCGGCTGCCGGATCCGCGTTGCCGGCGGCCCGGCCGTCGGCCGGGTGGAAGGCAGCGCGGGCGCCTGGAGCGCCTGGGCACGGCGGCACGACGGCTGTCAGGTCCTGGTCGCCACCGACCTGCCCAGCCGGAGCGCGGCGGTGTGCGCGGTCGCCGATCACGCCGAGTGGGAGGACCTGGCACGGGTCCGGCCCGCGAAGACGACACGGAGGTACCAGATGACGAGCATGAAGCGGCGCCACCTGTGGAGCCTGGCCCGAGAGGCCCGCAGGGCGCGGGAAGCGGGGGAGATGACGCACACGGTGCAGCTCTACCTCAATCGGCCGGTGTACGGGAAACGGGCCGTCAGGCGGGCGGACCGCGGGGTCGACGAAGCGATCCAGGCCGTCGAGGGCGCGGGCTGGAAGTGCTGCGGAATCGAGCCGTGGCTCGGCACCGGTGTGCTGCTCAGCTTCGTACGGGCCGACTGATGGCGTCGTGCCGGGCGTTCGCGCCTCACGGGACACGCAGGAGACACGGCGTCATGACTCGACCACATCGATTTCGTCGAGGTGTACTGGCGGGCCTGCTGTCCGCCGTACTCACAGTTCTCTTGCCGGCCATGGGCGCTGGTCCCTCCCATGCGAGATCAGCGCCTTCCTCGACCATAACCGCCTCGTCGTCCATTCCTGAGAACGGAATACTCCCCTACAACGGGGATCGTCTCATGCGGTTGCTGTACACGACTCGTCTCCTCGGAGCGCCGTTCCAAGGGGATCGCGTGTTCACGGCCTACCGGAACGCCGCCTTTGTTCTGCTCGATCCCAGTGGCCTGACAAACTCCAACATACGCCAGATAGTCAAAAGGGAACCGGCGCGCAACGGCCCGCTCGTCGTCGCACGCCTGTTGGATGCCACCTATTTCAAGGACTATCTGCCCCAAGGGGCGTACAAGAATCTGGACGGCGACAAGCGGCTGCTCATGATAGGGGCACTCAGCTTCCCCAAGGACGCGTACAGCAAGTTCGGGAAGGAAAAGGACAAGAGTAGCGGCAGTCATTCGGAGACTCTCATTCTGGGTCAGCGAAAAATCCTTCTCCAGACATACCAGAATGCCGAACTGGAGGAACTCACCTGGGGCTCGGAGCGGGCCGAATGCTCAGCCTGCACAAAAAAGACTTCCCCCAACGCCAGGCACTTTCATGTCCACCCCTATGATCTCACCGCCAAGGAGATCGGTCAGTACGCCAAGGAACTCAAGGACGCAGGCCAGGACAAGGACACCGTGAAGGGCGTCCATGAGAAGTACGAGGAAATCTTCAAAGACAGGCAAGTCGTCGCACAAAATGGGCTGGCGGCCGACATCAGCGGGGCATCCCGTGCGTACGACAAGGAACTAGGGGAGTTCGGTTGGGAAGCAGCAGGTATTCTCACCGTCCCTGAGAGCGATTGCCCCTACGGCAAGGCCAACGGGGCAGCTCGTCCCGGCGACACGCCCTACGCGACAGCGGCATTCGCCATACCTCGAGCGCGGGCACAGTCACGGCCGTGTCCACCCGAGCAGGCGACGAAGCACGCCACTGGTCTGGCCACAGCATTGGCCGACGCCAAGTCGGCGCCTGGCGGCATCGACTTCTCCAGCTTGGAGTTGCGCTATCTGTCGGATCCGGGCGACGGCAGCGGTTTGCAGTACTCGTTCAGCGCCGAAAGCAATCCGATGAAGGGCGACACGGGCACACGCACCGGACTCGAGGCCGCCAGTCAGACCTCCGACGCGTTCTTTGTCTGGCTTTCCCTCGACCCTTCGGCGTTCTGGGTCAACCTCAACCCCAACGAACCGCATCGCATCGTCGACGACCAGCTGGGGCGTACGGATGTCGGGCGCGTCATGCTCGAGGCAGACCTGCGGATGAAGAAGACCATCGGCAAGCTCATCCATCCCCACACCACGCTTGGGCGCAGGTTCTGGAACGGCGTCCGGGGCGACTGCATGTCGTACCGCACGTGGATCCTGCCTGCACCCGCTTCGGTCCACCAGGACGGAGAGAAGCTGTACATCCTCGACGCTCCTCTCGACGTCAGGATGGAGACCCAGTACCTCCAGCAACACGGCCAGTCCGCCGCTGGTACATGCCCGCAGCAGGACAAGGCCACCGACGACCACAACGAGGCACATTTCCGCAGCTTGATCCTGCCCGAGCTCAAGCACGCCATCAACACCGCACCCGAATACACCGAACTGCGGCGGGTGTATCTCGCCCGGGTCGCCGCCGAGTGGTACCGCGACCTGAGCCGGGCCAAGGACACCACCTACGGTGCACTCGTCGACAAGGGCGACATCGACAGCTGGAAGGCCACCGGGGACTGGAAGCCGACCGACACCTTCGACAAGTTCGTCCGCTCGTACACCAAGGGCGAGTTCAACGTCACCGACCGGACAACCACCGGCGGCGAAACGTACGTACGGACGTATACCTACGGCGGTGTCGACCTCACGAGGATTCCTCTCCAGAAGGTCTCGGACGACCGTTTCGCGGCGGACTTCGCGAAGCTTCCCAAGAACATCGACCGTTCGCTGAACGCACCGTCCGTCGCCGACGGGGACGACATCGTCTGGCTGGGCGCGCCCACACCGCGCCAGGCCGCCGGCCTCGCCGCGCCTGCGAACCCGCTGTCGACAGCTGCCTTGGTGCTGCGCCTTCTGCCCGTGCTCGTCCCCCTCGCCGTACTGCTGTGGTGGCGCCGACGTCGCCCGAGGGCCGCGGCCGAAGCCAGTCACCTGCGCAGGCCGTCGTGATGTCGCCCTGAGCGGCGGGCTCCCGGCGGCCGACCGAAACCGCCGCTTCGATACCCGACAGTCCTTCACCTTCCTCACCGAACACATCGATTGCCAAGCGGAGTCAACGCGCACTCCGCGGAACGGGATGCCGTCGTGGCATCCACCACGCCCGAGGGCGCTCCTGAGACAGAGCGCCCCTGAATCCGCGAAGGGGAGTCGTGACCGACCCGGAACCGACGCACGAGACACCGGACACGGACGAGACGCCGACGACACCACAGGCGTTGCACACCGAAGGCACTGACAAGCCACAAGCAGACAACCGTGCTCCGCAGCGGCGCAGGCAAGCCCGGTTCATCGGCGCCGGCGCTCTCGTACTCGCCTTGCTTGCAGGCCTGCTGGTCCGGCTCTCCGGGGGCGACGACGAGGCCGAAGCCAAGGGGGATCGCCGACCGTTCGACAAGGCGGTGGCGAACCTGGCGGTCGCCAAAGGGCTGCGCTACAAGGACACCGCGATCGCCGGGATCACCGCGCGGGACGTCACCGTCACCGCGTCCGGCAAGAAGTTCGGCGTCACGGGCTTCGGCGACGACCTGAAGAGTCTGGGGCAGGACGTCCTGCGGATCGGGGGGAAGACCTACACCCGGTGGACCAAGGCTCCCGAACACGAGAAGAACAACCTCCCCAAGGAGAGGCAGGACGGGCCGGGGCGGTGGACGCTCAACCCGCTCGGCGGCACCAAGACCCTTGACGAGACGCTCCAACAGTACGTTTCTCCCAAGGAATTGGCCGCACATCTCAGCCGCGCCCTCGACCAGGTCGAGCGGTTCCCCCTGGCCGACGATCCGGACACACCGCCCCTCGTCATGAACGGCGTACCGGCCCTGCGCGTCGACACCTCCGCCGGCAGCCTGGTCGTCTCCGAGAAGGCGCCCCACCGCGTGCTGCGCCTGGAACCGTACGACGTCGGCGACATGGCCGATCGGATCAAGGACTCGTACTCGCAGGGAGCGACGCCTTCGCTTCCCCCCACGGTGGAACAAGGCCCGCTGAAGGAGGGCGACTCCGAGGGGATGGAGCTGACCCCGCTCACCGGGCCCGAGGCCGACGCGATGTTCGACAGGCTCGAGGACTACATCGAGAAGCTCGGCGACGCGGTGGACGACAACGTCGACTTCACGCTGAACACCGGCGGCTCCCTGAACTGCGGCAACGGCGGCTGCTCCATCAACGAGAGCTTCACCGGAAGGATCGTCCCTCGCGAAAGGGGGGCCCGTATCGACATCAACCAGGTCACCGCCGTCATGACCGTCAGCGTGACCATCAACGGCAAGTCCGCCGGCGGATGCACCAGCCCGCCGACCGTCGTCCGCTTCAGTGGCAACGCGTCGAGCGGCAACCTGTCCTGCGACGTCCCCGGGGCCGGCCCGATCTACGCCGCCGAGAGCGCCCGCCTCAAGGCCCAGGCGGAACGCGAATCCGCCGCGTCCGGCGGCCGGCCCGTCAACTACCGCGTCTCGATGCGGGCCTGGGCCGAGATCGACGCACAGGCCATCGCCGCCGGCCGGGTGGAAGAACTCACCGAGGAGGTACGCCGCGAGCGCCGTGACGGCGCTGGAGCATAGTTCGCGCCGGGGTGGTGCCGGATACTGATTCGGTCCCCCCACTGCTTGCCCGAGCGATCAGCCGGTGGCTTCGTACAGAAGCCACCGACCAATCGTGCTCCGGTCCGGAGGCGGCAGCGTGCATGCAGCTGCCGTCCGTCGGTCTCCGCAGGCCGGCATGTCAGCCGGAGACGGCCCTCTCCCAGCCTCGGGCGACCGTCCTCTTCGCCTTCTCCAACTGCGCGTCCGTGGGGAACTGCGGCGTGCCCTCGACCGTCGGCAGCCTTGCGGCGGCCGCCTCGTCGAGGGTGCCGTCGTTCTTCATGACATCCATCAGCACGGGGCGGGCGTAGCCGACGAGCCGGAGGTTCTGGCCCTCGACGCTGAAGAGGTACTCCTGCCACAGGCGGGCAGCCGCCGGGTGCGGGGCGTGCTTGTTGACGGCCAGCGCGTAGTACTGGGCGAAGCTGCCGTCGAAGGGGATCGCGACCTGCCAGTCCAGGCCTTTGCTGCGGAACCGGTCGGCGTAGTCGAGGTTGACGTAGTCCCAGTCGATGCTGACGGGCGTCCTGCCGCTCTCGACCGCGGCCGAGGTGGACTCGACGGGGTTGAAGTTGCCTTTCTTGCTGAGTTCGGCGAAGAAGTCGAGACCGGGCCGGATGTCGTCGAACGACCCGTTGTTCGCCAGGGCGGCCGCGTACACGCCGGCGAAGGCGGTACCGGACCGTGTGGGGTTGCCGTCGAGCGAGACCTTGCCCTTGTACGCGGGTTTCAGCAGATCGGCGAAGGTCCGGGGACAGGGCTTGACCCGATTGGCGTCGCAGCCGATGGAGATGTAGCCGCCGTAGTTGTTGGCCCAGCGGGCGCCCGGGTCCTTCTGGTTGTCCGGGATCGAGTCGAACGCGGCGACCTTGTACGGCGCCAGCAGGTTCTGCCGGGCCGCTGCCCGCGCGAACGTATCCCCTACGTCGATCACGTCGGGCGCGTTGGCCCTGCCCCTGGTCTTCTTCATGGCGTCGATCTCGTCCTGGCTCGAGCCCTGCGGATCGTCGACCGTGACCTTGATCCCGTACTTCTTCTCGAATCCGTCGATCAGGCCGCCGTAGTTGGCCCAGTCACGCGGAATCGCGATGGCGTTGAGCGTGCCCTCGGCCTTTGCCGCGGCGATCAGCGCATCCATGCCGCCCATGTTCTCGGCGGAGGTGGCAACCGACGGCTTCTCGGGGGCGGGGGCCGGTGTCTCACCGCATGCGCTCAGGACCGCGAGGGTGAGGCAGGCGCAGGCCGCCGCTGTTCGGGCACGAGCTGCAGGCACGATGACTCCGGGGGCTCAGGAACGAGCGGTTGTCACGAGTACGGGGGGCGACAGACCGGTCATCGAGGCCAGGGTACCCGGCCGACTGGACGGCCGGGTCCCGGGCGATCACCCTCCGGGACCGGGAGCACGCCCGCTGTGACCAGGGGAACGACCGCCGGCCGGAAGCCGTGGCCGGGCCCGCGGGGCGCCCCCGGGAGGCCGGTCGTGCGGCGACTGCGGGGATCAATCTCACCATGCCGTGTCGTCCCAATGGTCGATCAGGATCTCGCCGAGGCTCTCCGCCGAGGGGGCGGTTCCGTCGTGGAGGGACAGTTCGGCCCAGATGACCTTGCCCGTGGGGATGTAGCGGGTGCCCCAGCGCTCGGCGAACTGGGCGACCAGGAAGAGACCGCGGCCGCCCTCATCGGTGACCTTGGCCCGCCGCAGGCGGGGTGAGGTGCTGCTGCCGTCGGAGACCTCGCAGATCAGCGCGCGGTCGCGGAGCAGCCGGAGGGTGATGGGCTCGGAGCCGTAGCGGATGGCGTTGGTGATCAGCTCGCTGAGGACGAGCTCGGCGGCGAACGCGATCTCCTCCAGGCCCCACTCCGCGAGCCGGCGGACGCAGGCGGTGCGGACCGGAGCCACCGCCGCCGGGTCACGGAGCACGTGCCACTCGGCGACCTGCGCGGGGTCGAGCCGGCGCGTGCGGGCCACCAGCAGCGCGATGTCGTCTCCGGGCTGAGCGGGCATCATGGCTTCGATCACCGCGGCGCAGGTGGCCTCCGGAGTGCGGTCGGGCCCTGCCAGGGCGCCGCTGAGGGCCGCCAGGCCGGCGTCCAGGTCCCGGTCGCGGTCCTCGATCAGTCCGTCGGTGTAGAGCACCAGCCGGGAACCCTCGGGCACGGTCAGTTCGGCGCTCTCACTGGGCAGGCCGGCTCCCAGGCCCAGCGGCGGGGAGATCGGCAGCGGGGGGAAGGCCACGGTGCCGTCGGGGTGGACCACCGCCGGCCCCGGATGGCCGGCGGTGGCGACCGCCATCTGCCCGGATGCGGGATCGTAGACGGCGTACAGACAGGTGGCCCCGCTGATCCCCTGCCCGTCCCCCTCGGCGACGTCCTCGCCCGTGTCGATCTGGGTCACCAGATCGTCCAGACGGCCCAGCAGTTCCTCCGGAGGCATGTCCAGGACGGAGAAGTTGTGAACGGCGGTGCGCAGCCGGCCCATGGTGGCCGCCGCGTGCAGGCCGTGGCCGACGACATCGCCGACCACCAGGGCCACCCGGGCACCGGACAGCGGGATGACGTCGAACCAGTCCCCGCCCACCCCGGCCTGGGCCGGCAGGTAGCGGTAGGCCACCTCCAGGGCTGTCTGCTCGGGCAGTCCGCGCGGCAGCAGGCTGCGCTGCAGAGTGACGGCCATGGTGTGCTCGCGGGTGTAGCGGCGGGCGTTGTCGATGCACACCGCTGCCCGGGCGCCCAGCTCCTCGGCGAAGGACACGTCCTCCTCCTCGAACGGTGGGGAGGCGTCCGCCCGCCAGTAGTGCGCCGCTCCGAGCACCACCCCCCGGGCCCGCAGCGGGACCACGATCAGGGAGTGGATGCCGCGGTCCAGGACTCTTTGTGCACGTGGGGGGTCCTGGGCCCGCCAGCCTTCGGAGGCGCTCAGGTCCCCCACCAGTACCGCTCGGCCGTCGGCCGCGCCTGCGGCCGTGGGGTGGGAGGCGACGAACCGGATCGACTCGCCGACCGGATAGAGGGGATGGTCCCCCTCCAGGCCGACGACGGCGGTGCGGCGCATCACGGTGCTCGCACCGGACGGCTCCTCGCCGCGCAGGACCGGGTCCAGGAGCTCGACGGTGACGACGTCGGCAAACCGGGGGACCGCGACCTCCGCGAGTTCCTCGGCGGTGCGTGTGACGTCCAGGGTGGTCCCGATCCGCATCCCGGCGTCGTAGAGCAGCTGCAACCGTCCGCGGGCCGTCTCGGCCCTGCCGGCGAGAGCCTGCAGCTCAGTCGTGTCCCGCAGTGTCACCACACTGCTGGCCGGCCCACGGGAGGCGGTGAACCGCCTGTTGACGGCAAGCAGCCGGTCGGCCGCCAGGTGTACCTCATCGCTGGCCGGGCGCTCGGACGTCAGCAGCTCGGCGAGGTCCGCCTCCAGCCCCAGAGCGGTGACATGACGGTGCTCCGCGTCCGCCGGAAGGTTCAGCAACCGCCGGGCCTCGTCATTGGCCAGCAGCAGCCGGCCGTCTCCCCCGATGATCAACACCCCCTCCCGCACCGCGTGCAGGACCGCGTCGTGGTGCTCGTACATCCGGGTCATCTCGGCCGGGCCCAGGCCATGGGTCTGCCGCTGCAACCGCCGGCTCACCAGTGCCGACCCGGCTGCGGCCAGGGCGAGCGCCCCGGCCACGACCCCGACCAGGACGGGGAGCTGCTGGTTCACCCTGTCCTGCACCTTCCCCACCGTGACGACGGCGGAGACGATGGCCACGACCGAGCCACTGGCGTCCTTGACGGGGACCGCCGAGATCACGGAGAGCCCCAGGGCCCCCTGGAAGGTTTTGGTGAACGCCTGTCCGGACGCCGCTTCGGCGTAGGGGCCGATGACGTATTTCCCGATCTGCTTCGGATCACTGTGGGTGAGGGTGATCCCGTCCGGCCTGTACACGATGACGGCATCGACGCCGGCGGCCTTGCGGACCGCCTCGGCGCTCGGCTGCAGCATTGCGGTCGGGTCGGGACTGTCCAACGCCGTCAGGAGCCCCGGGGAGGTCGCGAACGTCTGGGCCGCGGTGAGTGTCCGGTGCCGGGCGTCCGCCATGCTGTCGCGCCTCGCCTGCACGACGAGAGCCACCAGCGCGGCGGCGACGACCAGCACGACGACCGCCAGTTGCAGGAGGAACACCTGGCCCGCGAGACTGCGCACGCTCAGCAGGGAACGCAGGCGCCGCAGCAGACGCCCCGCCGTTCCACGACGGTGCGGCTGGTCCTGTTCCTGGTCGTGGCGCCCTTGACGGCCGTGTCCGGGGCGATGAAGCCGACCGGGCACATGAATACCTTTAGGCGAATTGAACAATTTACGCCTGATTCGACCCAAAACTCCGCGCATAGGTAATTTCTATCGCTTTGAGGTGCCGATCACAGGACGGTCGGGGCGGAAGCAGGCCGCGGTGGAACCACCGGGTGATGCCCAGCCGTCCGGGCCGCCGGGCGTCGGGGCCCGGCCGGGCCGAGACCGGCCCCGGGCGCGTTGCTCGAAGAGTCCGCCCGCGCGGCAGTTCCCGCGACGTCCCTGCTGGAGCGCTGCCCCCTCCAGCGCGTGGTCGCGGCCGGTGCGCTGATGCCGGCGGTCGCGATCGCGGCCGCCGGCATGGACCTGCTCGCGCCGTGCGTCCTGGCCACCCTGCTCGCCGCCCGCGCCCGCGCGTGCGCGAACCGCCTCCCCCCTGAGGGCTGTCCACGGACAGGCCCTGGACCTGTTCCCCGTCGGAAAGGGACAACGGCCAACGCTCTCAGCGCACTTCCTCTCCGGCCGCGAGCCTGGCGATCGCCCTCGCCGGCTGCACCCTCTCTCAGGCGTCGTCGGCTTCGACAGTGCTTCGCGAGTGCGGCTCGGACACAGGACGGTTTCAGCGGCGGCTCCGCGGTGCGCACCGCTTTCCGACTGCCTGGTAACTTCGTCGAGTTGATCATCCACCGCGGCCCCGTCGGCCCGTGGACCACTGCGCGCCGCCCTGCCGTGCCGCGCCTGATCAGCACGCCAGGAACACCCTGACCACTCGTTAAGGATGCCCAATTGACCCGCTTCCGGCTCAACCGTTTATCCCGTCTCGCGGGGCCCGCCGCGGTCTTCGCCCTCGCCGCGTCCGTACTGCCCGCCACCCCGGCGCTCGCCGAGTCGTCCACGCCGCACCTCGACGCCGTCGAGCGGACCCTGCGGCAGGTGTCACCGGGGCTCGAAGGCCATGTGTGGGAGCGCACGAGCGGTAACAAGCTGGACGGTTCCCCGGGCAACTCCTCGGACTGGCTGCTGCAGACCCCCGGCTGCTGGGGCGACGCCACCTGTGCCGAGCGTTCCGGTACCGAGCGGCTGCTGGCGAAGATGACCGAGAACATCTCGAAGGCCACGCGCACGGTCGACATATCCACCCTGGCGCCGTTCCCGGACGGGGCGTTCCAGGATGCGATCGTCGCGGGCCTCAAGAGCTCGGCCGGGGCCGGCAACAAGCTCAAGGTGCGCGTTCTCGTCGGGGCTGCGCCGATCTACCACATGAACGTGGTTCCGTCGAAGTACCGCGACGAGCTGCGGTCCAAACTCGGCAAGGCCGCCGACGGTGTCACCCTGAACGTCGCGTCGATGACGACCTCCAGGACCGCGTTCTCGTGGAACCACTCGAAGCTCCTTGTGGTGGACGGCCAGTCGGTGATCACCGGCGGCATCAACAGCTGGAAGAACGACTACATCGACACCACTCACCCGGTGTCCGACGTCGACCTCGCGCTCACCGGTCCCGCCGCGGGATCCGCCGGCAGGTACCTGGACGAGCTCTGGGCCTGGACGTGCCGGAACAAGGGCAACTTCGCCAAGGTCTGGTTCGCCTCGTCCCCCGGCGCGGACTGCATGCCGGCGATGGAGAAGGACTCCAACCCCGCCCAGGCCCCCGCGACCGGAAACGTCCCGGTGATCGCCGTCGGCGGCCTCGGTGTCGGAATCAGGGACTCCGACCCGTTGTCGGCGTTCCGGCCGACGCTGCCGACCGCGTCCGACACCAAGTGCGTCGTCGGCCTGCACGACCGCACCAACGCCGACCGCGACTACGACACGGTCAATCCGGAGGAGAGTGCCCTGCGGGCGCTGATCGACAGCGCGAGCAGCCACATCGAGATCTCCCAGCAGGACCTCAACGCCACATGTCCTCCGCTGCCGCGGTACGACATCCGCCTGTACGACGCCCTCGCGGCGAAGCTGGCTGCCGGTGTGAAGGTCCGCATCGTGGTGAGCGACCCCGCCAACCGCGGTGCGGTCGGCAGCGGCGGCTACTCGCAGATCAAGTCGCTGAGCGAGATCAGCGACGTGCTGCGGAGCCGCCTCGCGCTGATCACCGGTGGCGGGCAGGGGGCGACGGCGGCGATGTGCAGCAGCCTGCAGCTGGCCGCCGGTCGTCACTCCGACGCTGCCGCATGGGCCGACGGCAAGCCGTACGCGCAGCACCACAAGCTGGTTTCGGTGGACGGATCGGCCTTCTACATCGGATCGAAGAACCTCTACCCCGCCTGGCTGCAGGACTTCGGGTACATCGTGGAGAGCCCGGAGGCGGCAGGACAGCTCTCCGCCGAGCTGCTGGCCCCGCAGTGGAAGTACGCGCAGGCGACCGCCACCTTCGACTACGCCCGGGGGATCTGCCAGGGCTGACCCGGCGGTGGACCCGGCACCGGGAGCGCCCCGCCCGGCAGTCGCCGGGCGGGGCCATCGCTGCTCTTTCCGCAGCCGCCCCGTCAGACCTTGAGCGCCTTCACGGCCGTGGGTGCGTGGCCCGGCTCGGTCGCGAGCTCCTCGAACTCGGAGATGTCGCTGATGTCCATGGTGCGGCTCATCGAGATGTTGGTGATCCGCTCCAGGATCGCCTCGACGACGACCGGCACCCGGTACTCGGCGGCGAGCTTCTTCGCCTCCTCGAAGGCGGGCAGCAGCTGGTCCGGCTCGGTGACCCGGATGGCCTTGCAGCCCAGGCCCTCGGCGACCTTCACGTGGTCGACGCCGTAGACGCCGAGCTCCGGCGCGTTGATGTTCTCGAACTCCAGGTTGACCTGGAAGTTGATGTCCAGGCCCAGCTGCGCCTGACGGATCAGGCCCAGGTAGGAGTTGTTCACGAGGACATGGACGTACGGGATGCGGTGCTGGGCGCCGACCGCCAGCTCCTCGATCATGAACTGGAAGTCGTAGTCGCCGGAGAGCGCGACGACCTGGGCCTCCGGGTCGGCGGTTGCGACACCGAGCGCGGCTGGAATGGTCCAGCCGAGCGGGCCCGCCTGGCCGCAGTTGATCCAGTGGCGCGGCTTGTAGACGTGCAGCATCTGCGCGCCGGCGATCTGGGAGAGGCCGATGGTGGTGACGTAGCGCGTCTCCGGGCCGAAGGCCTTGTTCATCTCCTCGTACACGCGCTGCGGCTTCAGCGGCACGTTGTCGAAGTGCGTACGGCGCTGCAGGGTGGCCTTGCGCTCCTGCGTGGAGGCGATCCACTCGTCGCGGTCGGGCAGCTTGCCCGCGGCCTTCAGCTCCTTGGCGACCTCGACGAAGAGCTCCAGCGCGGCCTTCGCGTCCGAGGCGATGCCGTAGTCCGGGGCGAAGATCTTGCCGATCTGGGTGGGCTCGATGTCCACGTGGACGAACGTGCGGCCCTTGGTGTAGACGTCGAGCTTGTAGCCGGTGTGGCGGTTGGCCCAGCGGTTGCCGATGCCGAGGACGAAGTCGGACTCCAGGAAGTTCGCGTTGCCGTAGCGGTGCGAGGTCTGGACGCCGACCATGCCGGCGTTCAGCTCGTGGTCGTCGGGCAGGGTGCCCCAGCCCATCAGGGTGGGGATGACCGGCGTGCCGGTGATCTCCGCGAACTCGACCAGCAGGTCGGAGGCGTCGGCGCTGATGATGCCGCCGCCGGCGACGATCAGCGGGCGCTCGGACTCCAGCAGGAAGGAGATCGCCTTCTCGATCTGGGCGCGGGTCGCGGCGGGCTTGTAGACCGGCAGCGGCTCGTACGTCTCCGGGTCGAACTCGATCTCGGTGAGCTGGACGTCGATCGGCAGGTCGATGAGGACCGGGCCGGGGCGTCCGGAGCGCATCAGGTGGAAGGCCTGCTGGAAGACGCCGGGGACCTGCGCGGCCTCCAGGACGGTCGTGGCGGCCTTGGTGACCGGCTTGGCGATCGACGCGATGTCGACGGCCTGGAAGTCCTCCTTGTGGATCACGGAGGTCGGCGCCTGGCCGGTGATGCAGAGGATCGGAATCGAGTCACCGATGGCGGAGTAGAGGCCGGTGATCATGTCGGTGCCGGCGGGGCCGGACGTACCGATGCAGACTCCGATGTTCCCGGGGCAGGTCCGGGTGTAGCCCTCGGCCATGTGCGAGGCGCCCTCGACATGGCGGGCGAGGGTGTGGTCGATGCCGCCGCCCTCCTTGAGGGCCTTGTAGAAGGGGTTGATCGCCGCGCCCGGCACACCGAACGCGTTGGTGACGCCTTCGCGCTTGAGGATCTCAACTGCCGCTCGGGCGGCGGTCATACGGGGCATGGAGTGCTCCTGCTTCGGCCTGGCGGATCGGGCTCTGTCGCGCCACCTGAGAGCGTCGATTCCGAGCTTGTTCCGTGCTGTTCCGGGATGCTTTCCGGTGTTCTTCCGGTGGCTTTCCGGGATGCGGAAGTATTCTTCTACTATCCGGAATCAATCTAAGCCGCCTCCCGGATCGCGTCAAGGGAGGGGCCTGCCGGCGATGGCCGAAGTCCCTCCCCAAGGCGTCTCGGTTGGTGGACGATGGACCACGAGGCGTGGCCGACAGCGCCGAAGGGGGACAGCCATGGGAGATCACGTACCGGTGCGCTGCCCGGTCTGCCGCCGTACGCACACGTTCGCGTCGCCCGTCTATCCGTGCGCCTGCGGGGCGCCGCTCGCCCCGCCGCTGCTCCAGGGCGCCCCCTGTGAGCCGATACGGCGCCGCACATGGACCGACGACTGGGTCACCGTCCGGTGTCAGGCGTGCGGGCGACAGGACCAGTGGCCGCAGCCGGAGCTGGGCTGCCCGTGCGGCACGGTCCTGCGCGTCCCGGTCCGGCCGGTGACGGCCGCCCCGACATCGTCCGCGGGGGCGGCGGCGTCACCACGGACCGCTTCCGCCGCCTCGGGCGCGACGGGACCGGTGCCGGGCGGGCCGGGGTCGGGCGCACCCGGATCCGGCGGCCCGGGGTCCGGCGCCGCCTCCCCGTCCGCACCGTCTCCCACCCCGGCGCCGGGATCTCCCGCCTCGTCCACCTCGTCGACCCCAGACGCCACCTCGGAGGCGAGCGACGGCGCGACGGGCCGGCCCTCGCACATCCCGCTGCCCCGCACGACCTCCGTGCCGCGCCCGACCTTCCACCCGGTCACGATCCGCACCGCGCGCGACGCGGTGACCGCCGCCGCGCTGTATCTGCGCTGGCTGGGATTCCGTGAGGTCGTCCAGCCGGAGGAGCGGTCCACCAGCGGGATCGATCTGCGCGGACCCGGTCTGGTCGCCCAGGTGGACCCCACCACCCGCCCGGCCACCCTGCGCGCCGTCGAATGCCTGTGGCTGAACGGGCTGAGCGCGTCCTCGGTCAGCGTCTTCTTCTCCCTCGCGGGGTACGCGGCGGACGCCCGGGCCCGCGCCGACGATCTCGGCGTCCCGCTGTTCGTCATGGACCTCACCGGCACCCCACAGCCGGTGAACGGTCCCGCGGACGAGCTTCTGTCGGCCGGCGCCTGACGACGGCCGTCCGCGGCATCTCGTACGACACGGAAAGCGGTCGCGGTGGGTCGTGTCTTCGAAATCCCGTCTGCCCGACGCTACTTTGAAGACATTCCCTGGGCCACCATCGCGCGGCGGGTTCGTGGTGACGGCGGCGGCCCGGCCGGCCGGTCGCTGAGCGATACTCGCCGTATGCGCATCCGACCGGCCGCCCGCGCCGAACTGCCGCTCCTCCAGGACATCGAAAGGGCCGCCGGGGAACCCTTCCGCGCCCTCGGCATGGCGTCGATCGCCGACGACGAGCCGCCGGCGCTCGACGTCCTGGAGCAGTACCGCCGGGACGGCCACGCCTGGGTGACGGCGGACGGGGACGGCCTTCCCGTCGCGTACCTCCTCTGCGACCCGGTCGACGGGGCCGCCCACATCGAGCAGCTGTCGGTCCACCCGGCCGTCGCCCGGCGCGGTCTGGGCCGCGCCCTGATCGACCACGTGGCGGCAGTGGCCGCGGCCGAGAGCCTGACCGCCCTCACCCTGACGACGTTCACCGAGGTTCCGTGGAACGCGCCGTACTACGCGCGCCTCGGCTTCCGGACGCTGGGCGACGGCGAACTCACCCAGGGGCTGCGGGAGATCCGGCACGCGGAGGCCGAACACGGCCTGGACCGCTGGCCCCGGGTGTGCATGCGCCGGGACGTGGCTCAGCCGTAGCGCTCCCGCAGCTCCACCTTCCGCACCTTGCCGCTCACCGTCATCGGAAAGGCGTCGAGGATCTCCAGCCGCCGGGGGATCTTGTAGTGCGCGAGCCGTTCGCGGCAGAACGCGGCGAGGTCGTCCGGCGTCGGCGGATCGTCCGGGTCGCGGGGGACGACGCAGGCCAGGATCTCCTCGCCGTACTTTTCGTCCGGCACGCCGACCACCTGGACGTCGGCGATCTTCGGGTGGCCGTACAGGAACTCCTCGATCTCGCGCGGGTACACGTTCTCGCCACCGCGGATGATCATGTCCTTGATGCGGCCGACGATCTGGACGTAGCCGTCGTCGCGCATCACCGCGAGGTCGCCCGTGTGCATCCAGCGGCCGGGGTCGATGGCCTCGGCGCTCTTCTCCGGCTCGTTCCAGTAGCCGAGCATCACGCTGTAGCCGCGGGTGCACAGCTCGCCCGCCTCACCGCGCGGGAGGGTGACGCCGGTGGCCGGGTCGGTGACCTTGACCTCGACGTGCGGGAGCACCCGGCCCACCGTGCCGGTGCGCCGCTCCAGGTCGTCGTCGCGCCGGGTCTGGGTGGAGACCGGGGAGGTCTCCGTCATCCCGTAACAGATCGACACCTCCGCCATGTTCATCTCGGTGACGACCCGCTTCATCACCTCCACCGGGCAGGGCGAGCCCGCCATGATCCCGGTGCGGAGCGAACTCAGGTCGTACGTCCCGAAGCCGGGGAGGTTCAGCTCCGCGATGAACATCGTCGGGACGCCGTAGAGCGACGTGCAGCGCTCCTGCTGCACGGCCCGCAGCGTGGCGGCAGGATCGAAGGACGGCCCCGGGATGACGATGCACGCACCGTGCGACGTGGCACCCAGATTGCCCATCACCATGCCGAAGCAGTGATAAAAGGGCACGGGCAGACAGACCCGGTCCTGCTCGGTGTAGCCGACCATCTCCCCGACGAAATAACCATTGTTGAGGATGTTGTGGTGGGAGAGGGTCGCACCCTTGGGGAATCCGGTGGTGCCGGAGGTGTACTGGATGTTGACCGGGTCGTCGCAGGACAACTGCGCCTCGCGCGCGGCGAGTTCGTCCGGCCCCACGGACGCCGCCGCCGACAGGAGCTCCGTCCAGCTGTCGTCGCCGATGTACACGGACTCCCGCAGCCCCGGGCAGTTCCCGCGCACCTGCTCGACGATCGCCCGGTAGTCGCTCGTCCTGTGGGCGAGAGAAGCGAAGAGCAGCGAGATCCCGGCCTGGTTCAGTACGTACTCCACCTCGTGGGCGCGATACGCCGGGTTGATGTTCACCATGATCGCGCCGATGCGGGCTGTGGCGTACTGCACGAGCACCCACTCCGGACAGTTCACCGCCCAGATGCCGACCCGGTCCCCCTTGGCGATCCCGCGCGCGAGCAGCGCCCTCGCCAGCTCGTCGACGTCCGCGCCGAACTCCGCGTACGTCCAGCGGCGCCCGGACGGCACGTCGACCAGCGCCTCGCGCTCGCCGTGTGCCGCGATCGCCCGGTCCAGGTTCGCGCCGATCGTGTCGCCGAGCAGCTCGGTGCCGCTGACACCGTGTGCGTACGACAGAGTCACCGCAGGTCCCCCTCGTCGTACTCGGCCGTCGAGCCGGCGGCGGTGGCCTCGCGCAGCTCGATACGGCGGATCTTCCCGGAGACGGTCTTCGGCAGCTCGCCGAACTCCAGCTTGCGGACGCGCTTGTACGGCGCCAGCACCGCGCGCGAGTGCGCGAAGATCTCCTTCGCCGTCCCGGGTCCCGGCTCCCAGCCTGCCGCGAGCACCACGTACGCCTTGGGGACGGAGAGGCGCAGCGGGTCCGGCGCAGGCACCACCGCGGCCTCCGCCACCGCCTCGTGCTCCAGGAGCGCGCTCTCCAGCTCGAACGGCGAGATCTTGTAGTCGGACGCCTTGAAGACGTCGTCCGCGCGGCCCACGTAGGTGATGTACCCGTCGGCATCGCGGGAGCCGATGTCGCCGGTGCGGTAGTAGCCGCCCGCCATCGCCTCCGCCGTACGCTCGGGGTCGCCGTGGTAGCCGGTCATCAGGCCCACCGGCCGGTCCGACAGGTCGAGGGAGATCTCGCCCTCCTCGGCGCCCGGCTTCCCGCTGACGGGGTCGAGGAGTTCCACGCGGAAGCCGGGGCTCGGCCGGCCCATCGAGCCCGCTTTCAGCAGCTGGCCGGGGCTGTTGGAGACCTGGACCGCCGTCTCGGTCTGTCCGAAGCCGTCCCGGATGGTCACGCCCCATGCGCGCCGTACCGTCTCGATCACTTCGGGGTTGAGGGGCTCTCCGGCCGCGACGACCTCCCTCGGGGGTGTCCGCAGCCGGCTCAGGTCCGCCTGGATCAGCATCCGCCACACGGTGGGCGGGGCACAGAAGCTGGTGACGCCCGCGTCGTCCATCTCCGCCATCAGCCGGGCCGGGTCGAAGCGGGTGTAGTTGTGGATGAAGACGGTCGCCTCCGCGTTCCACGGCGTGAAGAGGTTCGACCAGGCGTGCTTGGCCCAGCCGGGTGACGAGATGTTGAGATGGACGTCGCCCGGCTGGAGCCCGATCCAGTACATCGTGGCCAGATGGCCGACGGGGTAGGAGACATGGGTGTGCTCGACGAGCTTGGGGTGGGCGGTCGTGCCGGAGGTGAAGTACAGCATCAGCGGGTCGTCGGCGCGGGTGGGCCCGTCCGGCTCGAAGCTCTCGGACGCGTCGTACGCCTGCTCGTAGGCGAGCCAGCCGTCCTCCGCGCGCTCCCCGACGACGATACGGGTGTACGCCCCCGGCACATCGGCGAACTTGGCGGTGTCCTCGGCCCGGACGATCGCGTGCCGGACCTGGCCCCGCTCGATCCGGTCCCGCAGATCGGCCGGGCCAAGCAGCGGCGTCGCGGGGATGACCACGGCGCGCAGCTTCATCGCGGCGAGCGCGGTCTCCCACAGCTCGGCCTGGTTGGCGAGCATCACGAGGATCCGGTCTCCCGCGCGTACGCCCTGCTCCCGCAGCCAGTTCGCCGCCCGGTTCGACCGCGCGGACATCTCGGCGAAGGTGATCCGGGTGGCCGGGCCGTCCTCCTCGACGATGTGCAGCGCGGTACGGTCGTTACCGGCGGCGATCGCGTCGAACCAGTCCAGGGCCCAGTTGAACCGCTCGAAACGGGGCCAGCTGAATCCTTCGTACGCCGTCGCGTAGTTCTCCCGGTGCTGCAGCAGGAAATCCCGGGCCGCCCGGAACCTCTCGGTCTCGCTGCCTGCCGTCATGTGCCCTCCTCATTGCGGGACCCGTCAGTGGCATCGTGTAATCGGTGACGCAGGTCTCACTACCCCCGTACGGGGGTGCTGTGCTGTCGGGAGGACCGGAACACATGACCTCAGTGGCGGAGGCGGTCGAGATACGGGCGGCACTGCTGCGGCTCCGCCGCGCCACCGGGCTGCAGATCGCCTTCGGCGGACTGCTGCACGAACCGCGGCAGATGCGGATCGCCGAGCTGAACGGGGCGCTGACGGGCGCGCTGCGCGGGCTGGCGATCTGGTCGGGCAACGGTCTTGGCGGAAAGGCGATCGCGCTGTCGCGGCCCTGTGCGGTGACCGACTACCCCGCGGCCCGGCACATCAGCCACGAGTACGACACGGCGGTGGCGGCCGAGGGACTGCGGTCGGTGGTCGCGGTGCCCGTGGTCGTACGCCGGAAGGTACGGGGCGTGCTGTACGGGGCGCTGCGTACGCCGCTGCCGCTGGGCGAACGCACGCTGGACGCCGCGGTGGCCGCCGCGCGGGACGTGGAGCAGACGCTGGCCGTCCAGGACGAGGTGCAGCGGCTGCTGGCCGTGGCGCGCGAACCGGATCCCGGCCCCGGTGGCCGGCACGCCTGGGAGGAGGTCCGCGAGGTCCACCGCGAACTGCGCGCCCTGGCACCACGGATCGCCGACGCTTCGCTGCGCGAGGACCTGCTCTCCGTATGCGGGCGGCTCGCCGCGACGGGCCCTTCGGCCGCCCGTGTCCCGGGCGTCGCACTCGCACCGCGCGAGCTGGACGTCCTCGCCTGCGTCGCCGGCGGTTCGACCAACGCGGCCGCGGCCGACCGCCTGGGGCTGCGCCCGGAGACGGTCAAGGGCTACCTCCGCGCCGCGATGCGCAAGCTGGGTGCGCACACGCGCCTGGAGGCGGTGGTGGCGGCCCGGCGGGCGGGGCTGCTGCCGTAGGCATGGGGTGCGCAGTGGGCGGGGCGGGAGCGGCGTGGGCGTGCTCCGGACGCCCACGCCCCGTCTCGTAGGCCGATGCCGCCCCGGGCTGGGTCCGCGCGTGAGACCGTGTGCGGGCGCGCCGCGACGCGAAGTGGTCGCGGCGGCGGACGACGGACGACGGAGGTGTACGGCATGGTGTCGGCGGATCGGGTGCTCGCGTTCGCGGCGATGTCGCTCCTGGTGATCGTGATCCCGGGGCCGAGCGTGCTGTTCGTGATCGGGCGTGCGCTGGCCCATGGCCGGCGTACCGCGCTGGCGACGGTGATCGGCAATGTCTTCGGCTCATACGTCCTCGTGGTCGCCGTCGCGTTCGGTGTCGGCTCGCTCGTGGAGAGCTCCGTGACCGTGTTCCTCGTGGTGAAGCTCGCCGGCGCCGCGTATCTGGTCCTTCTGGGCGTCCAGGCGTTCCGGCACCGCAAGGAGCTGAAGACCTCGGCCATCGCGGCCGCACCGGCGGGCCCGGCGCACGGTGATCTGCGCACCGTCCTCGACGGGATGGTCGTCGGGGTCACCAACCCCAAGGGGATCGTCTTCTTCGCCGCCGTACTCCCCCAGTTCGTGGACCACTCCCAGGGCAACGTGCCCGCGCAGATGCTGGTGCTGGGCCTGGTTCCGATCGCGATCGGACTGGTCACGGACACCCTGTGGGGGCTGGGCGCCGCGGCCGCGCGGAACTGGTTCGCCCGCTCGGAGCGGCGGCTCTCCCTCGTCGGCGGGGCGGGCGGCTTCGCGATGATCGGGCTCGGGGTGACGGTCGCGGCGACGGGTCGCGCGGACTGATGCGGATGGATGCGGGCTGATACGACGGACCGAGGCGGACCGCCGGCCGGTGCGCCGGTCAGTCCGCGAACGCCCCGAACCGCACGTCGCGGGTCGTGGCCGAGGTCATCGTGGTGAGCATCCGCTCGCCCTCCTCGGCCACGGCCGCGCGCTGCGACCGCGTCAGGTTCTCGAAGGGCTGGACGGTCAGCGTGGCCGCGTCCCCGGCCTCCTCCAGCCGCCAGATCCCGGCGAGGAGTCCGTCGACGAGGAAGACGCAGTAGGGCTGGTTCCCCTTCCAGGTGCGCAGCCTGAACTCCTCGGGGATGAAGCGGGAGCGGTCGGCGTGCGAGAGCAGCAGGTTGTCGTACTCGGGAAGGAAGCGCGGCGGGGCTGGAGTGCCGGCGTCCGGACGGGGCGCGTCCGGGAGGTCGAACAGTTCCACGCCGTTCTCGTCCCGGAAGGCGAGAAGCCCGGGGCGCAGCCGCTCGAAGGCGCTCCGCATCCGGGTCAGCCCGGACCAGGTCTGCATGTCCTTCACCGAGGCGGGCCCGAAGGCGGCGAGGTAGCGCCGTACGACCGCTTCGGGCTCGGGCGCGGGCTCGACCGGCCTGCCGAACCACTGCTCGGCGGTGGTCAGCATGACCTGGCCGCTGCTGCCCCAGAGTCCGCGCGGGGTGACCTGCACCAGCGGCAGCAGACAGCGCGCGGCGACGGTGAGGGCGAGAGGGTCCGCGTCGGGCCAGCGCGTGAGCAGCGCCTCGCGGAGCTCCTTGACCGGGCGGGGGCGTTCCTCGACCAGTTCCCGGCTGAGCGTGGCGAGGTGGTCGAGGTCGACGCCGTTCAGCCGCTTGACGAACATTCTCAGCTCCCGGTCGGGGCCTCCTGCCTGGGCGAACGGGCGGAGGGTGAGGCAGTCGCCCGCGGTGTGCGTATGGATGGTGGACCGCATCGTGACGAGCCGCGCGACCTCCCGCGACTCCATCAGCCCGGAAAGCTCCTGCGGGCGGAATCCGTGCAGCCGGGCGGCGAGGGCGTAGTACGGGGGCTTGACGTTCTGCGCCTGGAGGCCGACGAGGTGGTTCACGGCGGCCTCGACGGCCGGCCGGTTCTCCGGGTCACGGCGCAGCAGCAGCTGGCGGTCCAGCGTGGCGCGGCCCAGCGCCCTGGGGCCGAGCACGGGGAGTGTCTTCGAGACCATGACCGGCACGCTACCCATCCTTGCGGACACTTTCTGTCCGCAATAGTGTTTCCCGGCGCCGCCATGCCGGTGCGATTGAGCCCGTATATCCTGCTCCGTGGCCGATCAGGGAGGCCTGTACGCAGCGCGTACGGCGCCGCGTACGTCGCGTGGGAGGTGACCTCAGGATGTCCGACCGACGAGCGCGCCCCGTTCCGATCCCGAAGAAGCCTGCCTGGCGTCGCCGGACGGCCCCCGCCGCGACCCCGCCCCGGCCGCCGGGACCCGCCGCACAGTCGCCCGCCTCGGCCCCCGTGCAGAAGGACCAGGGCAGCATCGTCCAGGCCGCGCTCTACCGCGACGGCCGCCGCGTCTCGGCACCCGCGTCGCTCGCCGAGACGTTCCGCCAGCTGCGCGAGGAGCCGGCCGGGATGGCCTGGATAGGTCTGCACCGGCCGTCCGAGTCCGAGCTGCTCTCGCTGGCCGAGGAATTCGACCTCCATGAGCTGGCCGTCGAGGACGCGTTGGAGGCCCACCAGCGCCCGAAGCTGGAACGTTACGGCGAAACGCTCTTCGTCGTCCTGCGCGCCGCCCGCTACCTCGACGCCCCGGAGGAGGTCGACTTCGGCGAGCTCCACGTCTTCGTCGGCCGCGACTTCCTGATCACGGTCCGCCACGGCGCCGCCCCAGACCTTTCGGCGGTCCGCCGCCGCATGGAGGACACCCCCGAGCTGCTGGCGCTCGGCCCGGAGGCGGTCCTCTACGCCATCCTCGACGCGGTCGTCGACGGCTACGCCCCGGTCGTCGCGGGCGTACAGAACGACATCGACGAGATCGAGACCGAGGTCTTCGGCGGCGACCCCGCCGTGTCCCGCCGTATCTACGAACTCGCCCGCGAAATGGTCGAGTTCCAGCGCGCCACCCGTCCCCTGGTGGGCATGCTCCACGGCCTGATGGCGGGATTCGCCAAATACGGGACGGACGAGGAGCTCCAGCGCTACCTCCGCGACGTCGCCGACCACGTCACCCACACCAGCGAGCGCGTCGACGGCTTCCGCCAGGCCCTCGCCGACATCCTGACGGTCAACACGACCCTGGTGACGCAGCAGCAGAACGCGGAGATGCGGGCGCTGGCGGAGGCGGGGTTCGAGCAGAACGAGGAGATCAAGAAGATCTCGGCGTGGGCGGCCATCCTCTTTGCACCCACACTGGTGGGAACGATCTACGGCATGAACTTCGACAACATGCCGGAGCTGCACTGGGGCTTCGGCTACCCCCTGGCGATCGGCCTGATGGGGCTCGTCTGTGTGAGCCTGTACTTCATCTTCAAACGGCGGGACTGGCTCTAGACGGTGCGGCCTCGCCGGAACCGGCCGCGGCTTCGAGCAGTTGGCGTCAGGACTGTCGGGCGAGCAACGGGCCGCGCTCGAAGGGTAGGTGCGGCATCGTTCCACGCCGCAGGCTTGGGCCTTGCTCACTTGCCTGCGGTCACGGCTTTGAGTTCGTCGAGTGAATCCCGGATGAGTTCCGAGATGTCCCGCTGCTTGGTCTCGCTGATCCAGCGTGCGTACGCGATCTTGAAGGCGGCCACCCCGACCTCGGCGGCCAGGCTCGCGGTCGGGTCTGCGACGCCGCGTCGGCGCAGTGCATCGGCCATCGCCGAGGAGAGTGACGCCAGCTTGATCAGCTCGCGTTCCTGAAGCTCCGAGTTGGCGGCGATGACGGCCTGGCGCCGCCTGGAGAGCTCACGGCGCTCCCGGAACAGATCGGAGGCGGCCTCCAGGGCCGCGGCCACCGCGTCGATCGGCGCCGCCGCATCAGGGGCGCCGGCGAGGGCGGTGACGAGGGACTCCTGCAGGGGGTTGGCGTGAGGGAACAGGACCTCACGTTTGTCGGTGAAGTGGCGGAAGAACGTTCGCTCCGTGAGTCCCGCCCGCTCGGCGATCTCCTTCACGGTGGTCTGTTCGAACCCGCGCTCGCTGTAGAGCTCCAGCGCCGCCTGTTCCAGCCGTCCGCGCGCGTTTGGTTCCCATCGACCCATGCCCCTGATCCTACGCGATGACAGTGACTGACATCGCATGTTAGGGTTGATGTCAGTCACTGTCATCAGTCCATCGCCACGCACCCGGCGGCCCGGACGGTTGACTCACATGGAGGTCTTCGCATGCGCGTTTTCGTCACCGGCGCGTCCGGCTGGATCGGCTCCGCCGTCGTCCCCGAGCTCATCGGCGCGGGTCATCAGGTCGTCGGGCTCGCCCGGTCGGATGCCTCAGCCGCCGCCCTGGCCTCAGCGGGGGCCGAGACCGTCCGCGGCACCCTTGACGATCTCGAAACCCAGCGGCGCGCAGCGGCCGCATCGGACGGCGTGATCCACCTCGCGTTCAAGCACGACATCGCTTTCTCGGGGGACTTCCAGGGCGCCGCCGACGCCGACCGCCGCGCCGTCGAGGCGATCGGCGAGGTGCTGGCGGGTTCTGACCGGCCGTTCGTCATCGCCTCCGGGACGCCCGTGGAACCCGGGCATTCGGCGACCGAACGCGACGGGCACAGCCTCCCGGACACGGCGGCCCGGGGTGACGGCCCGCAGTCCCGCGCCGCCACCTCCAGTTGGGCGCTCTCCCTCGCTTCCCGTGGCGTCCGTTCGTCCGTCGTACGGCTGCCTCGGACCGTTCACGGCGAGGGAGACCGCGGATTCATCGCGGCCCTGGTCCACATCGCCCGCGACAAGGGCGTCTCCGGCTACATCGGCGACGGCACCAACCGCTGGCCCGCTGTACACCGCCTCGATTCCGCACACCTCTTCCACCTCGCACTGGAGAAGGCTCCCGCGGGATCGACGCTGCACGCCGTCGCGGACGAGGGCGTGCCCATACGTGACATCGCCGAGGTCATCGGCCGCCATCTGAACCTGCCAGTGGTCTCCGTCTCTCCCACGGACGCAGGCGAGCACTTCACCTGGCTGACCGCCATCCTCGCGGGCGACCAGCCGGCCTCCAGCGCCCTGACCCGCGAGCTGACGGGATGGCAGCCGACACAGCCGGGACTCATCCACGATCTCGACAAGGGCCACTACTTCCACGGCCCGTCCGCCTGATCAACGCGCCTGAAGCTTACGTACCGTCACTGTCGCTTCGGCGCGACCTCGGGAGCGCCGGGCCACAACGGGGCCCGGGAGACGGATGGGGCCATCCTGGCGCACAGCAGGTGTGCGACGCAGTCATGGACCCGCGCGCACTCCTGAGTCCGGCTGCTCGCGGTTCCGGTCCGTCCGGTTCGAAGCGCGGCCTCCCACCCGTGCACCGCAGCGACGCCCTCACACCGATCAGCTGGACCTTCCTCCTGCTGGGCTGGCATCTGCGATGGATAATTACACGTAGAGTTGCAGATGCCAGGTCACTGGCTCTAGCGTGGCGCGTATGCAGTCCTACACCATCGGACAGGCCGCACGGTTGCTGGGCGTCAGTCCCGACACCGCGCGCCGCTGGGCGGACGCCGGCCGGGTCGCGACCCATCGCGACGACAGCGGTCGCCGCCTCATCGACGGCCGGGACCTGGCCGCCTTCTCCATCGAGGTCGCCCAGGGCGGCGTCGAGGAGGACGCCTCCTACACGTCGGCGCGCAACGCCTTCCCAGGCATCGTCACCGCGGTCAAGCTCGGCGACGTCGCGGCCCAGGTCGAGATCCAGGCAGGCCCGCACAGGCTCGTCTCGCTGCTGACCAGGGAGGCCGTGGAGGAACTGGGCCTCGAAGTCGGCATGCAGGCCACCGCCCGCGTGAAGTCGACCAGCGTGCACATCGACCGCACCTGACCCCTTGCACAACCAAATCGACCGCACCTGACCCCTTGCACAACCAAGCGGCGTCGCCCGTCACCGGCGCGGCTCATCACCATCCCGCTCGGACGGCGCCAAGCCGGCCATGTCCCAAGGAGTCCCACCCTGATGTCCCGCACCCTCACCGGACGCCGCGCCGCCGCTGCCGTACTGACCGCCGCCCTCCTCGTCCCGCTTGCCGCCTGCGGCAACGACGACTCCAAGAAGGACGGTGGCGACGGAAAGACGACTGAGTCCGCAGCCGGAGCTCCCAAGGCCGACCTGACGGTGCTGGCGGCCGCTTCACTGACCGACGTCTTCAAGACCGCCGGAGCCGCGTACGAGGAGAAGCACCCGGGCACGAAGATCACCTTCTCCTTCGCCGGGTCACAGGAGCTGGTCGCCCAGGTAAAGCAGGGCGCCCCGGCCGACGCGCTCGTCACCGCGGACACCAAGAGCATGGACAGCGTGAAGGCGGACACCGGCACCCCGGCCGTCATCGCCAAGAACCGCCTCGTCATCGCCACCGTCGAAGGCAACCCGCACAAGGTCGACGAGCTCAAGGACCTCGCGGACACGAAGCTGAAGGTCGTACTCGCCGCCCCCGAGGTGCCGGCCGGCAAGTACAGCAAGAAGATCCTCGACGCCCAGAAGATCACGGTGAAGCCGGTCTCCCAGGAGCCGAACGTCCGGGCCGTGCTGAGCAAGGTCGAACTCGGCGAGGCCGACGCGGGTCTCGTCTACCAGACCGACGCGGAGTCCGCCACGGACAAGGTCGACGCCGTCGAGATCCCGGACGCGCAGAACGCCATCGCCGAGTACCCGGCCGCCACGCTGAAGCAGTCCGAGAACGCGGAAGCGGCCGCCGCGTTCGTCGCGTGGCTGTCCTCGCCCGAGGCGCAGAAGATCCTCCAGGACGCGGGCTTCCAGCAGCCCTAGTCCCGGCGACTGCCCTGAGGGGGCTGCCCGTTCCCCGGGAGCGGGCAGCCCTTCCCCGTCCGTCATCCGCGTCCCAGGGATCCCCCGATGAAACGAACCCGCCGTCGCACACCGGGTCACCGCACCCCGGTCACCCTGGCGATCCCCGCACTGCTGGCGGTGGCGTTCCTGCTGCTGCCGCTGATCGGAATCCTGGTACGGACACCGTGGGGCGAACTCACGGACCATCTCACGACCCCCGGGACCACCCAGGCGCTGCGGCTCTCCCTGCTGGTCTCGCTCTGGGCACTCGGCCTGTCGCTGCTCCTCGGCGTGCCGCTCGCATGGCTGCTGGCGCGCGTTCCGTTCCCCGGCAAGGCGTTCGTCCGGTCCCTCGTACTGCTGCCGATGGTCCTGCCGCCCACCGTCGGCGGAGTCGCGCTGCTGCTCGCCTTCGGCCGGCGGGGTCTGCTCGGCCCCTGGCTGGAGGACACCTTCGGGATCACCCTGCCGTTCCACACCTCGGGTGCCGTCCTCGCCGCGACCTTCGTCGCGATGCCGTTCCTCGTCATCAGCCTCGAAGGCGCGCTGGGCGGACTGCGCCCCCGCTACGAGGAGACCGCCGCGTCCCTGGGCGCCTCGCCGGTGCGGGTCTTCTTCACCGTCACCCTGCCCATGGTCGCCCCGGGCCTCCTCGCCGGCGCGGCCCTCACCTGGGCACGCGCGCTGGGCGAGTTCGGCGCCACCATCACGTTCGCCGGCAACCTCCCCGGCACCACACAGACGCTGCCCCTGCAGGTCTACCTGCTGCTCCAGGACGAGCCCGAGGCGGCGACGTCGGTCTCCCTCCTGCTGCTCGCCATCGCGATGCTCGTCCTCATCGCCCTGCGCGGCCGCTGGGGCGTCACACCCGCCGCCCGCTCGCACGTACCCGTGCCCCCGGCCGACGAGGCAGAACCGGGTGTGACCCGGGCACCTGTCCCCGTTCCCGTCCCCAACCCCGACTTCGACCCCGAGCACACCGACACACACGATGCCGTTGCGCAGGAACGCTGGTCCCTGCATGCCGACGTCACCGGGTTCAACCGGCTCGCGCTGGACGCCGAACCGGGCACCACCGTCGCCGTCGTCGGTCCGAACGGCGCAGGCAAGACCACGCTGCTCCGCGCACTCCTCGGCCTCACCCCACGCGCCCACGCCGAACTCCGGCTCGGCGGCAGCGACGTCACCGACCTGCCGCCGCACCGCCGTCACGTGGCCTGGGTCCCGCAGGACGGCGCCCTGTTCCCGCACATGAACGCCCTGGCCAACACCGCATACGGGCTGCGCGCTCACGGAGTCCCGCGCGCCGAGGCCCGCCGCAGCGCCCAGGAGTGGCTGGACCGGCTCGGCGTCGGACACCTCGCGCACCGCAAACCGGCCCAGGTCTCCGGCGGTCAGGCACAGCGTGTCGCGCTCGCCCGCGCGCTGGCCGCACGCCCCAGGCTCCTGCTGCTCGACGAGCCGCTCGCCGCACTGGACCAGACCACCCGCGCCCATGTCCGGCACACCCTCCGCCGTCATCTCGACGGCTTCGGCGGCGTCTGCCTGATCGTCACCCACGACCCGGTCGAGGCCGTCGCGCTCGCCGACCGGGTCCTCGTCCTCGACGGCGGACGTGCCCTGCAGGACGCCCCACCCACCGAGGTGACCCGGCACCCCCGCTCCCCCTGGGTCGCCCGGATGCTCGGACGCAACGCCTGGCCCGGCACCGCCACCGCCGACGGCATCCGACTCACCGGCGGCGGAACGCTCATCGTCGCCGACCCGCTCCCGGCCGGCACGAACGCCCTCGCGATCATCGCGCCGGAAGCCGTCGCCGTGCACCGCGACAAGCCCGCCGGCAGCCCCCGCAACGTCTGGCCGGGCACCGTGCGCGAGATCACCGGCAGCGGAAGCCGGCTGCGTATCCTGATCACCTCGGACCAGGCCCCGGACCTCGTCGCCGAGATCACCCCGCACGCTCTCGCCGAACTCGGCCTCACCGACGGCGCTCCCGTCTGGACCAGCGTCAAGGCGACCGAGGCAACCGCAGTTGCCCTCTGAGCCGGTCACCTCGGGCGCGAGCCGGGCGGACGGTGACCAGCGGGACCAGGACGCCCTGGCCGCCACCCGGTCGCGCGTTCCCGATGGACCAACGCGGATCGGCAGCAGATCAGCAGCAGATCAGTAGACGTCGCGAACGTACCGCTTGTCCGCGGCGAGTTGCTTGACGTACAGAGCCGCTCGGCCCTCATCGAGGCCGCCGTGCGTGACGGCGATGTCGCGCAGCGCCCGGTCGACGTCCTTGGCCATCCGCGCGGCATCGCCGCAGACGTAGAAATGGGCGCCGTCCTGGAGCCAGGACCAGAGCTGGGGGCCGTGTTCGCGCATCCGGTCCTGCACATAGACCTTGGCGCGCTGGTCGCGCGAGAAGGCGGTGTCGAGCCGGGTCAGAGTGCCCTCGGCGAGGAAAGCGGTCAGTTCGTCCTCGTAGTAGAAGTCGGTGGCGCGGTGCTGTTCGCCGAAGAAGAGCCAGTTGGGGGCGCGGTGGCCGCGGGCGCGGCGCTCGTCGAGGAAGCCGACGAAGGGAGCGACCCCTGTCCCCGGGCCGACCATCACCATCGGCGTCCCGGGATCCGCCGGAGGCCGGAAGTGGGGGGAGCGCTGGACGAAGACCGGCACCGCGGCGTCGGGCGCGGCGTCCGCGAGGAACGGCGAGCACACGCCCTTGCGGGGGCGGCCGTGGACGTTGTCGTACCGGACGACGGAGACCGTCAGCGACACCTGTCGGGGGTCGGTGAGCGGGCTGGACGATATCGAGTACAGGCGAGGCTGCAGGCGCCCCAGGACACCGGCCCACTCCTGTGCCGTGGCACGGACCGGATGCTCGGCGATGACGTCGACGGCCTGGCGCCCCCAGGACCACCGGGCGAGCTCCCCCTTGTTGTCGGGGCGCAGCAGCTTCTTCAGATCGCGGTCGCCGGTGCGCTCGGTGATGAATCCCAGGAGGGTGGGAGTGAGCTTGGTGATGTCCAGGTGGCGGTGCAGGGCGTCGGCCAGCCCGACCTCTCCGGTGCCGTCGATGTCGTCGACGCGGACCGGGGCGGAGGGGTCGAGTCCCGTGACGGCCAGCCATTCGGTCACGAGGTCGGGACAGTTGACGGGGCGCACGCCGAGTGCGTCGCCGGCCTCGTAGACGAGCGGAGTCCCGCTGCCTTGGGTGTCGAAGGTGAACCGTCGGACCTCCTTGCCCGACCCCGGGAGGCTGAGCAGCCGGTTGCCGGTCAGACGGGCGGCGGCCACGGCCGGCTTCACCCTGCGGACAGGTGCGGCCGGCGGGGCGGGGGCCGCACCGGTCGCAGGCTGTCCGGTGAGGTTGGTGAGGACCTGCTCCAGCCAGGCGTGCGCAGAAGGCTCGTAGTCCGGTTCGCAGTCCGTGCGAGGAGCCAGACGTACGCCACCCAGCTCGTCCAGACGCCGGTCCAGTCGGCGACCGTGGCCGCAGAAGTCGTCGTACGAGGAATCGCCGAAGGCGAGCACGGCATAGCGCCGGCCGTCCAGGCGCGGTGTGTCGGGCGCGGACAGGGCGTCCCAGAACCCGGAGCCGTTGTCGGGGGCGTCGCCGTCGCCGAACGTACTGGTGATCAGCAGCAGGTCGGCCGTGGCGGGCAGCGCGCCGGGGTCGGTTTCGTCCATGCCGAAGAGCGCCGGCCGGTGCCCGGCCGCGGAGAGCCGGTCGGCGGTGGCAGCGGCGAACTCCTCGGCGTTGCCGGTCTGCGAGGCCCACAGCACGACCACGTCGCGGCCGGGGGAAATGGCTGGAGCCGTCGATTCCGCTGTGGTCCGCGGCGCCCTGGAGTACATGCCGGCGAGCACACCGTTCACCCATCGCGCGTGCTCCTCGCTGAACGGCGCACCGGGCGGCAGCACGGGAACTCCGGGCGTGCCCGATTCCAGCCCCGCGAGGAAGCCGACGAGGTACTGGCGTTCGTGTTCGGCGAGCACCGGCGGCGGCGTGCTCTCCAGCCCGAACACTCCTGCCGCGCCCGGGGTGACGGCGGTCGGCACGACGGTCACCGGCTCCCAGGCGGCCGTCGGCTCCTCGACGGTCACCGGCTCCTCGGCGGGAGCGACGACGGGCACGGACGTCCCGGCGGCCGGAGCGGCGGCCTTCGCCAAGGTCACCGCACACACCTTGAACTCGGGCTGGAAGGAGATCGGATCCACGGCGTCGCTGGTCACGGCGTTGATGCTCAGGTACTCGCCGAACAGGTCGTTCCAGTGGAACGGCGCGAAGCAGCAACCCGGGCGCACCCGGTCGGTGACGACGGCGGGCAGCACGGCCCGGCCGCGCCGCGAGGCCACCTCCACCGGGTCGCCCTCCGCGATCCCGAGCCGCTCCGCGTCGTCCGGGTGGAGCTCGACGAAGGGCGCCGGGTTGAGCTTGTTGAGTCTGGGGACCTTTCCGGTCCTGGTGAGGGTGTGCCACTGGTGCTGGAGCCGACCCGTGTTGAGGACGAACGGGTAGTCGTCGTCGGGCATTTCCGCGGCGGGGATGTGCGGGCGGGCGAAGAAGACCGCGCGTCCGCTCGCCGTCGGGAACACCGGCCCGCCGTCGTCGCCGAGGTAGCGGATGGGGTTGCGGTCCGGGCCGGCGGCGGTCGCGGCCGGCCACTGGACGGGCGTCTTGCGCAAGCGCTCGTAGGTCACGCCGCGCAGGTCGTATCCGGTCTTCGGGTTCGCGGCGCGCTTGATCTCCTCGAAGACCTCCTCGGCGCTGTCGTAGGAGAAGGCGTGCTCGTAGCCCATCTCGCAGGCGACACGGGCGATGATCCGCCAGTCCGCGAGCGCCTCCCCCGGCGGATCCACGGCACGCTGGGCGAGGGTGAGGTTGCGCTCGCTGTTGATCAGCACGCCTTCGGTCTCGGTCCACAGGGCGCCCGGGAGCACGACATCGGCGTAGGCATTGGTCTCGGTCTCGGCGAACACGTCCTGGGTGATGACGAGTTCCGCCGCCTCCAGACCCTCGATGACCGTCTTGCGATTGGCCACCGAGGCGACCGGGTTCGTGCAGATGATCCAGCACGCCTTGATCTCGCCGTCCGTCATGCGCTGGAACATCTCGACGGTGCCTTTGCCGGATCCGTCCTCGCGTACGGTGCCGGGCTCCAGTCCCCACAGCTCCTCGACGAAGGCTCGGTCCTCGTCCACGAGCACCGACCGCTGTCCGGGCAGGCCGGGCCCCATGTAGCCCATCTCGCGGCCGCCCATGGCGTTGGGCTGGCCGGTGAGCGAGAACGGGCCGCTGCCCGGGCGGCAGATCGCGCCGGTCGCCAGATGCAGATTGATCAGTGCGTTGGTGTTCCAGGTGCCGTGGGCGGACTGGTTGAGCCCCATGGTCCAGCAGCTCATCCACTCCCCCGCCCCGCCGATCCACTCCGCCGCTTGGCGGATGTCGGCCTCCGGGATGCCGGTGATCTCGGCGACGGTCGAGGGCGGGTAGTCCGCGAGGAACTCCGGCATCCCCTCCCAGCCTTCGGTGCGCTCCGCGATGAAGCCGCTGTCCGTGTACCCGTTCTCCACCAACAGATGCAGCAGGCCGTTCAGCAGAGCCACGTCGGTCCCCGGCTTGATCTGCAGAAAGAGGTCGGCCTTGTCGGCGGTGGCGCTGCGCCGCGGGTCGACGACGATGAGCCTGGCCCCCGCCTTCACCCGTTCCGTCAAACGCAGGAAGAGGACCGGGTGGCAGTCGGCCATGTTGGAGCCGATGACGAAGAAGACGTCCGCGTGCTCGAAGTCCTGGTACGAACCGGGCGGCCCGTCGGCACCCAGGGACAGTTTGTAGCCGGTGCCGGCGCTGGCCATGCACAGCCGGGAGTTGGACTCGATCCGGTTGGTGCGGATGAAGCCCTTGGCCAGCTTGTTCGCCAGGTACTGGGCCTCCAGGCTCATCTGCCCGGACACGTAGAACGCGACGGCGTCCGGGCCGTGCTCGTCGATGATCGCCCGCAGCCGCCGGGCCGTCCGCGTGATCGCCTCGTCCGCACCGACGGGTACGGGCTCGGCGCCGCGCTCGGGCCGCATCAGTGCGGTGGTCAGCCGGCCCGGGGCGGCGAGCATGTCCGCCGTCGTCGCGCCCTTGGTGCACAGTCGGCCGGAATTGGCGGGGTGGGCCTTGTCCCCCGACGCTTTGAGGACCTTGCGGCGTCCGTCCGGACCGGACGCGATGTCGAGCACCATCCCGCAGCCCACACCGCAGTACGAGCAGACCGTCCGCACCTGGGATACGGCCGTCGGCGAGTCCTGTGGGGGCACCGGGTGGCCTCTCTGTCGATCGAACGTGCCCTCGACGGTACGAAACACCCATTACGTCGATGTGACCCCGGCCGCTCGTGGGCGGTAACGCTCGTCACACACGCGCTGGAGCGGCGCTGTGAGGATCAGCAGGGTCACGCATGCGCCAGGGGGCGGGCTGATGTCGGCGTACAGCAACGACGGCTTGCCGACGCGCGTCGCCCTCCGGCCCGTGGTCGGCTCGCTGACTTCGTCGGTGACGAAGACAACCTTGGCTCCGACCGCGCGGGCCCGCTGTTTCACGAGGAGCGCGCCCGCCGCCGTCAGGAAGCCGACTTCACGGTCTTCATCGTGAAGTGCGAGGTGACGTTCTTGATGCGCGGGATGGTCATGACGTGCGTGCTGAGGAAAGCCTCGTAGGCGGCCAGGTCGGCGACCGCCACGCGCACGAAGTAGTCCGGGCTGCCGAACAGCCGGCGCAGCTCCCGGACCTCCTCGGCCTCCGCCAGGGTCGACTCGAAGCGCTCGACGGTCCCCGCGTCCTGGGCGTCGAGGGTGAGGTCGATCAGGACCTCGAAGGAACGGCCCACGGAGGCCGGGTCGACCACGGCCCGGTAGCCGCGGATGACACCGTCGGCCTCCAGCCGCTGCACACGCCGCAGACACGGCCCGGTGGTGAGCCCGACCCGCTGCGCCAGCTCGACGTTGGTCAGCCGTCCGTCCTGCTCCAGCTCGGCAATGATTGCCCGGTCTGTGGCATCCATGGCAAGAAGACTGCACCAGGCACTGTCCCGCAAGCAACATCTGCAACCACATGGCGCGGGTTTCACGGGACCATGGAGGGATGCAACAAGGACACCTGACGGCGTACCCCCGCGGAAGCGGACCGCGTCGTCGGCACTGCGGCGCAACCCGAACGCCTCTGAACGCGGCACGGCAGACATCGTCTGCCGCGCCGTTCGCATGACGGCGTGCGAGTCCGTGCGGTGCCGTCCTGACGGGAGGCGCTCATTCCCGGTCGGCCCTGCGCAATACCTCGACGGTGTGATCCGATCTGTTCGAGTGCCCCCTGGCGCCCACCGGCCAGCCGCCCGTTGCCCTCCCCCGACCACTGGAACATATGTCCACGATCTGCCTCCTCGTCACCCGTTACGGGGCGCAATGGGGACCGTTCTTAGAGCACGTGTACTCATCGCCCACCCTTCTGGAGTTGTCGTGAATCCCGTGCCCGTACCCGTGAACGGCCCCGCCGCGTTCGAACAGCACCGGGCGGTCGGCCTGTCCCCACGCCCGTTCGGACGCGGTGTTGACGCTGTCGCCCGCGGTGTCCGCC
Source organism: Streptomyces sp. NPDC053673 (assembly GCF_055585225.1). Lineage (NCBI taxonomy): Bacteria > Bacillati > Actinomycetota > Actinomycetes > Kitasatosporales > Streptomycetaceae > Streptomyces > Streptomyces sp. NPDC053673. Next base: position 143,091 of record NZ_JBVJKN010000012.1, on the reverse strand, counting down.
GCTCATCACGACCGGATACGAGGTGGGGGGCATGACGCAGGAAACGGAGCTGCGGACCGCCTCGCCCGAAGAGGTGTCCGAGTCGGAGCGGCTGTTGTTCGGGGGCGAGCTGGCGTACGACATCGGCTGGTACCGGCACCAGGGGGCATGGCTGGGCCTGGACTTGTGGGCGATGGCCCGCACGCTGCCGAAACTGATCGGCACCGCGGTGCGGCTGGCTCACCAGGCCGACGCGCGGGCGCTGCGCAGGGTCTGGATCTCGGAGGTGGGACGGGGCGTCGTGCAGGCCGTCGGGCTGGTGGCGGTCAACTCGGTCCTGGGGCATCTGCTCGCCGACGGGACGTCGACCGAGCGGCTGTCGAGGGCGGTGCCCGCGCTGGTGGTGGTGGCGGTTGCCGCGTTGCTCGGGTCGCTGCTGCGGTCGGCTTCGACGGCGGCCACAGGGGCTCTGGAGCCGAAGGTGCAGAGGGTGGCGACCGAGCGGTACCTGTCGCTGGTCGCCCGGGTGGAACTGTCCGCGATCGAGGACGACGACTTCCACCGGCTGCTGGACTCCGCCGGATACGGCGCCGATTCGGCCCGGCGGATGGTCAAGTACTGCACGGCGGTGCTCAATTCGCTCATCTCTCTGGTGGCAGCAGCCGGTGTGCTGACCGTCCTGCACCCCCTGCTGCTGCCGCTGCTGGTGGCGATGACGCTGCCGAGCGCCTGGAGTTCGCTGACGATCGCCAAGATGCGCTACATCTCCTTCCACCAGTTCGTGCAGCACGCACGGGCCGGCCAGTTGCTCGGCCGGCTGCTGATCGACCAGCAGGCCGCCGCCGAGGTTCGTGTTCACGACGTCGGCCCGTTCCTGCTGGCCCACTTCCGGGGCATGGCCGAGACCAGCGAGCGGGAGCAGACCCGGCTGGCCCGCGCGGCCGCCCGCAAGGGGCTGATCGCGGACGGTGCCACCGGCCTCGCCACGATCGTCACCTACGGCGTGCTGGGGGTTCTGCTGTGGTCCGGCAGCATGGAACTGTCCGTGGCAGGCACCGCGGTCCTGGCCATCCGCACCGGTTCCGCCAGCCTTGACCAGCTCGTGCTGCAGATCACCGACCTTCATCAAGAGGCCCTGTTCGTCGCCGACTTCGAGACGCTGTGCCAGGAAGCGGTCAAGCGCGCCATTCCCAGCACAGGCCTCGACCTGCCCGAACGTGTCGACGAGATCCGCTTCGAGAAGGTCACGTTCACCTATCCCGGCAGCACCCAGCCGGATCCGTCCCTGCGCGAGGTGGACGTCACCATCCCGGCAGGGAAGATCATCGCCTTGGTCGGGAGCAACGGGAGCGGGAAGTCGACACTGGTCAAGCTGCTGAGCGGGCTCTACCGTCCGGATCCCGGCGGCGGCCGGATCCTGTGGGACGGGGTCGATGCGGCCGAGGCGGACCGGTCGCAGATCTTCGGGCGCGTGGCCATGGTCGCGCAGGACTTCTACCGCTGGCCGTTCACCGCGCGGGTCAACATCGGCATCGGCCGCTCCCGCGAACCGCTCGACGACGTGGGCATCGAAGCCGCCGCCACCTACGCCGGCGCGGACCAGGTCCTCGAAAAGCTGCCGCGCGGCCTGAGCACACTGCTGGCCCGCGGCTACCGGGGCGGGCACCAGATCTCCGGCGGCCAGTGGCAGCGTCTGGGCATCGCCCGCGCCCGCTATCGCAACGCCGAGGTGCTGATCGTGGACGAGCCCACCAGCGCGCTGGACGCGGTCGCCGAACAGCGGGTGTTCGACCAGATCCGCGACCTCGCCGGCGAGGGCCAGACGATCATCCTGATCACGCACCGGCTCCACTCCGTGCACCACGCCGACCTGATCTACGTCCTTGACCAGGGGCGGGTGGTCGAAGCCGGTACCTTCGACGAGCTCATGCACCCACGCACCGGCACCGGGGCGTTCCGCGACGCCTACCTGCTCCAGTCCCGCGCCTACCAGCACACCGTCCCCGCCCAGAACGACGGGGCCATGGACGACGAGCGGGCCGGAGGACTCAGGTGAGCCCCGGGGCGGAGGAGCGAGATCGGCCGGACCTGACGCCGGTCCGGCGGGCATGCCGCAGGGCGGACGGCTCAGCGGTGGCTCGGTGCAGCCGGGTCATTGCGCTGCCGGCGACGGCCGACGGGGGCGGTGGGAGAGCAACCGGACGCCGATCGGATCGGTTGCCGCCCCACCGCCGCCCGGCCTGCCGGGACACCGGATCGGACGGTGCGCCGGGGTCAGACCACCGGGGCCGGGTAGGTCGGGTACTCCACGCCGGAGACGTGCTGGACGACGCGGATGACCTGGCAGGAGTAACCGAACTCGTTGTCGTACCACAGGTACAGGATCGCGTTGTCGCCGTCGACCTTGGTGGCACCGGCGTCCACGATGGAGGCGTGGCGCGAGCCGACGAAGTCCATGGAGACGGCGTCGGGGGCGGTGGTGAAGTCGATCTGGCGCTTCAGCGGCGAGTGCAGCGAGACGTCGCGGAGGTAGTCGAGGACCTCCTCGCGGGTGGTCTCGCGGCCCAGCCGCAGGCTGAGGATGGCGATCGAGACGTCCGGGACGGGGACGCGGATCGAGCTGCCGGTGATCGGGGCCTTGAGGTCCGGCAGCGCCTTGGCGACGGCGGAGGCGGCACCGGTCTCGGTGATCACCATGTTGAGCGGCGCGGAGCGGCCGCGGCGGTCGGCCTTGTGGTAGTTGTCCAGCAGGTTCTGGTCGTTGGTGAACGAGTGGACGGTCTCCACGTGACCGCGCAGCACACCGTACTCGTCGTCCATGGCCTTCAGCGGCGGGACGATGGCGTTGGTGGTGCAGGAGGCGCAGGACAGGATGCGCTCGTCCGGCTTGATCATGTCGTGGTTGACACCGTGGACGATGTTCGGGACGTCGCCCTTGCCCGGGGCGGTCAGAACGACCTTGTCGATGCCGGGGCGCAGGTGCTTGGAGAGGCCCTCACGGTCGCGCCACTTGCCGGTGTTGTCGATGAGGATGGCGTCCTTGATGCCGTACGCCGTGTAGTCGACCTCGGAGGGGTCGTTGGCGTAGATCACGCGGATCGCGTTGCCGTTGGCGATGATCGTGCTGTTCGCCTCGTCGACCGTGATCGTGCCCTGGAACTGGCCGTGGATGGAGTCGCGGCGCAGCAGCGAGGCGCGCTTGACCAGGTCGGCCTCGCCGCCCCCGCGGACGACGATGGCGCGCAGGCGCAGGCCGTTGCCGGAGCCGGCCTTCTCGATGAGCAGGCGGGCGACGAGGCGGCCGATGCGGCCGAAGCCGTACAGGACGACGTCGCGGCCCTCGCCGCGCTCGATCTTGTTGGCGCCGGTGGCGCCGGCGACGGCCTCGGCGGTGAACGCCTCCACCGACAGTCCGCGGTCGTCGGTCCTGTACGTCGCGGCGAGCATGCCGATGTCGATCTGGGAAGGTCCGAGATCGAGCGCGGTGAGCGCCTGCAGGAACGGCAGCGTCTCGGTGACCGAGAGTTCCTCACCGGCGATCTGCCGGGCGAATCGGTGGGTCTTGAGGATGCTGACCACCGACTTGTTCACCAAGGAGCGGCTGTGCAGCAGGACCGTGACGTCCCGCTCCCGGTGCAGCTTCCCGATGATGGGGATCATCGACTCCGCGATCTCCTCGCGGTTTTTCCAATTGGTGAACGAGTCGTCATTGACAGTCACAGGTTTATCTTTCGAGCTAGGCGGCGCTCACATGCTAACCCGCTGCCAATTTGATCATTCAAGCGGTGCCACCTGAGCGGGGTGCCGCGATCGGGTCCATAGCCACAAAAGCAGTGAAATGGGCCGGGACCGGAGGGCTGTCGTCCGGTCCTGCACCATGCGGAACGGGCTGCCCGACAGATCATGCGGTGGCAGCGGCCGGCGCGGGAAGCCGTTGGATCACCACCACGGCGGCGTCGTCCCCCAGATAGCCGCCGACGTGGTCCACGAGGTCCGCACACAGGTGCCGCAGGAACGTCTGCGGGTCTTCGCCCCGCCAGGCGGCAACGCGTTCGGCCAGGGGGTAGAACTCGCCGTGCGCGTCGCGGGCTTCGACGACGCCGTCGGTGTAGAGCACGAGAGTGTCACCGGCCGTGAAGCCGAAGGTGTCCGCGACGTACGACGGCTCCCCGAAGGCGGCGAGGCCCAGCGGAAGGGATGGACTGCTCGCCTCCAGCAGGACGACCTCGCTTTCGCGCAGGACCAGGGGCGGCGGATGCCCGCAGCTGATCAGATGCAGCACCGGCTCCGCGTCGGGGACGTCGAGTACGGCCGCGGTCGTGAATGCTTCGCCCACGCCCTCCTGTTCCGCCCCGCCGGCGGTGGGATCGTCGAGCTCCGAGGTGACGGTCCCCTCCAGATAGGCGACCAGCATCGGCAGCTCGGCCTGGCGGTGCGCGGCCGCCCGGAAGGCGCCCAGGAGCAGCGCGGCGTCACCGATGGCCGGCAGCCCCTTGCCGCGGACGTCCCCGATCATGAACCGGGTGCCGCGATCGGTGCGTACGGCCGCGTACAGGTCACCGCCGATCTGGGCCTCGGCCTCGGCCGCCAGGTAGACGGAGGCGATCCTCAGCGGCCCTACCTGCTGCGGCAGAGGCCGCAGAACCACCGCCTGGGTGGCTTCGGCGACCGTGCGCAGCTGCGTCAGCTCCTTCTCGTGCCGCTCCCTGAGATACGAGAAGAAGGTCACGATCGCCGAGATCAAGATCAGTGCGGTGATCTGGAACAGATGGTTCAAGTCAATGAGGGTGGTACGCACAATCGCGACGACGGCCTGAGCCAGGACGGCGACCGCGCCGACGAAAGCGGTGATCCTGGGCCCGGCGAACGACGCCGCGATCGCAGGGGCCGCGACCAGGAACGGTCCCAGGTGCACATCGGGCGGAGCCAGCACGTCGACGACCGTGACGATGACGATCAACGCGAGCGGCACCACGAGCAGCGCATGGCTCGGCAGCCATGACCATCGCTGGTCCTCGCGCAGGCTCCGAGGGTCCATCCCCCCTGGATACACCAGCCGGGCCCGGTGATCGTGCAGCCATGCGGGGCCGCCTCGGCCGGACGCCGGGCGGGCGGGTGAGGAAGGCCGTTGCCGGCGGCCCGGTCCCGGAAGGCGCAAAGAGCGGCCGGGCCGCGGGTCACCCCCGGCGAGAGCACCGCCGTCGCGCGGCACATCCCGGCAATTGGGCTTCCGTATGGACGAGTTGGCCGCCGCGGCCGTCACGGCGCCGGCCGGACGATCACCCCTTGACCATCGCGACGATGCACATCTAGCGTCGCGGTAGAAGGTGACGCACTCGTGCGGGCCCGCGAGGAAACACGCGGGCCGGGTCGAGTGCGGACAACACGGGGGGAAGACCAATGAACGACCGTCGGAGCCGGTATTGGCCGGCTGCCGGAAGGTCCGTGCCGCATCGGCGCCGGCACGGTGACCACAGCCAGGTACGAGCGGGCTGTCCGCGTGGTTGTCCGCGGGAAGCGGCTCCTCACGCATGTACCGCGGCTCAGGGCTGAAGCGTGGTCGATATCGACGAAGTGGGACTGCTCCGCCGCATGGTGGAGATTCCTTCGGTCACCGGTGACGAGGACGCCCTCGCCGACTGTCTCGTCGGCGAGTTGCAGGAGTTAGGTTTCCGGGCCCGTCGCGACGACGTCGGCAATGCGGTCGGTGAGATCGGAGACCCTGATGGGCCGCTCATCCTGCTGCTCGGCCACCTCGACACGGTCCCGGGCGACCTGCCCGTCCACGAACGCGACGGCAAGCTGTACGGCCGCGGGACGGTCGACGCCAAGGGCCCGCTCGCGACGATGGTGTGGGCGGCTCGCCGTGCCGCCGCCCATGGCCAGGCCCGTCTCATGGTGGTCGGCGCGGTCGGCGAGGAGGGCTCCTCGCCGGGTGCACACCATCTGAGCCGTGCGATTCGGCCGGACGCGGTCGTCATCGGTGAACCCAGTGGCGTCAGCAATGTGGTGCTCGGCTACAAGGGCATCATCCGTTTCGCCGTCGACGTGTCGCGCGCCGGATCGCATACGAGTTCGCCGGGCCCCAGGGCCGTCGAGGTCGCCGCCGGTTACTGGTCGGCCGTCGGTCAGCGGCTCGGTGCGGAAGGCGCATCACACGGTGCTCCGCAGGGGCCTTTTCAGGCCGGCACCTCGGGCTCGGCCTTCAACAGGCCGATCCCCGCGCTCGTGGGTCTCAACGGCGACCCGCTGCACGCCCGCGTCGAGATCTCCTGCCGGGTACCGCTCGGCTTCGACCGGGACGGATTTCTGACCTGGCTCCGCGAGCTGGTGACTCCCGACCGGCTCACCGTCGTCGAGAGCCTTCCGGCCGTCCGGTCGCCCCGGACCGATGTCGTGGTCGGCGCGCTGCGTGCGGGTATCCGGCGGCACGCCGGAGCGCCCACGGAGAAGGTGAAGCTCGGCACCTCCGACATGAACGTCGTCGGCCCGGTGTGGAACGTGCCGATGGCCGCCTACGGGCCGGGCGACTCCAGGCTGGACCACACCGACGAGGAGCATCTGGATCTGGGCGAGTACCTGACCGCGATCGACGTCCTGACCACCGGCGTCGAGGAACTGGCCGCCGCGCTGGCCGGCGGCCGGCGGCCGCGTGCCGCCGCTCACCGGCACGGCCACGCCCCGGAGACGCTCAGGTGAACCAGAACGGCAGTGGGGCGGAGCTGCCCCCGCGACTGGCCGTGGTCGCTTCCCGTGTCGCTTTCGAGGAGAAACGTCTCCTCGACGAGCTGGACCGCCGCCGTGTCCCGTACGACGTCCTGGACCCGCGCACGGCCGTGTTCCGTCTCGACCGGCCGCGGACGGCCTGGTCGACGGCCGTCGTGCGCGAGGTGTCGCACCACCGCGGTCTGACGGCGGCGCGCGTCCTCGAACACCTGGGTGTGGCCACGGTCAACAGCGCCGAGGCGATCGCGGTGTGCGGCGACAAGCTGCGGACCACCCTCGCGTTGCAGGCGGCCGGCCTGCCCGTCCCACGATGTGCGGTCACGCTGACCCCCGAGGCGGCGGTCGACGCTCTCGACGACTTCGGCTATCCGGCGGTGGTCAAGCCACTGACCGGTTCCTGGGGGCGGATGGTCGCCCGGCTGAGCGACCGTGACTCGGCGGAGGCGGTGCTCGAGCTCCGGGCGGCGCTGCCCGACCCGCAGCAGCGCATCACCTATCTGCAGGAGTACGTCGACAAGCCGGGGCGTGACATCCGCGGGCTGGTGTTCGGTACCGAGGTCGCCGGTGCGGTGTACCGGACGTCCTCGTCGTGGCGTACGAACACGGCGCGCGACGCGCGTACCCTGCCCTGCCCGCTGTCCCCGGAGCTCGAGGGCCTGCTGTCGGCCGCCGCCGCCGCGATCGGCCCCGGAGTCTACGGAATCGACGTCCTGGAGGACCGCGACGGGCGGCTCCTCGTCAACGAGATCAACCACACACCGCAGTTCCGTGGCGCCGCCGAAGTGCTCGACACCGACCTGGCCGGCCGCTACGCGGACTACCTCGTACAGCAACTGGTGAGGAGCTGATGGTCATGCCACGGCTGGCAATGTTCGGCGGCCCCCGGACCGTTGACGCCGGCGCCCGTACCTCCGACGCCGCGGCCTGGCCGATCGTCACCGAGGCCGAGCGCGAAGCGGTGCTGGGCGTGCTCGACAGCGGCCGGTTCACCTCCGTCGAAAAGGGTGAGGTGCAGCTCCTCGAACAGGAGTGGGCCGGCTTCACGGGTGTCCGGCACTGCGCCGCCGTCTCGTCCGGGACCGCGGCGATCGAGCTGGCACTGGCCGCCACCGGTCTGGAGCCCGGTGCCGAAGTCCTTGTTCCCGCGCTGTCGTTCATCGCCACCGCGGCCGCCCCGGTGATGCGGGGACTCGTACCCGCTTTCGTCGATGTGGACCCGGTCACCTACACCATGGACCCGGCCTCCGCGGCGCTCGCGATCACCCCGCGGACGCAGGCGATCCTCGCGGTGCACCTGCACGGGCTGCCGTGCGACATGACCGAGCTGCGTGGCCTCGCCGACCGTCATGGCCTCGTCCTCATCGAGGACGCCGCCCAGGCGCACGGCGCGTCCTATCGCGGGCGGCGCACGGGCGCGCTCGGTCATGTGGCGGCGTTCAGTCTCAACGCGTCCAAGAACCTGCCCACCAGTGGCGAGGGCGGTCTGCTCACCACCGATGACGAGGACATCCATGAACGTGTGGTGCTGCGCCGCCAGTTCGGCGAGGACCTGTCGGGCCGCGGCGATCGTGCCTACGTCTCGCAGGTGATCGCCGGGAACGCCAAGCTCAGCAGCGTTCAGGCCGCTTTCACACGGTGTCAGCTCGCCCGGCTGGAGGAGCGGCACGAGGAACGCGACCGCACCGTACGCCGCTTCCTCGGCCGGCTGGCCGCGCTCGACGGGCTCGTGACGCCGCACTGCCCGGCCGACCGTACGCACGCCTGGTTCCAGTTGCGGCTGCGCTTCGACCCCGTACGGATGGGATGCCCGGATGTGGCCCCCGGCGCCCTGCGGACGATGCTGCAGCGCGCGCTGCGGGCGGAGGGAGTGCCGGTGCGGCCGTACCAGTCGCTGCCGCTGCCCGCCCAGCCGGCGCTGCGCGCGGCGGCGCCGCAAGGAGCGGCGTACCGCCCGGAGGACCACCCGGTCACCCTGGCGGTGATCGAGGACTCGTTGACGATGCAGCGATGGCACCTCAACCCGGCCTCGGGACCGCTGCTCGACAGCTGCGCGGACGCATTCGAGAAGGTGTGGGAGCAGCGCGGACTGCTGGTGCCGCCGGCCCGGACGATGGCGTACCGGCCACTGTGGCAGCAGGCCGGTCAGGCCGTGGCGCGAACATGACCGGCGTGGACATGACTGATGCGGCAATGACTGGTGCGGACATGCCTGGTGCGGCAATGACTGGCGTGCCGGTCAGCACCGAGGAGCTGGCGGAGCGCGCCTACCGGGCCCGCCGTTCGGTGCTCGCGATGGGCGCGACCGAGCACGGCACACATGTCGGCGGCAGCCTGTCGGCCGTGGACATCCTGACGGTGCTCTACGGGGCCGTGCTGCGGGTCCGGCCGGACCAGCCGCAGTGGACCGGCCGGGACTGGTTCGTCCTCAGCAAGGGCCATGCGAGCGCCGCGCTGTACGCGGTGCTCGCCGAGCACGGCTACTTTCCGACCGAGGAGTGCCACAGCTACGGACAGCGCGGCAGCCGGCTGGCCGGCCATCCGATGCGCCGACTGCCCGGGGTGGAGTTCCCGACGGGTTCACTCGGCCACGGGCTGTCGCTCGCCTGCGGCGTGGCGCTGGCCGCCGACCGCGCCGGCCGCGGCAACCGGGCGTTCGTCCTGCTCGGCGACGGTGAACTTCAGGAGGGCTCGAACTGGGAGGCCGTCATGTCGGCGGCCCAACTGGGTCTGGACAACCTGACGGCCGTCGTCGACCGCAACGGCTGGCAGATCAGCGGCCGCACCGAGGACTGCGTCGCGCTGGAGCCGCTGGCCGACCGCTGGCGCAGCTTCGGCTGGTCCGTTCTCGACGTGGACGGCCACGATCTCGACGCGCTGCGGGCGGCGTTCGGTTCGCTGCCGGCCGCACCGGGACGGCCGACCGTCGTCATCGCCCGAACCACGAAAGGCCGCGGGGTGCCGATCTTCGAGGACCGCAAGGCGAGCCATTACGTCCGGCTCTCGCCGCGACTGTACGAACGGGCGGAAGCAGGGCTGCGAGCACGGCACAGGAACCAGCGATGACCGGGGCCGCGGCGGCGAGGGCCGCAGCAGCGGGTACGGGAGCTACGGGTAGCGATCCGGGCGCGGCAGCCACGGGTGCGGGCGAGCAGGCGCCGGTGCTCACGGACACCTGGGCGGCGCAGTACACCGGCGCGACCCGGGACGTCTACCGCCGTACGCTGCTGGAGCTGGCCCGCGCCGACGACCGTATCTTCTGCGTCGACACCGACATGGGCGGGTTCGAGGACGGCTTCGCTGCCGAACTGCCCGGCCAGTACGTCAACGTCGGCATCGCCGAGGCGAACCTGCTCGGGACGTCCGCCGGGCTCGCCGCCGCGGGGATGATTCCGTTCGCCAACACGATGAGCACCTTCGCCACCACCCGGGCCTGCGAGCAGCTGAAGCTCGACGTGGCGGGCAACAACCTGCCGGTCAGGGTGGTCGCCACGCACGGCGGGCTGTCCGCCGGGCACTACGGCCCGTCCCACCACGCCCTGGAGGATCTGGCCATCGCCCGGACGATGCCGCATCTGACGGTCGTCGTGCCGGCCGACGCCGCCGAGACGGACCTGGCCGTGCGAGCCGCCGCCCACCACCCGGGGCCGGTGTACATCCGGCTCGGCCGCACCGAGACGCCGCAGGTGTATCGCGAGCCGTACGACTTCCGTATCGGCACCGCGGCGGAACTGGCCGCGGGCGACGACGTGACCCTCATCGCGACGGGACCGCTGCCGGTCCACCTCGCACTCGCCGCCCGGGACCGGCTCGCGGCTTCGGGAGTGGCGGCCCGGGTGCTGAACATGCACACGGTCAAGCCGCTCGACGAGGCGGCGGTGCTGCGCGCGGCACGCGAAACCGCCGGCATCGTCACGGTCGAGGACCACGTCGTCGTGGGCGGCCTCGGCGGCGCGGTGAGCGAGGTGGTGACCGCCGATCACCCGTGCCGGGTGCGCCGGGTCGGGGTCGCGGAGAGCCGTGTCGAGACCGTCGGCAGCGAGCGGGAGCTGCTGGAGGACTCCGGCGTCACGGTGGAACGCATCGTGGCGGAGGCGCTGACCCTGGTCGATCCCCGTACCACCCATCACACCGACCACACGCACCACAACGACCACACCGACACAAGGAGAGTCTGACCATGCCCACGACCACGGCCCTGTGCCCCAGCTGTGAAGGCGGCGTCGCGCTCGACGCCGCGCCCCGGCAGAACGAGATCGTCGAGTGCCCCGAGTGCCGCAGCGAGCTGGAGATCCTCAGCGTGGAGCCGGTCCTGCTGGCGCTGGCGCCGGAGGTGGAAGAGGACTGGGGTGAGTGACGCGGACGGCCGTGTCCTGCGGGCGGGAGTCGTCGGCGCGAGCGGATACATCGGAGGGGAGCTGTGCCGGCTGCTGCTCGGCCACCCCTTCCTCGATCTGGTCGCGCCGGTCTCCCGCGGTCTGGCGGGGAAGCGGGTGGACGGTGCGCACCCCAACCTGCGGGGTCTGACCGACCTGACGTTCGTCGGCTGGGACGACGCGCCCCGGTGCGACGTGCTGTTCCTGGCGACCCCGCACCGCGAGACGATGCACATGATGGCGCAGTGGAAGGACCGGGCCGATTGCCTGGTCGACCTCAGCGCCGATTTCCGGCTGCGCGACCCGGAGGTGTACGAGCGGTACTACGGTGCCGCGCACACCGCCCCCGGGCTGCTGCCGGACTTCGTCACCGGACTGCCGGAGCGGCATCGCAAGGAACTAGCGGACGCCGACCGCATCAGTGTCCCCGGCTGCATGGCCACCGCGGCGATTCTCGCCCTGTATCCGCTGGCGGCGGCCGGCCTGGTCGACGCGCGCGTGACGGTCGACGGCCGGATCGGGTCCAGCGGCTCGGGCTCCGGCGCGGGGCGGATGAATCTGCACGCGGAACGCAGCGGCGCCATGCGGGTGTTCGCACCCGCCGGACACCGGCACGAGGCGGAGGTGGCGCAGGCCACCGGCCTGAGCGTGAGCATGAGCGCGACCGGGGTGGAGGCGGTGCGCGGCGCACAGGTCCTGTGCCGTGCCTCGCTGGTCACAGAAGTGCGCGAGCCGGATCTGCGCCGGGTGTACCGCGACTGCTACGGCACCGAACCCTTCGTGCGGGTCGTCGCTCAGCGCAGGGGGCTGTACCGGCTGCCCGAGCCGAAGATGCTCAGCGGCTCGAACTTCTGCGACGTCGGTTTCGCCCTCGACGAGGACAACGGGCAGGTGGTTGCCGTGGCGGCGCTGGACAACCTGATGAAGGGTGCGGCCGGTAACGCGGTGCAGTGCGTCAACATCCGCCAGGGCTGGCCGGAGCGGCTGGGTCTGGAGTTCGCCGGACTGCACCCGCTGTGAGCACCGACGAGTCCGGCCCGGAGCCGGGGATCCTGGTGGTCAAGTGCGGGGGCAGCGGCGCCGTGGACGTGTCCCGGCTCTGCGCGGACGTCGCCCGGCTGACCGCGGCGGGCGGGAAGGTGGTGCTGGTCCACGGCGGGTCCGCGGAGATGGAGCGGCTCGCGGGGCAGCTCGGCGTGCGGCTGCGGCACCTCACCGCACCCGACGGTGTGGTGACCCGCTACACCGACACGGCGACCCTTGATGTGCTGACGCTGGCGCTGGCGGGCCGGGTCAAGCCCGCTCTGGTCGCCGCCCTGGCCCGGCACGGCGTCCTCGGGGTGGGGCTCACCGGCCTCGACGCGGGGCTGCTGCGAGCCCGCCGCCGGGCCGCCGTGCGCGCCGTCGTGGAGGGGCGGCTCACCGTTGTACGCGACGACCGCGGCGGCCGCATCGTCGACGTCAACGCCGGGCTGCTGCACGGCCTTCTCGCCGCGGGCATGGTCCCCGTCGTGTCGCCCCCGGCGCTCGCCGAGGACGGAGAGCCGGTCAACACCAACGCCGACCGCGCCGCGGCCGCCGTCGCGGTCGCGCTCCGGGCCCGCAGTCTGGTCTTCCTGACCGGTGCGCCCGGCGTGCTCCGCGACCCCGCCGATCCGGCGAGCGTGCTCGACACGTACCGTCTGCCGCCGGCGGGTGCCGCGGCGCCGGCCTGGGTGACGGACGGCATGACCATCAAGCTCGTCGCGGCCCGCGAGGCGCTCGCCGGCGGTGTGGCGCAGGTGCGGATCACGGACGGCCTCTCGGCGAGTGCGCCGGGGACCACGTCCGACGGAGGTCCGGGCACCCGCGTGACACTGCCCGAACCTCCGCCACCGGCTCAGTCCGCCTGAGCGCTGTCCGGGGCCAGCCGGAGCGCTCCGGCCTCCCGCCACAACGAGGCGGGTGCGCCCCATCGGGTCGCCTCGATGGCTGCGGCCCGGTAGTGCCGTTGGACCGGGGAGTCCCGGGTGATGCCGGCCGCGCCGTGGACGTGCACCGCGTGAGCGGTGACCCGCAGGGCGAGTTCCGCCGCGTACGCGAGCGACTGTGTGGCGCCGAGCGCCGCGTCCCGGCCGTCGGCCCGGCCCGCCTGGTGCACCAGGAGTCGCACCGCCTCGAGGTGCGCGAACTGCTCGGCCAGGGGGAAGGCGACTGCCTGGTTCTCACCGATGCCGCGCCCGAACTGCTGCCGGGTCGCCGCCCGGGCGACCGCGAGCCGATGCGCGCCGGCCGCGAGCCCCAGCAGGTAGGCGGCCTGCCGGAGGCGAGCGCGTACGAGCAGAGGTGCGGGTACGCCGTCCGTGGCGTGCAGCGGCCCGGACAGTGTGAGCGCCGTGGCGCCCGTCAGGAACAGGCGGCGCACCCCGTCGCGCCGGGTGGTCCGGATGGTGATGCCGGGGTCGTCCGCGGCGACCGCGGCGAACACGGCCGTTCCGTCACGGCCGGCCGGAACGAGGTGGAAGCCCGGGTCCGGCAGTGGGTCCGGCAGCGCGCATTCCCCGGTGAGCCGGAGCCCGTCGGACGCCGCTGCCGCGGTCACGCCGGCGCCGGCGGCCTGACTCACGGTGACCTTTCCGGCAGCGACCGCGGCGAGCAGGTCGCTTCTGAGGGGTGCCCCGTGCCCGCTGCCGTCCACGCCTGCTCCGGCCGACATGACGAGGTCGGCGAACAGCGTGTTCGTCCGGTACGCGTCGGGGGCGGCCCAACGCCCCAGTTCTTCGCAGACCGGTACCGCGTCGGCGGGTCCGAACTCCAGCCCGCCGGCCTCGGCCGGCAGTTCCAGCGCGAAGAGCTCCAGGCCGGCGAGACAGGCATGTACGTCGGCGGGATCGATCTCCCCCGTGGAACCGGCCACCTGTTCGAGCCCGGCGCGCACGGCCAGGGCCATGTCACGCTGTACGTCGTCGATTTCGAGCCGCATGTCAGACCACCGCCGGGCGGCCGGGAGCCGACGGCTCACCGGCGAGCAGGAAACCGGCGAGAGTCTGCAGCATCATCTCCGATGTGCCGCCGGAGAGGGTCAGGCCCGGCGCCTCCCGATAGGCGCTGTCGAGCAGCGCCGCCAGTTCCGGCGGCGCGTCGAATCCGTGGCGCACCGCGGCCCAGCGGGCGATCGCCGCCGCCTGTTCGCTCGCGTACCACTTCGCTGCCGACGTCCGGACTTCGTCGTACCGGTCGGCGTCGGCCGCCCCGACGCAGCGCCAGGCCAGCAGGCGTGCCGCCGTGGCGGCGGCCCCGTGCCGTCCGACTTCCGCCAGCCAGTCGGCGCCGGGTCCGGGTTCCGGCGCGGCGTCCGCGCCGGTGAGTCCCGAGCAGCCGGCCCGGTACCAGCGTTCGGCGCGCAGGGCGAAGTCGAATCCCGTGCGTTCCAGCGGCAGTGCCTCGGCCAGCGCCGCCCAGCCGTTGCCGATGCCACCGACGACATCGGCGTCGGTGACGAGGACACCGTCCAGCTCGACCCGGTGGAACTGCTCGTCGGCCATGGTGTCCAGGCGTTCGACGTGGACCCCCGGTGCACGCATGTCGAGCAGGAACAGCGTGATGCCTTCGTACCGCGACACCTCCGTGGAGGTACGCGCCGCACAGAGTCCGAAGTCGGTGATGCCGCTCTTGAGGTTGAAGATCTTGACGCCGTCGATACGGAAGCCGCCGTCGACCGCGACCGCCCGGGTGGTCAGGGCACTCAGGTCCGAACCGACGCCGGGCTCGGTGTAGAGAACGCTAGCGAAGCCCCGGCCGTTGGCCAGCAACGGCAGAACGCGCTGCTTCTGTTCCTCGCTGCCGGTGAGCAGGATCAGATTTCCCACGGTCTGAATACCGTTGACGTACAGCGTGTCGGGCACTCCGGCCCGCATCATCTCCTCCACGGCGATGGCGGCGTGCACGGTGCTGCGTCCCTGTCCGCCATAACCGCGGGGCCAGTCGACACCGAGCAGTCCCCGCTCGCCGAGCAGCCGGTACAACTCCCGTTCGTCCGGCTCCCGTTCGTCACTGCGATGCAACCGTGCCAGTTCGGCGACGAGTTCCGCGGATTCCAGTTCGGTATGGACCCGGTCGCGGAACTCCCATTCATCGGCGGAATGGCCGAATTCCATATGTCCCCCCGTATTCAGAGCCTTCCGGTTCCCTGCGAGCGCGCTCCGCCGAAGCCTAGTGCACCGGTTCGAAAGTCACCGTCCAGTTCGATCTCGGCTGCTACGGTGATCGAATGTCCCGACCCAACAGGAGGGCGCAGTGACGGCAGGCGCCGCACCGGTCGACACCGAAGCAGCCGGCTCGGCCGGCCGGGACCGGGCACCGCTGTCCGATGCGCAGAAGCGGCAATGGATCGCCGAGCGGTGCCTGTCCGGTCCCGCGGACAACGTCGTTCTGGCGTGGCGGATATGCGGCCGACCCGACCCTACGGCGCTGCGCGCGGCGCTGACGGCACTGGTGCGGCGCCACCCGGCGCTGCGGACCCGCTTCAGCTCCGACGAGGTCGTGCCACGGCAGTCGACGGCGACTACGGATGACTACGAACTGACCCTGGCCACCGATGAACCGCAGGGCCGCGACGGGACGACGGCTCCGGACGTCGTGGACGCCGTGGACGCCGTGACGCGTCAGCCGTTCGATCTCCGCCGCGGTCCGCTCCTGCGCGCCATCGTGACGAGAAACGTGACCGAACACGGCACCGACGAGCATCTTCTGACGGTCGCGGTGCCCCGGATCGTCTGCGATCCCCACTCCGCCGGACTCCTGTCTGCCGAGCTCACCGCGCTGTACCGGTCGGCCGTCACCGGCACGCCGCAGTCCGCGGCGTCACCCCCGGCGATCCCTGTGCAGCAGCCCCCACCCGCCGACCAGGACGACCAGGACGAGCAACTCGCTTACTGGCAGGCCAGGTTGAGGGATCTGCCCGCCGGGGCCGAGCTGCCCAGCGACCGGCTCCGGCCGCCGGTGCACACCCAGCGCGGCCGCACCGTCGTCGTCGCCGTTCCCCGCCGGCCCGTGCGGGAGCTGTGCACACGGACCGCCGACGGTACGACGCCGTTCACGGTCTTCGCTGCCGCGCTCGCCGCACTTCTCGCGCGGTACTCGCGCTCGCGTGACGTCGTGTTCGCCACGCAGACGCCGGGCGCCAGGCCCGCCGGGGCCGAGCAGGTGGTCGGGTACCTGTCCAATCTGCTGGTGCTGCGGATCGACGGGTCCGGCACGCCCTCGCTGCGGGCACTGGTCGACCGGGTACGCGAGGCCACCCGGGCCGCGGTCGACCACGGCGGTCTGCCGTTCCAGCGGCTCGTCGGGGCCGTCGCACCTGATCGGGACCTGAGCCGGCATCCGATCGCGCAGGTCGCACTTGACGTTTGGCCGAGGACGGCACCGGCCGGGGACGGGCACCGGGGGCGGGACGAGCAGGAGGCGCGGGACTGCCTGCGGCCGGCCGTCGCCGCGCAGCCGCGTTCCGTGTTCGATGTGGCGGTCACCGTCGTCGACAGCGGCGACGACAGCGACGACGACGCGTACCCCGTAGCCTTCACCTGCAACGCCGACCTGTTCAGCGCGGACGCGGCGGAGCGCATGGCGGGCCACTTCCAGCGACTGCTCGTCCACGCGCTCGCCCACCCACACCGGCCGCTGTCCGGACTGGACATGCTCGGCGAGGCGGAGCGGCAGGAGGTCGTCGAGGCCGTCAACCGGACGGCGGACACACCGGCGGCGACGGTGGTCGGCCTCTTCGCCCGGCAGGTGACCGCCTCCCCCGGCGCCACGGCCCTGTGGAGCCCGCCATATGAGCGGTCGTACGCCGAACTCGACGGCGAGGCCAACCGGTTGGCGAACCGCATCGTCGCCCTCGGCATCCGCCCGGACGACCGGGTCGCGGTGCTGCTGCCGCGCGGGCCGGAGCAGGTCGTGGCGCTGCTGGCGGTGCTCAAGGCAGGCGGTGCGTACGTACCGGTCGATCCGGCCCTTCCCCCGCAGCGGATCGCGTTCGTCCACCGCGACAGCTCGGTACGTCTGCTGGTGACCGATCAGGAGCTGTCCGGCCGGTATCCCGTCGATGTGGAGCGACTGCTCATCGACGTGCCGCCGCCCGGCGCCGAACGGCAGTCGTCGGATCCGCCGGCGGTCGACATCGCGCCGGACCATCTCGCGTACGTCATCTACACATCGGGCTCCACGGGCGTCCCCAAAGGGGTCGCGGTCACCCACCGTTGCGTCGTACGGCTCGTGTGCGGTCTCGACCAGGTCGAGGCCGGCCCACGGGACACCCTGCTGATGCTCGCCCCCACCGCGTTCGACGCGTCCACGTTCGAGATGTGGAACGCGCTCTGCAACGGAGCCCGGCTGGCCGTCCATCCGCCCGGGCCCGTCGGTCCACGCGAGCTGGGCGCGGAACTGGACCGGCTGGGCGTGACCGTACTGTGGCTGACCGCCCAGCTGGCGAATCTGGTCGCGGACGTCCACCCACAGGCCCTGGCGTCGGTGCACACCCTGGTGGTGGGCGGCGAGGCGCTGTCGGTCCCGCATCTGCGCACCCTGCTGGAGGCGGTTCCCGGGCTGCGGATCGTCAACGGCTACGGGCCGACCGAGACCACGACCTTCGCCACCACACATCCGGTCGCCCTGGACCAGCTCGACACGGGGGTCCCGGTTCCGGTGGGCCGGCCCATCGGCGGCACCCGTGCCTACGTCGTGGACCCCAACGGCGATCCGGTGCCGGTGGGTGTCCTCGGCGAGCTGCTCATCGGCGGGGCCGGTGTGGCCCGGGGCTACCTGGGGAGGCCGGCGCTGACCGCGGAACGGTTCGTGCCCGACCCGTTCGGGCCGCCGGGCGGCCGGCTGTACCGAACCGGAGATCTGGCCCGCCGGCTTCCCGACGGCACCATCGAGTTCGCCGGCCGCATCGACGATCAGGTCAAACTGCGTGGCTTCCGTATCGAACCAGGTGAGGTCCGGGCGGCGCTGGTGGGGCATCCGGGCGTGCGCGACGCGTTCGTGACCGTCCGGGGCAGCGGAATGACGGCCGGACTCGTGGCGTACGTGGTGGCGGACTGTGTGGACGGTGCGGCGCTGCGCGCCCATCTGCGGGAGCGGCTGCCCGAACCGCTGGTCCCAGGGGCGTTCGTGTCGCTGGACCGGCTGCCGCTGACCGGCAACGGGAAGGTCGACCGGCGGGCGCTGCCGGACCCCGTACGCCGACGCGACGCCACGTCGGGCGACCGGGCTCCCCGCACCGGGTGGGAGACCGCGGTCAGCGACGTCTGGACCACCGTCCTCGGCCGGTCGCCGGCCGGCGTGACCGACGACTTCTTCGCCCTCGGCGGCACGTCCCTCGACACCCTCCATGTGGCCGCCGCGCTCGCCGAGCGGTGCGGTGCCGAGGTGCCGCCGCTGATGCTGTTCCAGCACCGTACGGTGGCGGAGCTCGCAGCGGCGCTGGCGGCGGCGGACACGGTCAGCGCATCGGGCCCCCGGTGACGTACAACATGTGGCCGGAGATGAAGCCGGAGTCCTCCCCGACCAGGAACGCGACGGCGTTCGCCACATCGGCCGGCCGGCCCACCCGCTGCACCGGTGTCTGCGCGGCCACCATGCGCTGGAGCTTCTCGAAGTCCACGCCCATGCGCGCGGCCGTTCCGGCGGTCATGTCGGTGACGATGTATCCGGGGGCCACGGCGTTCACCGTCACCCCGTGCGATCCCAGTTCGATCGCGAGCGTCCGGGTCAGACCGTCGATCCCGGCCTTCGCGGCCGAGTAGTTCGCCTGGTCGCGGTTGCCCAGCGCGGAGGAGCTGGACAGGTTGACGATGCGGCCCCACCGCTGCGCGACGAGATGGGGCCGGATCGCCTGGCACATCAGGAACGCGCCGCGGAGGTTCACGTCGATGACGGTGTTCCAGTCGTCGAGTGTCAGGTCCTGCAGCGGCCGGTCCCTGATGACGCCGGCGTTGTTGACGAGGATCACCGGGGGACCGAGTTCGGCGGCCACGGCGGCCAGCGCGGCGCCGGCCTGATCGGGATCGCCGACGTCGGCGACGACGTGGACGGCGGTGCCACCGGCCGCACGGATACGGTCGGCGGTGTCCGCCGCGGTGTCCTCGTCGATGTCGAGGACACCGACGGCCGCACCGTCGGCGGCCAGCCGGAGGGCGGTGGCGGCACCGATGCCGCGTCCGGCGCCGGTGACGACTGCTACACGTGAGGACGTCATCGGCTCGTCGACTCCATCCGCAGACGCAGGCTCAGCGGGCGCATGTCGGTCCAGACCTCGTCGATGTGGGCCAGGCACTCGTCCTTCGATCCGCGCATACCGGTCTCCCGCCATCCGGCCGGGATCTCGCGGTCCGCCGACCAGATCGAGTACTGCTCCTCGTCGTTGACGACGACGGTGTACGACGACATGTGGATCCTCTCAGTGGTGGAGGTGGTGAGAAGTGGAGGTGCCTGCAGACTCGGCCTAGGGCGTGTTTTAGAACTAGCGCCGTCCGCCCGTAGGGCGGGGCTCGCGGCGTCTGGTGCGTGCAATCGCAAAGCGGAGGATCATCCTCGTACTGGACGTACTTGGATGACTCCGACAACGCAGCGAGTGTGCGTGCCAGGCGTCGCGAGCCAGGCGGGAGTTCTAAAACACGGCCTAGTCCCCGTCCGCCAGGACGTCCTGGACGATGCGGGCGACCTCGTCGCCCTGCTCCGCCAGGTAGAAGTGGTTTCCGGGCAGGCGATGCGACACGCATCGCCCTGTGGTGAGGGCGGCCCAGCCGCTGGGATCCCGCCCGTCCAGCGAGTCGTCGTCCGCCCCGTTCACTGCCGTGATCGGCGCCTGCACCGGCGGCCCTGCGGCGATACCGGTCATGACCAGCTGGAGGTCGGCCCGCATGACGGGAATCACCAGCTCCCTCAGTTCGGGGTGCTTCAGCAGCATCTGATGGCTCGGTGAGCCGGCGGCGCCGAGGGCTTCCATGACGGTCTCGTCGGAGACGTCGGTCGGGAAGGCGGCCGTCGGCCGCTGGGCCGGACCGGCGTGGCCGGAGACGAAGACATGGGCGACCGGGGTGCCCGCCGCCTCCAGCGCGCGGCACAGATTGATGGCCAGCACGGCGCCCATGCTGTGCCCGAACAGCGCGATGCGCCGGAAGCCGGACCGCTCGACGACGCCGGCCAGCGCGGTGATCAGCGTCGGCTGATCCGTGAACGGCGGTTCGAAGAGCCGGGTTTCCCGGCCCGGGAGCTGTACGGGGACCACGTCGATGCCCGTGTCGGCGTCGACGTCGATGCCCGCGTCGGCGCCCGCATCGGCCTCGACCGCGGCCAGCCAGGTGCGGTAGCTCGATGCGTTGCCGGCGCTGTGCGGCAGGCACAGCATCTGGGTCCCGCGCCACGACCGCCCGAGTCCGCCGAGGAACCAGCGGTCCACGTCGTCGGATACACCGGTCTTCTCGACGCCGGCGCTCATCCTCCCACCCCCATGATCGAATCTGTCTCGTCGTTGTGCAGGCTCACTCCGGTGCCGGTCATCCGCCGTCCGGCCCGGAATCCCCGGAGCACCCGGGGAGCGCCGTCGGCCCGGGCAGCTCGGACAGCCGCCGTCCCGGATCGGCCAATGCCGCGCCCAGCGTTTCCCGCAGCCCGGCCATCAGCCGTGTCACCGTGGGCGTGGTGAACAGGTCGGTGCTGAACTCCACCGTGCAGGTCAGGACCCCGTCCCGGGGGACCACGGCGATATCGAGGTCGAACTTCGCGGTGCCCGTGTCGACATCGGTCTGGTGCACGTCGAGCCCGGGCAGCGCCGGCACCGTGCCGGAGGCGTCGTCCACGTGGAAGACCACGTCGAAGAGCGGATTGCGCCCCGGGGTGCGGGCCGGCAGCAGCTCCTCGACCAACCGGTCGAACGGCACCTCCTGGTGGGCGTACCCGGCCAGGGCGATGTCGCGGGTCCGCGTCAACAGCTCGGCGAAGGTCGGGTCGCCGGAGAGGTCGGCGCGCAGCACAATGGTGTTGACGAAGAAGCCGATCAGGGGCGCCAGTTCGGGCCGTGTCCGCTGGGAGACCGGCGTGCCGACGCCGAAGTCGTCCTGTTTGCCGGTCCGGCCGAGGACGGTCTGCACGGCGGCGAGCAGGACCATGAACTCCGTCGCGCCGTGGGCCCGTGCGACCGCGCTCAGCCGCTTCGCGCCCAACTCGTCCAGCAGGTCGCAGTGGTGCCGGCCGCCGGCCCCGGTCCGGATCCGCGGGCGGGGCCGGTCGGTCGGCAGTCGCAGCACGGGCAGGTCCGCGAGCCGGTCCCGCCAGTACCCCAGGGCTGCTTCTTCGGCCGTCCCGCCGAGCTGCCGCTGCCACAGCGCGTAGTCGCCGTACTGGACCGGCAGCGTCCGCAGGGGACTGGGCAGCCCCGCGGCGTACGTGCCGTAGAGCTGTGCCAGTTCGGCAAGGAGCAGACGGAACGACTCGGCGTCCGCGGCAGCGTGGTGCACCACGACGGAGAGCAGGTGCTCCTCGGCTCCGACGCGCAGCAACTCGGCGCGGATCAGCGGACCCCGGTCCAGCCGGAACGGCCGCCGTGCGGCCCCGGCCGCCCGATCCTCGGCTGCTGACCGGGCCTTCGGGGCGGGCAGGCCCGACAGGTCGGATTCGGAGATCTCGAAGGCGTCGGCAGGCTCGACGAACTGCACCAGGACCCGGTCCTCGCCCAGCGTGAACCGGGAGCGCAGGACCTCGTGCCGGGACACCACCTCGCGCAGCGCCGCCCGGAGCGCCCGTGCATCGAGACTCCCGCGCAGCCACAGGTTCAGCGGCACGTTGTAGTCGGCGCTTCCCGGGTGGAGCTGGTCGAGGAACCACAGTCGTTGCTGGCCGACCGAGAGCGGCGCCGGCCGGTCTGCGGGCCGCGGGCGGATCGCCGTGCTGCCGGCGTCGGATGCCACCGGTGCCGCCGCCGCGGCGGTCGCCAGTTCGGTGACGCGCCGGTGCTCGAAGATCGCACGCACCGGGAGCTCGACGCTCAGCAGCGAGCGCAGCCGTGCGATGACGCGGGTGGCCTGGTACGAGTTGCCGCCGAGCGCGAAGAAGTCGTCGTCGATGCCGAATTCCCCGCGGCCGAGTACATCCGCCCACACCGCATGGACCACTTTCTCCAGGTCGGTCCGCGGCGGCCGGCCGGCGCTGTCCGCGCCGGTCTGCCGGGGTTCGGGCAGCAGCGCGTGGTTCACCTTGCCGTTGGACGACAGCGGAAGCTCGGGCAGCGGGGTGATCGTCGCCGGGACCATGTAGTGCGGGAGCTGCTGTCGCAGACCGCGGAACAGGTCATCGGTGTCGAAGCCGTCCGCTCCGACGACGTACGCCGCCAGCTCGGCCGTCCCTGCGACGCCGCGCCGCAGTACATGGGCGTCCCGTACGCCGCTGTGGCGCCGGATCACCGCGGCCACCTCGCCGAGCTCGATCCGGTACCCCCGGATCTTCACCTGGTCGTCCTCGCGCCCGAGGAAGTCGAGCGTGCCGTCCGGCAGCCACCGCACCATGTCGCCGGTGCGGTAGGCGCGCTGCCCGGGGGGTCCGAACGGGTCGGGAACGAAACGTTCCGCGGTCAGGGCGGGAGCGCCGCGGTAGCCGCGCGCCAGCCCGCGGCCGCCGATGTACAGCTCCCCGGGTACGCCGATCGGCACCAGTTCGCCGTCCGTGCCGACGACGTGGACACGGGTGTCGCCGACGGGCCGGCCGATCGGTATCGAGGTGGCGTCCGGTGCCGGTTCGGACTCGATGGGGTGCAGCGTGGTGTTGGTCGCGGACTCGGTGGGGCCGTAGCAGTTCAGGAGCCGCAACTCGGGCAGCTCCCGGAGCAGACGGCGTATGTGCGGTACCGACGGGGCCTGGCCGCCGATGCCCAGCTGCCGTACCCCGGCGAGCAGTTGGGGATCGGTGTCGACGACCAGATGCGCCAGAGCCGCAGTCATCCACAGGACGGTCACGCCGTGGCGGCGGACGGCCGCGCCGATGTCGACCGGATCGGTGAGCCGCTCCCCCGGCACCGCGATGGTCGCACCGTGTGCCAGCGGCAGCCAGATCTCCAGGTTCGACGGGTCGAAGTTGGCCGGATGCAGCAGGAGGAACGTGTCGTCGCTGCCCACCGGCGCCTGGTCGCCGCCGAACACGAGCCGTACCAGGGCCCGGTGCGGTACGGCGACGCCCTTCGGGCGCCCGGTGGAGCCCGAGGTGTGGATGACATACGCCAGACCCTCCGGATCGGGGCCGGGCGGATTGTCCGACGGGAGGCCCGCGATGTCTGCCCGCTCGTCGTCCAGATGGACGACGAGCGAGAGGCCGGACGGCAGTCTGTCGTGTACGTCCCGGTGGCCGATCACCACGGTCACGCCGCAGTCGGCGAGGAGCAGGCGGATCCTTTCCGCGGGATGCCCGGGGTCGAGCGGCAGATACGCTCCCTGGGCCTTCAGCACCGCGAGCATGGCTGTGACGAGGTCCGCGCCAGGTCGCAGGCAGACGCCGACGACGACGTCCGGGCCCACACCGAGCGACCGCAGGTGGTGGGCGAGCCGGTTCGCGGCCGCGTTGAGCTCCGCGTACGTGGTCCGCCCGGCCTCGTCGACGACGGCGATGGCGGCGCCGGCCGCCGCGGCCTGCCGCTCGACGACCGCGGTGATGGTGTCCACCGGGGTGGTGACGGTCGAGTTGAACGTCTCCAGCAGCTCCCGTCGCTCGTCGGGTCCGAGCATGTCGAGCTGTGACAGCCGCCGGTCGGGATCGGCGAGTGCCGAGCTCAGTAGCCGCCGGTAGTGCCCGGCCATCCGTGCGACGGTCTCCCGGTCGAACAGGTCGGCGCTGAAATTGATCCGCCCGGTGAGCCGCCCGTGCCGGTCGGTGCGTACCTCCATGACGAGGTCGAAGGCCGCGGACCGCTCGTCCACCGGGATCTTCGTCAGCTCGACGCCCTCCAGCCGCAACTGGTCCTCCGGGGCCTCGATCGCCTGGAAGATCACCTGCACCAGCGGGTTGCCCCGCAGATCGCGCTCCACGCGCAGTTCGGAAACCAGGTCCTCGAACGGCGCCTCGGAGTGATCGCCCGCTGCGAGCGTCGTCTCGGTCACCTGGCGGAGCAGGGCGGCGAACGTGGGGTCGCCCGTGCAGTCCGCGCGCAGCGGCACCGTGTTGACCAGGAAGCCGACCAGATCCTCGACCTCGCGCCGGTTGCGGTTGGCGAACGGCGTGCCGACGATGATGTCCTTGCCGCGCCCGTACCGGGACAGCAGCGCGAAGAACGCGGTCAGCAGCGTCATGTACGAGGTGACACCGGAGCGGGCGGCGAATCCGGCCAGTGCGGCTCCGGTCTCGGGCGGGAGGCTGAAGTGGAGGGTGCCGCCGCGGTTCGTGGGGCGGGCCGGCCGGGGCCGGTCCGCCGGCAGCTCCGGTTGGGCCGGCGCGCCGGCCAACTGCTCGCGCCAGTAGGCGAGGTCACGGTGGTGCGCGTCATCGCCGAGGGCTGCCCGCTGCCGGCGGGCGTAGTCCCGGAAGCGCAGGGGGACGGCGGGCAGGCCCGCGGGCCCTCCGTGGCGGAAGGAGTGGTACAGCTCGCTCAGCTCGGAGAACAGCACCTCGGTAGCGCGGCCGTCGGCGACCATGTGGTGGATGACCCACGAGAGCACGTGCTCATCAGGGCCCAGGCGCACGAGCGTGATGCGTATCAGTGGACCGGTCGAGAGGTCGAACGGCCCGGCAGCGGCGGCGGCCAGCAGCTCGTCCAGCTCCCCGCCGGGGGCGCCGGTCAGATCGACGACCGCGAGTTCCGTGGTCGGTTCGGGGTCCACCACCTGGCGGGGCACTCCGGCCGACGTCAGGTACCGGGTGCGCAGTATCTCGTGCCGGACGATGAGCGCGTGCAGTGCGCGGCGCAGGGCCTCGGCATCGAGGGCACCGCGCAGGCGGAACACCTCGGTGACGTTGTACGCGGCGTTGTCCGGCTGCAACTGGTCCAGGAACCACAGGCGTTGTTGTGCCGACGACAACGGTGCTTCGGCGTCCGTGTCCGTGGCCGTGACGGGGATGGGCGTCCGCGGCGGCGAGCCGGCCGGCTCCGGGCCGTCCGAGGGGTCTGCGCTCAGGGCTCGCTCGACGGTCTCGGCCAGCGCCGCGGGGGTGGGACGCCGGAAGAACCGGCTCATCGCCACCTCGACACCGAATGCCTCACGCACCCAGGACAGCAGCCGGATCGCGCGGATGCTGTCGCCGCCCGCGGCGAAGAAACTGGTGTCGTCGCCGACGGCCGCACCGGGCAGTACGGCGGCATAGCCCTCTTCCGTGATCCGCCGCACGAGGGCGGCCCCGGGGCCGGTCCCGTGTCCCTGCAGCCGGGCGCCCCGCTCCTCGTCGCGCGCGGCCGGGCCGGCGGAGCCGGTGGGGTTCCGGGCCGCCAGCGCGGCCAGATCGACCTTGCCGGAGGCGGTGATCGGGATCTGCTCCACCTCGACGAGCAGCCCCGGCACCATGTACGACGGGAGGCGATCGGCGAGATCCCGGCGGATGTCGTCGAGGTGCGGCCGGTGACCGGCGGCGGGCACGAGGTAGCCGACGAGGGTGGCGTCGATGTCGGCGACGACGGCGGCGGAGATCTCGGGCCGCTCGGCGAGGGCCGCTTCGATCTCGCCCAGCTCCACGCGCTGTCCGCGGACCTTCACCTGACGGTCCCGGCGCCCCAGGAAGACGATGTCGCCGTCGGCGGACCAGCGGGCGAGGTCGCCGGTGCGGTAGAGGCGTTCGCCCGGCCGGAACGGGTCGGGCAGGAAACGCTCCGCCGTGCGGGCCGCGTGGCCCAGGTAGCCGCGCGCCACGCCGGCTCCGCCGACGAACAGTTCGCCCACCGCGCCGGGCGGTACGGAGCGCAGGTCGTCGTCGAGGATGTACGCCTGGTGGTTGTCGACGGGCCGCCCGATGGGCGGCGAGGACCGCCATGTGCCGGTGCATTCCTTGTAGATGACGCCGATGGTGGTCTCGGTCGTCCCGTATCCGTTCACGAACCGGCGGCCTTCGGCCCAGCGTGTGGTCAGCCGGCCGGAGAACGGCTCGCCGCCGACCGATGCGAGGCGCAGCATCGGTACGCGGCCGGGGTCGAGCAGCTCCAGCAGGGCGGGCGGCAGCTCGGCGACGGTGATGCCGCCCTGGACGAGCGCCTGCGTCAGTCCTTCCACCGAGCGGCGGTCGTCGTCGCCGATCATACGGAGGGAGGCACCGCTCAGCAGTGCGCAGAAGATCTCGAACACCGAGACGTCGAAGCCGGGCGACGCGTACTGCAACAGCCGGTCGTCGGGGGTCAGTTCGAAGAGCCGCTGCAGGGATTCGACGAAGTTCACGGTGCTGTCGTGCTCGACCAGGACCGCGCGTGGTGCTCCGGTACTGCCCGAGGTGTACATGGCGTAGGCGAGCTGACGGGGGTCGGTGGCCGGCGGTTCCATGGGCATGGAGTCGTCGGCACCGGCGGCATCGGGCAGGGCGCAGTCGGGCACGGCGTCGTCGTCGAGATTCACGACGACCCAGTCACCGGCCGGGATCCTGCCTCGCAGCCGGGCGTCGGAGACGACCGCACGTACCCCGGCGTCGCGCAGGAGCGTCGCCAGCCGGCCGGGCGGCACCGCCGGGTCGATCGGCAGCCAGGCGGCGCCGGCGTACAGCGCCCCGAGGCAGGCGATCACCCAGCGCTTGTCGTCACGGGTGACATGGACGGCAACCAGGTCCTCGGGCCCGGCACCGGCTGCCATGCGCAGCCTCCGTCCGAGCCAGGCGGCAGCCTCCGCCACCTGCCGGTAGGTGAGCGCGCCTGCCGCATCCACGAGCGCCGTCCGGTCGGCGAAACGCCGCTGCGCACGGTCGAAAGCCGCGGTGAGGGTGTCGGGCCGACGGGAGGTCGCGGTCCGGTTGGGGCCCTCGATCACGTCGCGCAGCTCGTCGTCGGAGTGGAGCGCGAGGGCGGACACCGGTAGGTCCGGGGTGGCGGATGCGGCCTTGAGCAGGGTCTCGGTGCCTCGCAGCACGCCTTCGACCAGCTCCGTCTCGTAGCGGTCGGGATCGTAGGCCGCGGTCAGTGTGCCCGTGGCCGTGGACAGTCCGATGTGGACGTCGCCGACGCGCGAATCGTCGCCGGTGCCGGTACGGGACTTGTCGTCGCCGTGGACAGCGGCGTCGACGTGCTCCCCGTTCTCGTCGTTCTCGTCGTTCTCGCCAATGTGCTCGTCGATCCGCAGCAGGACCGGCGGCCGGGCCGCGGTCCCAGGCGGGGCGCCGGCCGTCCGGGACTCGGCCAGGGCGCGGTCCGTCGCCGCGACGAGGTCGGGCGTCCGCCACGCCGGGTCGATGGCGAGTGCGAGCGGCCGGCTGCCGGACGGTCCGGTGGAGACGGCGACCAGCAGGTCCGATTCCGCGCAGTACCGCGCGATGGTCGCGAGCGCGGCCGCAACCACGACCGTCGCGGCCGGCACATCACACTCCGCGGCGATGTGGTGCAGCGCCTTGGTGCAGGCTTCGTCGAGGTCGCGTACCACCCGTCGGCGGGCGGGCCGGGGAGCCGGACCCGTGGCCACGGCACGGGGCAGTGCCGTGGGAACCGTCTGGGCCCCGGGCCGGGGCCGGGGCCGGGGCCGGTCGCGTCGGGCGGCGGCGCGGTGGATCCGGCGCAGAAACCGGGCACGCCGCTGTTCGAGAGTCAGGTCTGAGTGCATCTCGCCACATCTTTCGCGCGGGATCGGCGCGGACGGCACGCCGAGGAACGGCGCGGACCCGGATGCCGGGTCGCACCGTTCTGACGACCGGTTCAGTCAGCGATGGTTCCGGAGCCTGCGCCGCCCTTCGTGGCCTCGTCGACGGCATTCGCGAGTTCACGGACCGTGGAGTGTTCAAAGATGAGAGTGAGCGGGAGTTCAAGTCCGGATGCATCACGCAACTGGTAGGTCACCATTGTCGCGGACATCGAGTTTCCGCCGACGGCGAAGAAGTTGTCGTCGAGCCCGAACTGATCATGGTTGAGGACATCCGTCCAGATCTCCACCACTTTGGACTCGGTCGGCGTCCGCTTGTCGGTGTCGGTGTTCAACGCAATTCCCCCCGCGGGTCGGTCGACTGAACTCGGCGGCCGTGGACGTGCCCGGCGCAGCACGCCCACTGTACGTCAACTCGCTCTCAGCCAACCGGAATTGATGGGACCGCAAGCCGAGGAGGCCACCGCGTCGGCAGCGACGCCGGACCGCCGAGCGGGAAGCCCGCCCGGGCCGCGTCATGCATCACTTTCGACCCTTGACCGGCCGAAGTTCCTGTGCCTAGGCTCGTGCAGCATTCGGCCACACGGGGGAGGGCCAGCCGATGACCTCAATGCACCTTGCAGAAGTCTCGCCTTTATCTCGGCCGAGCCCGACGTGGCGCGAAGCGCCCGTTCTCCCGTGGCAGTCGACGACACGCTCGACGCCGGAGACCTCTGACACCTCGTACGAAGTGTTCTCATACGGAGAATCCGGCGAGAGTCGCCCGCCATTCCGAGAGGTTTCGCCGTGCTTCGCGTCTCTTTCGTCAACATGCCCTTCGCCGACTGGAATCGCCCTTCGTTCGCGCTGAGCCAGCTCGCCGGTCTGATCAAGCAGGAGTTCTCCGACCGGGCCACGGCCCAGCTGCACTACCTGAACCTCGACTTCACCAAATACTTCGGCGTCGGCACGTACGAGGAGATCGCCGGCGACATGACCCACCTCTACAGCGGGGTGGGCGAGTGGCTGTTCCGGCACATCGCGTTTCCCGATGAGCCCGACAACGCCGACAGTTACTTCCATCGGTACTACCGCGAGCCCGCCTGGGACTCGTTCCGCGAGGACCTGCTGCGGCACCGCGACGGCATCGAGGAATTCATGGCCGGGCTGATCGACCGGTACGACCTGGCCTCCGCCGACGTCGTCGGTCTGACCTCGATGTTCGCACAGACCACGCCGGCCCTCGCACTGGCCAAGATGATCAAGGACCGGAACCCGGAGTGTGTGATCCTCCTCGGCGGGTCCAACTGCGAGACCACGATGGGCGCCGTCCTCGCGTCGGAAGTGGACTATCTGGACTACGTGTTCTCCGGTCCGAGCCTGGTGAGCTTCTCCGAATTCCTGGAGCACCTGCTCGCCGGCCGGACTGCCGAACTCTCCTCCATCCGGGGCGTCATCAGCCGGGAGAACTGCAAGCAGCCGCAGGTCCGGCTGAGCGTCGGCCGGGACCGTGACATCAACGACTATGTGCCCCTCTACTACGACGACTTCGCCGACGCCATACGGGATTCGGCCGAAGTCGTAGCCGAGGGACAGCTGGAGCCCACGCTGTTCTTCGAGACCTCGCGCGGATGCTGGTGGGGTGCCCGCAGTCACTGCACATTCTGTGGTCTCAACGACGAGACCATCGGATTCCGGCAGATGGCGCCGGAGCTCGCGATACGGCAGTTCGAGTGGCTTTTCTCGCTCCATCCGCAGTTCAAGAACTACATGTGCACCGACTACATCATGCCGAGGAACTACCCGACGGACGTCTTCCCGCACACCTCCCCGCCGGACGACGCGTCGATCTTCTACGAGCTCAAGGTCCCGGTCAGCGCGGCCACCATGAAGACACTCGCCGACGCCCGGGTCAACCGTCTCCAGGCAGGGATCGAGTCGCTCAACTCCGAGACCCTCAAACTGCTGGGCAAAGGCACCACTTCGTTCCAGAACCTGCAGTTCATGAAGCACTGCCTCCAGTACCGCATCCATCCGGAGTGGAATCTGCTCATCGGCGCGCCGCAGGAGCCGGAGGAGATGTACGCGAAGTACGAGCGGGACTTTCCCCTGCTCGTTCATCTGACTCCGCCGACCGGTGCGTTCTTCATCCGCTTCGACCGGTTCAGCCCGTACTACAACGAGCGGCTCAAGTACGGTCTCGACCTGCGTCCGATGGACTTCTATCCGCTGGTCTTCCCCTTCGATTCGCAGAGTCTCGACCAGCTCGCGTACTTCTTCTCCGACCACGGTCCCGCGCCCTACGCCATGACCGGCCTGAAATGGTATCCCGCATTGCAGCGGGTCGTGGACGACTGGCGCGCCCGCTGGGACAGCCCGGAAGGGCGACCGCGCCTCGTGCTGCTGCGCGACGGCGACGACCTCCACATCGAGGACACCCGGTTCGGTCCGGCGCAGCGGATCCCGGTCGACGAGCAGATGCTGCCCCTGCTGCGGGCGCTGAATTCGCCCAAGCGGCCCGACCAGTTGACCGGCCCCGACGGTACGTCGCCGTCCCAGGTCACCGACTGGCTGGAAACGCTCCAGCAGCACCGGATCCTCTTCGAGGAGGACGGGCGCCTGCTGAGTCTCGTCACCGGCGTCGAGACCGTCGGCTAGGGCCTGTCCGGTGGACGAGTGACGAAAGCGAGCAGCATGGACGGCCCGGAGAACGCGCTGCGGCAAGGGACCCCGGATTCCGCGAAACCGGCGGCGGAGAAACCGTCCTGGCCGCATTTCGGCCGGCTGTGGACGGCGAACGCCCTGTCGTCTCTCGGCGATGGCGTGCGCAACACCGCGCTGCCTCTGCTCGCCCTGTCATTCACCCACGACCCGCTGCTGCTGTCGCTGATCACCGTCGTCATCGGGCTGGGAATGATGCTCGCGCCGCTCGGCGGCGTATGGGCCGACATGTTCAACCGCAGGGCCCTGCTGATCGTGATCGACCTGTGCCGGTTCGGCGTCGTCGCTCTGATCGCTCTGGGCCAGCTGACCGGCACGCTCGGTCTGGCTGCGGTGTACGTCGCGGCGGCGGTGCTCGGCATGGCCGAGTCGTTCTTCCTGGTCACGGCGCAGGCGCTGCTTCCCGAGGTCGTCCCGAAGGACGCGCTGACGACGGCCAACGGCCGTCTGCACGCCGTGCAGGTCGTGATGCGTGACAGCCTCGGCCAGCCCCTGGGCGGTGTGCTCTTCGCGTTCGCGGCGGCAGCGCCGTTCGTTCTCGACGGCGTCTCCTTCCTGCTCGGTGTGCTGCTGCTGATGTTTCCGCTGGTGCGGCGGGTGCGGGTCGAGCAGGCCGGGCCCCGCACCAGCTGGTGGCAGGCGATCCGTGAGGGGCTGCGCTATCTGCGGGAGGACCGCCTGCTCGTCAGGCTGGCGGCCATTCTGGGTGCCCTCAACTTCTTCACCATGAGCCTCGGTGTGCTGATGGTGCTGTACGTCGTGCAGTGGCTGGACCTGCCGGAGAGCGCATTCGGGTTCTATCTGGCGGCGAACGCGGTCGGCGGGGTCATCGGCGGGCTCGGCAGCGACCGGGTCCGGCGGGCCATCGGTGTGCTGCCCGGCGCCGTACTGGCCCTCGTCGTCATGGGAGTCGCCTGTCTGCTGCTCGGCACGACCCGGTCGCCGGCCGTCGCGGCCGTCTCCTTCGGCGCGGTCGGGCTCGGCATCGCCATCTGGCACACACTGATCACGGCCTTCCGGCAGGCCACCATTCCGCCGGAGATTCTGGGCCGGGTCAACGGCGTGTTCCGCCTGCTGTCGGTGAGCGTGTCGCCGTTCGGGGCGCTCGCGGCCGGCGCGGTCGCGAAGGTCGCCGAGGTGAACGTTCCGCTGGTGGTGTCCGGCATCGGGATTCTCACGCTCGCCGCGATCGGCGGCAGGTCGCTGCTGCGCATGAGCCCCGGACCCGCCACCCGCTGACGGTTTCGTGTGGCGGCACGTGCGGTCATGCCGGAATGCCGATCAGACGGTCACGTCGGAATGCCGATCAGACCCAGCGGCTGGCTGGTCGGCTGCGGCGAGCCGCCGATGGGCTCGACGGTGACGCCCACGGCCGTCGCCTGGTTCAGGGGCCCGTCCAGCATCTGCATCTCCTGGGCCTCGGCTCCGCTGACCAGCCCGGCCGGCCTGAACGTACCGTCGTCGCTGAACCACAGCGCGTACGTCTTGTCGGCAGGCAGCGGCGGGATTCTCGAGGCGAAGAAGGCCGCGGCGTCCGCGCTGCGGGACACCGCGATCGTGCCGGTGGTTCCGTCCGACAGCGTCTGCGTGTGGAGCTCCACATCGGGCGCGGCCAGTATGTCGGCGACACCGGCATACCGTTCCTCTGCCTGGGCCAGCTCCGACCTGGCATCCTCCGCCGCCTGGTACTGCCAGGCGGCGACGCCGCCGAGGACCGCCGCCAGCGCCAGGCACGCCGCCAGCGCCAGCTGGAGCAGTCGGCGGCCCCTATCGCGGCTTCGCACTCCCGCCTGCCGCGGGACGATCGGATCCTGCGGGGTGACGGCGATCCGTTCCAGTACGCGCCGCCGCAGATCGGCCGGGGGCTCGGCGGCCGCCGCCTGCCCCAGCCGCGCGGCCGTGGCGGAGAGCTGCGCGACCTCTGCCGTGCACGCGTCGCAGGAGGCCAGGTGCTCCTCGAACGCGCGCCGCTCGGTGTCCGGCAGTGCGTGGAGCACATACGCGCCGGCTGCCGAGTGCCGCTCTCCGTTCTTCATCGCCGTGCCCCTCCCTCCCGCAGACAGTCACGCAGCCGGATCAGGCCGTCACGCATGCGTGCCTTGATCGTGCCGAGCGGCTGTGACAGAGAGTCGGCCACTTCCCGGTAGGTGAGCCCGTGGTAGAAGGCGAGCACGACCGATTCCCGCTGCAGGTCGGTCAGCGACTGCAGACAGCGGCGGACCTGCTGACGCTCGAGGCTGGTCTCGACCTGTTCCACCACCTCGTCGAAGGGCGGCCCGGACTCCAGCAGAGCCACCCGGCGTTCCCGTTCGCCGCGGGCCTGGGCCGAGCGGACGCGATCCACCGCGCGCCGGTGGGCCAGCATCAGCACCCATGTCAGGGCGCTGCCCTGCTCGGGCCGGAACCGGCCTGCGGTGCGCCACACCTCCACCAGCACGTCCTGAGTCACCTCCTCGGACTGGGCCGGATCCCTCAGGACCCGGCGCACCAGCCCCAGTACCGGACCGCTGACCCTTTCGTACACAGGCACGAAGGCGTCTTGGTCACCACGACCCACCCGGACCATCAGCTCATCCAGCCCCGGCTCGCTCAGCGGCCCCGGGACGCCAGGATCCGGATCAGGTGCTGACACTCGTTCCCTCGTGCGTCGTGGACACCGCAGTGCCCAGCGGGCTGGCCCGCTATCCATGCCACCACTGATTCGAACCGTCCGCACGCCTGGATGTGCGGGCCTCCGCCGCCCCGATCCGGGCGGCCGGAGTCCGCTCCGCACACCGGTACCGGTCACCGGCGCGGTCACCGCTGTGTGCACTCCCAGTGTCCCTTCTCCCAGGTCTCCTCCCAGTGGCCGTTGGTCCGCTCGTCGTCACGATTCCTGTCGTCACGATCGGAGTCGTCCCTGTGCCACGCCTTCTCCGAGTCGTCCTCGACCCACCTCTTCTCCCAGTGCCCCTTCTTCCATTCGCAATCGTCGTCGCCGCCGACAACGTGTGTGCTCGCCGCAGTGGTCGCCGGGACGGGCGTGGCGGCAGCCGCACCGACGGGACCGAACGCCGCGCCTCCGGCCAGCAGGCCCGTGGCAGCGACGCCTGTCACCAGACGGCGGAAACGGATGGAACCAGCCATCGGACACTCCTCCCTGATGTGGAACGGACGCACACGCCACGGCGCTGCCCGTATCCGGGCCGAGGACCCTGCCTCTGCTGTTCGGATCCGGCACCCGATGGCCGTGTTCGGCAGTGACACAACTAGTTCGGCGCCGCCGCGAACCCGGATGGGCAAAAGCCCGGAAAATCACAGCACCGACACGAGTGCTTACGTTGAGTCCCCGATGCATGGCGAAGGCTCCGCGGGACGTCGGAGTCCGGCCGCTCTCACAGAGCCCTCCAGGCGTTGCTCCGCCCTGACTGCCGCTCAACGGGTGATTGTGCGGCGTGTCGCCACTCGAAGGGCCCACGGTGTCCCCCTAATGCAGCTTTCTCCGCTGGTGCGGAGCCGTGATCTGGCTGACGGTGAACGAGTCGCAGCTGCGATCCGATGAGCCGACGATGTGTCAGCCCTCGCAGAAGCGGCGAAAGGAACGTGCTCTCATGCGCTCTGCCCGCACCCTGTGCGCCTCAGCCGCCATCACCGCGGTTCTGACGATTACTGCTCCGGTCGCATATGCCATGACCGTTGCGGAGGACTGGAGCCAGGACTCCGGCTCCTCCTCCAGCGAGGACCACAGCAAGTCCGAGAAGAAGGACGACTACCAGAAGCAGGACGAGTCCAAGAAGCAGGACGACTCGAAGAAGGACGAGTACAGCAAGAAGGACGAGTCCAAGAAGGACGACTACAGCAAGAAGGACGACTCCGAGAAGCAGGACACGTCCAAGAAGGACGACTACAGCGACGACTACAGCAAGAAGGACGACTCCAAGAAGGACGACTACAGCGACGACTACAGCGACAAGGACGACTCCAAGAAGGACGACTACAGCGACAAGGACGACTCCGACAAGGGCGACCACGACAAGGGCGACAAGAAGGACGACCACGACAAGTGGAAGCACCACGGCAAGAAGCACCACGGCCACGGCAAGGGCGACCACGACAAGGACGACCACGACGACGACGATGACGACGACGACAACGACAAGCCGAAGGGCGGCGTCGACGCCGGCGGCGGCGCCCTCGCCATGGCCGTAGCCGAGGACGACTCCGACTACGACAAGAGCGATAAGTCGGACTACGACAAGGGCGACAAGAAGGACGACTCCGACAAGGGCGACAAGAAGGACGACCACGGCAAGTCGTGGAAGCGCGACCACGACAAGAAGGACTACGACCACGGCAAGAAGGACCACGACAAGGACGACCACGACGACGACGACGATGACGACGACGACGATGACGACGAGCCCAAGGGCGGCGTCGACGCCGGCGGCGGCGCCCTCGCCATGGCCGTAGCCGAGGACGACTCCGACTACGACAAGGGCGACAAGGGCGACAAGGGCGACCACGACAAGGGCGACAAGAAGGACGACCACGGCAAGTCGTGGAAGCACGACAAGGACGACCACGACGACGACGATGACGACGATGACGACGACGACGACAAGGACAAGCCGAACGGTGGCGTGGGCACCGGCGGTGGCGGTCTGGCGATGAACAGCAGCAGCCTGGCTGCCGGTTCGGCTCTGATGCTCGGTGGCATCGGCGCCGGTGTCTACAAGCTGCGTCGCCGCGGCGTCAAGTCCGGGACCTCTGCCTGATGAGGCCGCACCACTAGCAGTTCGCTGCGCTGTCGCGGCCGCCGTCCCCCTCGGACGGCGGCCGCGGCGATTACGTTTCCGCCGCCACGGCCCCGATCCGCCGCTCGCTCACGCCGCTCCCCTCCGGGTACACGAAAGGCACTTCCCATGACCGCCCAGCAGCCGCCCGATCCGAAGACGCCCGGGCAACCGTCCTCCTCCCGTTCCGTCAGCCGCAGCCTGTTGTGGCCCGCCGCGGCGGTCGCGCTCGGCGCTCTGCTCCTCCACAACTCCTTCGACTCCATCGGGGAGAACAGACCGCGACCCCTTCCTGCGGCCGCCGCCCCCGCGCCCACCACCCACAAGGCCGGCTCCCCCCAGGCCACCACCGGGCTGGTGCTGACCCGTTCCGCCCCGACTCGGATCTCCATCCCGGCGATCTCCGTCAACGCGCCCTTCACCCCTCTGAAGATCGGCCCGTCCGGACAGCTCAACCCGCCGCCACCCAACAACAAGAATCTGGCGGGCTGGTTCGAGGCGGGTGCCACACCCGGTGAACGCGGCACCTCCATCGTCGCGGGCCATGTCGACACCAAGACCGGCCCGGCCGTGTTCGTGGGGCTGAGTGCGCTGAAGCCCGGAAACCATATCGACATCACCCGCAAGGACGGGCAGGTCGCGACGTTCAAAGTCGACTCGGTGGAGATGTTCAGCAAGGCGCGCTTCCCCAATGAGCGCGTCTACAACGACACCCCGTCGGCGCAGCTGCGCCTGATCACGTGCGGTGGCGAATTCGACCTGAAGACCAAGGACTACAAGGACAACGTCGTCGTCTTCGCCCACCTCGACTCCGCCAGGAAGGCCGCGAAGGCCGCGAAGGCCTGAACCACAGCCGGTCCCGATGCCCCCGGCCACATGCCCGGTCCGCCGCCGGGCCGGGGGCGGAGCCGCGGGCCGGGGCATGGGCAGGCTCCGCGGTTCAGTCCGCGAAGCTCCCGTGACGGCCCGCGCCACCCGCGAACCGGTCGGCGCCCGACTGGGTCTCCCCCGCGGTCAGCGGCACCATGCCGTGCCGGTACTCGGCGGCCAGGGCGACCGGCTCGCTCAGGCCGTGCTGCTCGCGGGCGGAAAGTCTGTCGTGGCGCAGGCACAGCTGAGGGAACGCCGCGATCTCCCGGGCGAGTTGCTCCGCCGCCCGGCGGGCGTCGCCGACCGGTACGAGCCGGTTGGCGAGCCCCATGCCGTACGCCTCCGGGGCCGGGACGGGGCGGCCCGTGAGGATCATGTCCATGGCCCGGCTCTCCCCGATCAGGCGCGGCAGCCGTACGGTGCCGCCGTCCACGAGCGGAACGCCCCAGCGGCGGCAGAACACCCCGAAGACGGCGTCCTCCTCCACGACCCGCAGGTCGCACCAGATCGCCAGTTCCAGGCCACCGGCCACCGCGTGGCCGGAGACCGCCGCGATGACGGGCTTGCCGAGCCGCATCCGGGTGGGGCCCATCGGCCCGTCACCGTCGGCGAGGACCTTGTTTCCGCGTGGCGTGCCGATGGCCTTGAGATCGGCGCCGGCGCAGAAGGTACCGCCCTCGCCCCACAGCACGGCGACGGCCGCGTCAGGGTCGGCGTCGAATTCACGGAAGGCCTCGGCGAGTCGGGCGGCGGTCGGGCCGTCGACGGCGTTACGGACCTCGGGGCGGCTGAGGATCACCGTGAGCACGGGGCCCTCGCGCTCGATCCGCACCGCAGGGTTCTCGCTCATCGTTCGCCTTCCCACAGGGGTCGACCGCCGCCCGGGGAGGAATCCCCGGGCCGCGAGTACCGGATGGTCCCGACGAAAGCTAGTGCCCCTCCCGGCAAGCTTTGCCCGGTCGCGGCACTAGTGGGCCCGGGCACCCCGGAGCCAGCCTCATCCGCTGTCCCGGGCAGCCGGGCACCTGGGCGGCCTCGCCGCGCCGGGTGTCGCTGCGTACGTACAGAGTTGCTGCGTGACCGCCTCGCCGAGCGGTCCCACTCCGGCGCTGGTCGGGGGTGTGCCGGGCCGGGCACGCACATCGGTGCCCGGCCCCGGCACGGAGTGGGCTCAGGATGCCGGTGCGGAGAGGTCCGTCCGGATCTCACGGGCCGCTGCGACGAGGTTGTCGAGTGACGCCCGGGTCTCCGGCCAGCCGCGGGTCTTGAGGCCGCAGTCGGGATTGACCCACAGCCGCTCCGCCGGGATGGCCTCGAGTCCCTTGCGGAGCAGGGCCCCCGCGTCGGCGGCGCCAGGGACGCGTGGCGAGTGGATGTCGTACACACCGGGGCCGACCTCGCGCGGATAGCCGGCGATGGCGAGTTCACCGGCGACCTGCATATGGGAGCGGGCGGCCTCCAGGCTGATGACATCGGCGTCGAGGTCGTCGATGGCCTGGAGGATGTCACCGAACTCGGCGTAGCACATATGGGTGTGGATCTGGGTGTCCGGGCGCACCCCGCTGGTGGTGAGGCGGAACGCCTCGGTCGCCCATGTGAGATAGCGGGCCCGGTCCGCGGCGCGCAGCGGCAGCGTCTCGCGCAGGGCGGGTTCGTCGACCTGGATGACGGAGGTTCCCGCCGCTTCGAGGTCGTCGACCTCGTCCCGCAGGGCGAGGGCGACCTGGCGTGCGGTGTCCCCGAGCGGCTGGTCGTCGCGGACGAAGGACCAGGCGAGCATGGTGACCGGGCCGGTGAGCATGCCCTTGACCGGTCGGTCGGTGAGTGACTGCGCGAAGCGGGTCCAGCGCAGGGTCATCGGTTCGGGGCGGGAGATGTCGCCGGCGAGGATCGGCGGGCGGACGCAGCGGGTGCCGTACGACTGGACCCAGCCGTGCCGGGTGGCGATGTAGCCGGTGAGCCGCTCGGCGAAGTACTGCACCATGTCGTTGCGTTCGGGCTCACCGTGCACCAGGACGTCGATTCCGGCCTTCTCCTGGAAGGAGATGACCTCGCGGATCTCGGCCTCGATGCGCTCCTCGTAGCCGGCGGTGTCGATACGCCCGGCGCGCAGATCGGCACGGGCGGTGCGCAGTTCGCCGGTCTGGGGGAACGATCCGATGGTGGTCGTCGGCAGCAGCGGCAGCGCGAGGTGGGCGCGCTGGGCGGCGGCCCGCTCCGGATACGGCTGCGCGCGGCGGCCGTCCGCGTCGGTGACAGCTGCCGCCCGGGCGCGCACCGCCGGGTCGCGGGTGATCGCCGAGCCCGCACGGGAAGCCAGATCGGCCCGGTTCGCGGCCAGCTCCGCCGCGATCGTGTCCGTGCCCTGCGCGAGACCACGGGCCAGGGTGACGATCTCGGCGGTCTTCTGGCGGGCGAAGGCGAGCCAGCGGGCGATCTGTGGATCGATGTCGTGCTCGACGGTGCTGTCCAGCGGCACATGCAGAAGCGAGCAGGAGGCGGACACATCGACCCGGTCGGCGAGACCGAGCAGGGTACCCAGGGTGGCGAGCGAGGCCGAGAGGTCGTTGATCCATACGTTGCGGCCGTCGACGACTCCGGCGACCAGGCGCTTGCCGGGCAGCCCGCCGGCCGCGGCGAGTTCGCCGAGGTTCGCGGCGGCCGGGCCGGTGAAATCGAGGGCGAGACCGTCGACGGGAGCCTTGGCCAGGACCGGCAGTGCTTCGCCGAGCCGGTCGAAGTAGGAGGCGACCAGCAGCCTGGGCCGGTCGCTGAGGCCGCCGAGGGCGCGGTAGGCGCGGGCGGCGGCGTCCAGTTCGGCGGGGGTGCGGTCCTGGACGAGGGCGGGCTCGTCCAGCTGCACCCACTCGGCCCCGGCGGCCCGCAGATCGGCGAGTACCTCGGCGTACACCGGCAGCAGCCGGTCCAGCAGTGTCAGCGGCTCGAAGCCGTCGTCGACGCCGGGAGCGGGCTTGGCCAGCAGCAGGTACGTGACCGGGCCGACGAGCACGGGGCGGGCGCGGTGGCCGAGTGCGAGCGCCTCCCTGAACTCGGCGACCTGCCTGGCCGGATCGGCGGAGAACACGGTGCCGGGGCCGAGCTCGGGGACGAGGTAGTGGTAGTTGGTGTCGAACCACTTGGTCATCTCCAGCGGCGCCGCGTCCTGGGTGCCGCGTGCCATCGCGAAATAGCCGTCCAGGGCGTCTGCCTCGACGGCGGCACGGTGGCGGGCGGGGATCGCGCCGACCATCACGCTGGTGTCCAGGACGTGGTCGTAGTACGAGAAGTCACCGGTCGGCATCTCGTGGACACCGGCCTCTGCGAGCTGCCGCCAGTGGGTGCGGCGCAGGTCCGCGGCGGTGTCCCGGAGGGCGTCCGCGGTGACGCGGCCCTTCCAGTAGCCCTCGATCGCCTTCTTCAGTTCCCGGTTCCGGCCCTGCCGGGGGTAGCCGTACACGGTGGCCCGTGCTCCCGTGGCTGCGGACTTGCTGGTCACGGAACTCTCCTTCGCGAGCGTGTCTCCGATACGACCCCGGGACGGGTCGAGGGCGCGAAGGAACGGCGACCGGGCGGCCGGGTGTTGCCCGTTCCGCCTGGTGTGTGCGCCGACCCGCCCTCGAGGTCACCGGGATCTCCGCACGCGTACGTCGCGGGCGGGCAACGGGCAGGTCTTCGGACTCGCGGGCACGTCTGCCGGTTTCCCGGCGGACATCTACTGGCCGTCGCTTCCCAGACCCGGCCGGGCCCAGTGCGTATGACGGCGGTCGTTCCCGCTCACCGCTGCGGGGCAGTCCCGGATTCCCACCGGGTTCCCTCTTACGACGCTCCTGTCCGGCTGACAGGGCGTACCAGCTGCACGGTCAGCGTAGGGGGTACGTGGGTGCGCGGACATCACTGTTCACATTCCGGAAGGTGATGCGCGGGTGCGGGTGGCCTGCATGCAGCAGACCGGCCGTCTTGCCGGCGGCCCCGGCCCAGGGGTTGACCGGGGCCGCCGGGGGGCAGCCAAGGGGAGAGGCTGCCCTAACAGAACACCGTGGGGCCGACGAGGAGGAGTGTCGTCCGCAGTGCCACCTGAAGTAAATATATTTACTGCCAAGTAAGCAAGGGCATGAAAAAATTCATGCACCTCTGGGTGTGAAAGTCCCTTCCGCAAGACCGCCGCCCGGCCCCGCCGGCGTCAGTCCTCCAGGAAGAAATCGTGCTGCTCAGCGGCCTGCTCGTACTGCTCGAGACGCATCTGCGTACGCTCGGGATCGGCATCGGCCATGGCCTGGAGGATGGCCGCCGACAGCACCCCCGGCGCCGCGTACGAGTCGAAGACCAGACGTGATCCGGTGGCGGCCGTGAACGCGACATCGGCCTCGTCGACCAGTGGCCCCATCGTCAGGTCCGTGATCAGTGCGGTGCGCAGGCCCGCACTGCGTGCGGCCCGCATCGCCGCCAGCGTCTCCTTGGCGTGCCGCGGCATCGCGAACGCCAGCACCCACGTGCCGCCCGCCTCCCGGGACTGCAGCAGCGCGTCGTAGGCCACGCTCCCCCCGCGCGAGACCAGACGCACGTCCGGATGGATCCGCCTCGCCCCGTACGCGAAGTACTCCGCGAGCGACGAGGAGATCCGCAGGCCGAGAACCGTCAGCGGGACCGACCGGGCGAGCTCCCGGCCGACGTCGAGCACCTTGCCCGTGTCGGCGAACACACGGCGCAGGCCCTCCAGACTGCCGATCTCGGCGTCGACGGCCGCCTGCAGTTCGTTGCGGCGGTCCTCCCCCGTGTCCACC
This sequence comes from Streptomyces sp. NPDC053673, assembly GCF_055585225.1. Classification (NCBI taxonomy): domain Bacteria; kingdom Bacillati; phylum Actinomycetota; class Actinomycetes; order Kitasatosporales; family Streptomycetaceae; genus Streptomyces; species Streptomyces sp. NPDC053673. The sequence goes on along the minus strand of NZ_JBVJKN010000012.1, from coordinate 102,115 downwards.
GACCCGGCGACCGCGCTCAGCGCGATGGGCTGCAGCGCCTCCCGCAGCGCCGGGAATCCGCTGAACCCCACCGACGACGCGAACCGCGTCACCGACGGCTGGCTCACCCCCACCCGGTCCGCGAGATCCGTGATCGACAAGAAGGCGGCCTCGGTGAGGTGGTCGATGATGTACTGCGCGATCCGCCGCTGCCCGGGAGACAGCCGATGCCCGCCGAACAGAGCACGGACCCTCTCCACAGGCGTCGGCTCCGCATCGGGAGACTGCCTTCCCGGCGTGATCGCAGACGCCTGCGCGCGCGCCTGCTGATCTGATGGCACGGTGTGCCTCCTTCGCATCCCACTTGGGTTCAACATAGCTCACGCACCGTGGTCGCCCACGGGAACCGTCGGCCACTGTCCGGCTGGTGGGACAGCCCCGTACGCGGCTGCCGACTGCGGCGGCCGTGCGGCGAGTTCGGGGACGGCTGAGCGGAACAACCGGCAGTCGTGCGGGAAGGCCCCGACCCGGTCGGCACTTGCCGGGGCCGGAGCCTTCCCTGAGGCGGGACGCGCGCTCAGCGCATGGGACCGATGTCCGGGCCGCCGCGCGCGGAGGCCCGAGTGCGGCGGAGGCCGCCGACGCGGCGCTCGGCCACGGCCGCCATGGCCAGACCGAGCAGCAGCGCCACGACGCCGACGATGACGTTGCTGACGATGCTGCGGGCCGTCGCGACGTTACCGGCGACGACCCAGGGGGAGATGATCGTCCAGGCTCCGATGGCTATGGCGCACCAGGCCTGGGAGTGGGTCCGCTCGTAGGCCGAGCCGAACCCGCCCATGCACAGGGCATAGGCGACACCGGTGATCAGGTTGCACACGGCCAGCGTGGTGAGGCCGTTGAACCCGGCGATCCACGGAGAAGCCGCCAGGTACAGGCCCGTGAGGAGGGCCAGCGTCTCTATCGCCTGCGCGCGAGGCGTCGCGGTCGCCCGTTCGAAACGTGCGCGCATCTCGGCCAGGTCGGGGTGCTGCTCGATGCTTGGGTGGGTGGTCATGGCGGGCCGCCTCCTTCGGAAGCGTGAAATCGGCCCTTCACCTGCAATGAAACGCTTTTTGCGCTGTTCCGGTCAACGCGGCCGGGACAACTCGTGGGGACGGATACGGACCGTGTCCGGGCGGCTGCGGCACGGTCATACGACGGTGACGGGAGCGATCAGTTCATCGGCCGACTCCGGCGGAACGGGGGTCGCCTGAGTGCTGATCAGGTCCCCCTGGGACAGAGCTCCGGTGCCGGAGAGGTCGATGTGGACCCGCAGTCCGTAGGAGGCGCCGGGATCGAGGTCCGGCACCCTGACGGCGAAGGGCACGCGGCCCCCCGGAGTCAGCTCGACGTCCGTCTGGACCTGTGCCCCGACCACCGTGGAAGGAGCGTCGGCCGGCGAGACGTCCCGGACCTCGACGAGGACCCGGGCCGCCAGGGCCCTCGGGGTGTCGGCGGGGAGGGCCACGAAGCCCGCGACGGTGTCCGTCATGCCGGCCTGCCCGCCGGCATCGGTGCCGGGGCCCGCTCCGGGGCGCGACCCGGTTCGCGCTCCGGGTCGCGCTCGTCGAGTCGCGCCAGGAGCGCGGCCGCTGCCGTTCGACGAGGCGGCCGTGCCGGCGGCGGCCTTCTTCCGGGGGAAGCCGTCTTGCGGGCGGGTGCCGTCCCGCCGTCGGGGCTCGTCCTGCGGGCCGCGGTCTTTCGGCCGGTGGTCCTGCGGGTGGTGGCCTCGGCGGCAGCGGTCTTCTTCGTGCGGCGGGTGGGCTCCGACGGACCGGCGTTCATGCGTCTCCTCAGGCAGGGGATGGAACGTGCTCGGACGGGGACTTCGTCGCCTCCATGCGTTCCATCCCCTGCCGCTCGGCCAGTACGCCCATCCGGGTCGTTGCCGGGCCGGGGCCGTCGCGGCGCTCAGGCGTCGGGTGCGGCGTACACGCGCTCTCCCCCGACGTAGGTCAGCGCGACCTTGGCCTCCGCGATGGCCTCGGGCGGCCCCGCGCACGGGTCGCGGTCCAGGACGATCAGGTCGGCGAGGGTGCCGGTCCGGACGCTGCCGGTGTCGTCGAGGTGGTTCACGTACGCCGAGCCCGCGGTGTAGGCCGTGAGTGCGGTGGTCAGGGCGATGCGCTCGTCGGGCAGGAACACCGGGCCCCGCTCCCCCGGCAGGACGCGGTTGACCGCGACATGGATGCCCTCGATCGGGTCCGGGCTGCTGACCGGCCAGTCGCTGCCCGCGGCGAGGGTCGCGCCCGCGCGCAGCAGAGCGCCGAACGGGTACTGCCATGCCGCCCGTTCGGGTCCGAGGAAGGGGATGGTGAGGTCGTCCATCTGCGGTTCGTGTGCGGCCCACAGCGGCTGCATGGTGGCCGTGGCGCCGAGCTGCCGGAAGCGGGGGACGTCGTCGGGGTGGACGATCTGCAGATGGGCCAGGTGCGGGCGGGAGTCGGTCGGGCCGTTGGCGGCACGGGCGGCCTCGACGGCGTCCAGGGCGTCGCGTACGGCCCGGTCGCCGAGGGCGTGGAAGTGGACCTGGAAGCCGAGCGCGTCCAACTCGGTGACGTACGAGCCCAGTTGTGCCGGGTCGACGAAGCTGGTGCCGCGGTTGGCGGTGGCGCAGCCGCAGCGGTCGAGATAGGGGTCGAGCAGGGCGGCGGTGCCGTTCTCGGCGACTCCGTCCAGCATGATCTTGACGGTGCCGGCGCGGAACCGGCCGTGGGTCAGCGCGGCCCGGCGTTCGACGAGCTCCGGGATCTGTTCCGCCCCACGCTCGCGGTCCCACCACAGCGCACCGACGACGCGGGCGGTGAGCAGCCCGTCCCGGGCGGCCGTCACGTAGGCGCCGGACGGGTCGTCCATGCCGAGGAAGTCGCCGATGAGCGCGTCCTGCCAGGCGGTGATGCCGAGGGAGTGCAGATACCGCTGGGCGTGCAGGAGGGCGGCGAGCCGGTCGTCGGGGGTGGCCGGGGGCGTCAGGCGGCCGACGAGCTGCATGGCTCCTTCCTGGAGCATGCCGGTGGGTTCGCCCGAGGCGTCGCGCTCGATCCGGCCGTCGGCGGGGTCGGGGGTGTCCCGGGTGACACCGGCCAGCCGGAGGGCGCGGCTGTTGGCCCAGGCGCCGTGGTGGTCCCGGTTGGGCAGATACACCGGCCGGTCCGGGACGACCGCGTCGAGCAGTCCCTTCGTCGGCGTACCGCCTTCGAAGGCCTCCATGGACCAGCCGCCGCCGGTGATCCACTCACGGTCGGGGTGGGCGGTGGCGTACGCCCGTACGGCGGCGAGCGTTTCCTCGGCCGTCCTGGCACCGGTGAGGTCGCACTGGGTGAGTTCGAGGCCTGCGGGCACCGGGTGGATGTGGGCGTCCTGGAAGCCGGGCATCAGCAGCCGTCCGGCGAGGTCGACGACGTCGGTCTTCGGGCCGATCAGGTCCTGTACGTCGTGCGCGTCGCCGACGGCGGTGATGCGGTCGCCGGTGACGGCGACCGCGGCCGGCCGGCCGTCGGCGGCGGTGCCGGGGGTGAGGACGGGGCCGCCGGTGAAGACGAGGTCGGCGTGGCGGGAGTGCATACGGCTTCCGTTTCTGTGGTCGGGCAGTCAGGTTCTGTGGTCAGGCAGTCGGGCGGTCAGGTCGTCAGGCGGTCAAACGGTCAGACGGTGGTGGCCGGCTCGTCGGTGAGCAGCCGGACGTCGTCGGCATCGGTGCCGCGGCCGGTACGGAAGTACGGAGACCTGCGGCCCCACTTGGCCCAGGCGGCGGCCGCGAACCCGGAGACGATCATGAGTCCCGGGACCAGCAGCATGAACCAGCCGTTGTCCGGGCTGACCTCGAAGTGGTCGGCCGAGTCGTAGAACGACCAGGCGAGGTAGCCGCCGAGTGCGAGCAGTGCGGCGGCGCTGAGCGCGGGCAGGATCACCGCGCGCACGCCCTCCCACCAGGCCTCGCGCAGCAGTCCGCGGAACCGTACGGCGGCGGCCAGGGCGATGAGGGCGTAGGAGAGGGCGACGACGATGCCGATCGCGTTGACCGCCGCCAGGATCAGGTCGGCGAGCTGGGGGATGACCAGCGACAGGACGGCGACGGTGGCCGCGAGGGCGCCGATGACCACGGTCCCGGCCGCGGGTGTCCCGTACCGGGGGCTGACCCTGGACCACACGGGCCCGACGGTACGGTCCCGGCTCATCGCGAACATGCCCCGGGCGGCCGGGATCACGCCTGCCTGGAGCGAGGCGACGGCGGAGAACATGAGGGCCACCAGCGGCAGCGCGGCCAGCGGCTGGGAGGCCAGCCGTTCGGCGAAGAACGCCAGCCCCTGCGCGCCGTGGCCCGCAAGTTCCTCCTCGCCCAGGACGCGCTGGAAGGCGACCGAGCCGAGCAGGAAGAGCGCCAGCATCGTGAACAGGGTGGTGATCCCGGCACGGGACGCGTCGCGGGGCTCCTGGACCTCCTCGTTCACGGTGAACGCCGCCTCGAAGCCCCAGTAGCAGAAGACCGAGAGCAGCAGACCCTGCGCGAGCGCGGACGGCGAAGGTATGTCGAGGGGGTTGAACCAGTCGAGGCTGAAGGAGTGCGGCCCGGTGACGATGCCGTAGCCGCAGAAGCCCAGCAGCACCAGGTACTCGAAGACCAGCAGCCAGCCCTGCAGCCTGGCCGCGGTGCGGACGCCGGTGACCGCGGTGAGGGTGACGGCGACCAGGACCAGGATGCCCACCGCGGTCGCCTGGGCCGTGGAGTCCGGGTCCAGTACGAGTCCTGCCACGTCGTGGAGACCGGCCTGTCCGGCCAGTTGGAGGACCGTGGACCCGGTGACGGCCGTGGTGTAGGCGAGAAAGACGACCGTGGCGACGATGGCCAGCCAGCCGACGAGGAAGCCGAGCCAGGGAGTGAGCGAACGGCCGACCCAGACATAGCCGTTGCCCGCGTTCGGCTCGACCCGGTTGAGCCGGGAGAAGGCACCGGCGATGCCGAGGACGGGCAGAAAGGCAACCAGCATGATCGCTGGCAGATGCAGCCCGACCACTGCGGCCGTGACACCGAGGCCGATGCCGATGCTGGTGGTCGCCGCCGTACTGGAGGCGGCGATGGCGACGCAGTCCACGACGCCGAGGGACTTGCGCAGGGAGGCGTGGGCGGGACCATCCGCGCCGTAGAGGGTCTTCTTCACTGTCATGGCCAGCTCCGCTCGCACCGAAGGGGCCTGGCCGGCCCCGGTGACCGCACATGAAACTGGCGGTGCACTTCACAGGTCAATGGCGTTGTCATAAGGTGCGGGGCCATGGCCCGACCGGACAGTGCGGTCCGGCAGGATCCGGAAGACGGGCCCTGGGTGAGGAGGACGTCGATGAGCGAACGCGTCGTACCACCGGCGGCCCGGCGGCGCAGGCGCCCGACCAAGCAGGGCGTCGTGCTGTCCGAGGAGCTGATCGTCGAGACGGCCCTGCGGCTGATGAAGGAGCACGGCGCCGACGCGCTCACGGTCCGCCGCCTCGGCCTCGCGCTGGGCGCCGACCCGAGCGCGCTGTACCGGTACTTCCGGGACACCGACGAGCTGCTGCTCGCCATCGCCGACGAGCTGATCGGCCGTACGTTGCGCGCCTGGCGGCCGACCGGCGACTGGCGCGCCGATCTGCGGTCACTGGGTCTGCGGATGCACGCCGACTACCTCGCGCATCCGCAGGCGGCGGTGCTGAGCGCCTGCCGGGTGACGGGCCGGCTGCATGAGATCCGGGCGGTGGAGACGATGATCGGCGTGCTGCGCGGGGCCGGGTTCCCCGATGCCGAGGCGGTACGGATCTACCACGCCTTCGTCGACCAGGCCCTGGCGTTCGCGGCCCTGGACTCGGCGGCCACCGCGCTGCCGGCGGCCGCACGGGAGGCGGACGAGGCGGCATGGCGGTCGACGTACGCCGGGCTGCCCGCCGAGACCCACCCCCATATCGCCGCCACGGCACGGCATTTGGTGGCGGACATGAATCTCAGCGCCTACCCGAGGGCGCTCGACATGCTGCTCACGGCGGCGGCAGCGCGGCTGGAGGAGGTGACGGACCGGACGCCCCGTCGGCGACGAGCGACCGGGTGAGCGGGATACGGGCCAGAGCGACCACGCCGAGGGCGATCAGCGCGAGGCCGAGGAGCTGCGGCAGCAGCCACCAGCCGGAGCGCACATGCTCCTCGTACAGGAGGATGCCGAGCGTGAGGCTCACTGTGGCGTCGCCGAGTGTGAGCGCAGGCTGCGACGCGACCAGCGGCCCCCCTTGCAGCGCGTTCTCCAGCAGGAAGAGCGCGGTACCGCCGGTCACCGCGAAGGCATAGGTCTGCCAGGCGGTGAAGAAGGCCGCGATCCCGTGGTCGTCCAGAGTGTGGGTCGCCGACTTCATGAGTGCCGCGGTCAGTGCGTAACTGATGGCGGTGGCCGCGCCCAGGAAGGCCGCCCGTGCCCGCCCCTGAGGGCGCCGCAGGGCCACGGCGGAGAGGACGACGACCGCTGTGGCACAGGCGACGAGAGCGGGCAGCCACCGATCCATCGGGACCTGTGTGCGATTGCCTGCGGGGGCCAGGGCGGCGAGGGCGACGCCCAGGCCCACCACCACACAGATCACGGCAAGCCAGCCGGCACGGGGCAGATGGCGGCGCATGAGCAACGACGCGACGATCAACGCGAGCGGCAGTTCCAGGACGAAGAGCGGCTGAACGACCGCCATCGGCCCGCTGTTCAGAGCCAGCGCCTGGCCCACGCCCGCGACGATCACGGCGCCGATGCCGGCCAGCCAGAGAGGACGCCGCAGCAGATCGAGCATCAGCCCCGCGCGGAAGCCCGTGGCGCTGGGCACCTTGAGAGCCTCCTGGCGCTGCAGCACGGTGGCGAAGGCGTTGCTGAGCGCCGAGGCGAGGGCGAAAAGGACCGGGAGGAGGGTCTGCACCGTACGACCTCCCGCTTCCACCCGCGTCGTGCGTCCCGTACTTCCTGCCATGGTGACCCCGGCCCGCCGTCCCCCGCGACCGAACAGGCCGGGCTGCGGTCCGTACGCCGCCGCCCCACAATGGGACCAGGTCGCAGGTCCGACCACGGTGGCGTCGCGACGACGTCGCCCGAGAGGAATGTGCCCATGCGCGCAGAGTCGTCGTCGGCCGCGCGGACGGGGGCCTTCATCGCGGTCACGGTCGCGCTGTTCTGCATTCAGGTCGCACGCCACCGGCTCGTGGTCCACGGGAAGCTGCCGCCGCTGTCCATGAGCGCGCCCTGGCCGCCGGTGGGCGCGGGTGCACAGGCCGGTGACCTGAAGTGACCGGCGGAGCGGAGCGGACGGAGATACTGCACCGGGCGGTCCGGGTGACCGTCGCGGCGAGCGCCGGGTTCTACTCCTTCCTGTACGGGCTCGGTGAGCCCGTGACGGCGCTGTACGCGCTGTTCGCCCCCATCTCCCTCGGCGTCCTCTCACGGGTCCCGGGGTCGGGCCGGCAGCGAGCGGTCGTGATGCTGAAGGCGCTGCCGATCGGTCTGGTGCTGGTCGCGCTGGGAACGGCGCTGGCGGTACGGACCTGGGCGGCGGTGCTCGGGATGCTCGTCGTCGGCTTCCTGCTCGCCTTCGCGGCGGTCGCGGGCCCCCGCCCGGCCGGGGTGGGGCCCGGGCTGCAGCTCTTCTACATCCTGGCGTGCTTCCCGCCGTACGCCCCCGAAACCCTGGGACTGCGCCTCATCGGTCTCACCACAGGGGTCCTGCTCCTGGTCGCCTGCGAGGTCTTCCTGCTGCCCACCCCGGCGACCGTCTCCGCTCGGGAGCGGCTCGCGGCGGCGGTCGACATCGCCGCCGCCGCGGCGGCGAACCCCTCCGCCGCCTCCCCCGCCGGCCTCCGCTCGGCCGGAAGCGATCTGCGCCTCTCGCAGCTGCCGCCGGCCGAACGGCCCGCCGGCCCCTGGCGGACGGACCGTGCCATGTTCCAGGCGGGCAGTGCGGCGCGCCGCCTCCTCGACCAGCTGGCGCATCACGCGGACGCACTGTCTCCCGGAGGCCCGGTGCGGCCGGACACGGCGCGGCCCGGCTACGGGGGCGATGCGCAGGACGCCGCTTCCGCGTCGCTCCTGAGCAGGGTCTCGGCCCTGTGCACCCGTATCGCGGGCGCCCTGCGCACCGGCACGCCGCCCCCGGCGCCCGGGACGCTCGAAGAGGCGATACGGGGCTTCCAGCAGCTGCGCGTCCGGCAGGCCACCGGGCCGCCCGACGCCGTGCCGACGGTGCCGGTGCTGCGGTGGCAGGCGGCAGTGCTGGCCATGGCGGAGTCGGCGCGGATCCTGGAGACCTCGGTACGGGTCGGCATGGACGGGCGGCGTACGGCGCCGATTCCGCCGCAGGCGCTGTTCTGGTACGCCGACGCGAGCGCCGTGCGGCTGTGGACGGCGCGGCTCTTCGGGAACCTGACCCTGCGGTCGGTGCAGTTCCAGAATGCCGCGCGGACCGCGCTGGGTCTGGGGGCCGCCCGGCTGGTGGCGGGATCCCTGGATCTGACGCACGGCTTCTGGGTGCTGCTCGCCGTCCTGACCCTGAGCCGGACCACGTTCGGGGCGACGTGGACGGCCGTGCGCAAGGCGGTGGCCGGGAACCTGCTCGGCGCGGTGGCGGCGGGTGCGCTGATCCAGTGGATCGGCGGGCACACCGTGGCGTACGCGGTCGTCCTCGCGCCCGGCATGCTCGTCGCCTTCGCGCTCGGGCCGCTGCTCGGGATCGCGTGGGCGCAGGCGCTGTTCACGCTCGTCGTGGCGTCCGCGTTCGGCCAGCTCGCCCCCGCGTCCTGGCAGTTGGCCGAGGCACGCATCATCGACGTCGTGACGGGCAGCGCGATCGGGCTGCTCTGCGGACTGCTCGCCTGGCCCGCCGGGGCCCGGCGCGAGGTGCGCAGAACCATGGCGGCCCTGCTCCGCTGCTGCGGCCCGCTGATCACGGGGACGGTCCGGGTCCTGCTGACCACCCCGCCGGGTGCCGGGCCGCAGTCGCCGTCCACGTGGTCCGCCCTGCGCCACCTGCGGCTCGCGGAGGTCGCGTACGACCAGTACCGGAGCGAACCGGGCGGCGACGGTGCCACCGCCCCCGCGGACTGGCACGCCGTGCTCATCACGGCGAACCAGGTCCTCCTCGGCGCCCACTGGCTTCCCCGGTTCGATCCTCCTGCGGTGCCGGTCCCGCCGGTCGCCGCCGACTGGGCCCGTACGGCCGCGGACCGGCTGGCGCGGACCACGGACCGGGTCGCGGCCCTCGCCGAGGGCGCTCCGGGGCCGCCGCGGCCGCCGGATCCGCCTCTCCCGGTGCCCGACGGCCCGCCCCTGCCCATGCTGATCGACCTCGAGTACTGGCTGCGCAGCCTCACCGCACAGCTCGCCCGGATCGAGAGTTCGGTCCACGACACGGCACGCTCCGTGACCGGTCCCGCGCGTCGGGGCTCTTAGGGTGCGCCTCATGCGACGCAGGAGTTCTCGCACCGACCGGCACTCCCTGTTCCGCCATCGGGGGTGGGTCTGGTGGCTGCCGTTGGTCGCGGTGCTGATCGATGTGGCCGCCGAGCTGATCGTCAGGGGGCGGGAGCCCGTGAGCTTCCTGCTCATCGCCGTCCCGCCGCTCGCCGCCGCGACGCGCGGCCCGCGGGGCACGGCGCTGTCGACCGCGGTGTGTCTGGGGCTCCAGATGTGGATGGCCGCCCGCCGCCCGGGCCACTTCGACGAGCAGCACCATGTGGCCGTCTACGCCGCCACCCTGGCCATCGGGATCGCGAGTGTCGCCCTCTCCGCGCAGCGCGAGCGGACCCGGCGGCATCTGGTCCGCGCCCATTCGGTCGCGGAGGCGATGCAGCGGACGCTGCTGCGTCCGGTGCCGCGCAGGCTCGGTCCGGTGCGGGCCGCCGGGTTCTACGAGGCCGGGGAGGGCGGCACGCTCGTGGGCGGGGATCTGTACGACGTGTGCGAGACCCCTTTCGGGGTACGGGCGATCATCGGCGACGTCCGCGGCAAAGGACTGGACGCGGTGCAGACGGTCGCGGCCGTCCTGGGCAGCTTCCGGGTGTCCGCCCATGAGTGGAAGAGCCTGAGCAGTCTGGCGGACCGTCTGGAGCTCAGCATCACCCGCAACAGTCCGGCCGGGGACGAGGGCGACCCCGAACTGTTCGTGACCGCGCTGGTGCTGGAGTTCCCGCTCTCGGGCCACGAGGTGCGGATCGTCGACCGCGGCCATCCCTCGCCGATCGTCGTCGGCCCCCACGGCGCGCGGCGACTGGTCACGGCGCCCGGGCTCCCCCTGGGTCTCGGCGGTCTGTCCTTGGGCGACACCGAGGCGACGGTGCATCCGCTGGCGCCCGGCGAGGTGCTGGTCGCGCACACGGACGGGGTGAGCGAGGCGCGGAACGCGCAGGGCGTCTTCTATCCGGTCCTGGAGCGGCTCGCAGAGCACTTCGAACGGCACGACGGCACGACGGCACCCGACCCCGAGGCCGTCGTGGCGTTCGTACGGGCCGATGCGCAACGCTGGTCGGCCGCCGCGGACAACGACGACCAGGCCGTTCTCGCGCTGACGCTGAGCTGCTGACTCCGGGATGCCGAAGCCGTGCCAGGCGGGCCGATGAGTTCCGCGGTCCCGAACGGTCAGCACCGGTATGGGCACCACAGGCAAAGTGATCTCGCGCGACGGCACGCCGATCGCGTACGAGCGGTCCGGCGAAGGGCCGGCGGTGATTCTCGTCAGCGGCGCGACGTGCACGGGCGCCGCCGAGGCACCGCTGGCGGCGCAGCTGGCCGAGCGGGGGTTCGGGGCGGTGACGTACGACCGCAGGGGCCGCGGCGCCAGCGGTGACACGGAACCGTTCGCGGTGGCCCGGGAGGTCGAGGACATCGCGGCGCTGATCGACACGGTGGGCGGCAGCGCGGCGCTGTACGGCATGTCGTCCGGCGGGGCGCTCGCGCTGGAGGCGGCGGCCGCCGGACTGCCGGTGACGAAGGTGGCGGTGTACGAACCGCCGATGACGATCGACGAGGCGGCCGTCCCGGCGCGGCGGGAACAGGCGGCATGGCTGCGGGAACTGCTGGCCGAGGGCCGCCGCGGGGACGCCCTGGAGCTCTTTCTGTCCGGCACGGGCATGGCGCCCGAGCTGATCGCGGGGATGCGGCAGACCCCGCTGTGGGGGCAGCTGGAGACGCTTGCGCCCACGATCGCGTACGACTACGCGGTCCTCGGCGACGGACTGGTGCCCGAGGAGCGGCTGGCGTCGGTCGGGGTGCCCGTGCTGGTCGTGAACGGCGGGAAGGGCTTCGGCTGGATGAAGGACGCCGGGCGGGTGATAGCCCGGGCGGTGCGCGACGGGCGCCGGCGGATCCTGGACGGCCAGACGCACATGGTCGATCCGGTCGCGCTCGCGCCCGTGATCGCGGAATTCCTGGGGGAGAGCCGGTAGCGGGACGGCCGCCTCCCGCTGCGCCGTCTTCCGCGGAGTGACCACGAGCGCCGGTGACGCCCGGCGTGGCTCACGGCGCGGACGAGCCGCGCGCCGGGGCGACCCCTCGCGGTCCTCGGTGCGCGCGTCAGGATCGGGACAGGGCACGGACGGCCTCGCCGAGTACGGCGATCCCTTCGGCGATGCCGGACGGTGAGCTCGCGGCGTACCCGAGGACCAGTCCCGGGCGGTGCGGGCCGGTGGTGTGCCAGGACAGCGGCTGCACCTTCACCCCGCGCGCGAGCGCCGCGGCCGCCAGTGCGGTGTCGGAGAACCGGGCGTCGAAGGTGATCATCAGATGGAGGCCCGCCGCGGCGCCGTGCACCCGCGCGCCCGGGAGCCGGGCCGTGATCGCCTCGATCATGGCGTCGCGGCGGCGGCGGTGCCGGCGCCGGATCAGCCGCAGATGGCGCTCCATCTCGCCGGACTCCATCAGCCGGGCCAGCACGAGCTGCGGCAGCGCGGCATTACCGAGGTCGGCGAAGCGCTTCGCGTCCACCAGCACGTCCCGGTATCGGGGCGGTGCGAGAACCCAGCCGGTCCGCAGGGCCGGGGCGAGGAGCTTGGAGACGCTGCCGGCGTACAGGACGCGGTCGGGGAGCAGTGACCGCAGGGCGGCGACCGGGGGCCGGTCGTAGCGGTGCTCCGCGTCGTAGTCGTCCTCGACGATCAGCGCGCCGTCCCCGGCAGCCCACCGCATCAGCGCCCGGCGCCGCGCGCCGCCGAGCACCACCCCCGTCGGAAACTGGTGCGCGGGAGTCAGCAGCACGGCCGGCGCGCCGGTGGCACGCAGCGCGTCGACCCGTACACCCTCGGCGTCGACCGGCACGGCCGGGGTGTCGAGGCCCCAGTGGCGCAGATGCTGCCGCGCACCGAGCGAGCCGGGGTCCTCGACCGCGACCGACGCGATCCCGTCGTCCCGGAACACCCTCGCGAGCAGCCCGAGTGCCTGCGCGGTCCCCGCCACCACCAGTACCTCCCCGGGGTCCGCCCTGATCCCCCGGTTACGGGCCAGCCAGTGGGCCACCGCCACGCGCAGTTCCGGCCTCCCCCGCGGGTCTCCGTAGCCGAGTCCCGCCGCGGGCAGCTCCGCCAGTACGGCCCGCTCCGCCCGCATCCACGCCGCCCGCGGAAACGCGGCGAGGTCGGGCACCCCGGGCGTCAGATCGATCCGTGCCGGCGCCGCGCGCAGGGCCTCGAAGATCTCGGGCCCGGGCGGGCGCGTGAACAGCCCCGGCCCCGGTGCCGGGGGCTCAGCCGTGGGCACGGCCACGGCAGCGGGAACGGTCCCGGGCGCGGGCGAGGTCCCGGCCCCGGCCCGGGGCGCGCCGGACAGCCCTGGGGCCGCCACCACGATCGTGCCCGCCCGGCCTCGGCCCGCGACGTGCCCCTCGTCCGTGAGACGCTGGTAAGCCTCGGTGACGACGCCGCGGGAAACCCGCAGATCCGCCGCCAGGACACGCGTCGCGGGCAGCCGGCTGCCCACCGGAAGCCGGCCGTCGGCGATCGCGAGGCGGAGGTGGCCGGCGAGCCAGTCGGCGAGACCGCCCGGCGGGGCCTCGCGCGTGTTCAGCTGGAGGAAGTCGGATCCGGTCGCACCCGGAATCATGGACCTGTCCGAATGGTTCTCAGCAGTGCCGGTCACAGGACCATTGTGTGCCACGGCCGTCCGGCGGGTGGTGCGGGCGGAAAGGCACTGGAGCAAGCTGGGGTCACCGCCCCGTGAGGGGAGGAGGTGATCGTGTGGCAGCCGATCGTCAGGCCTGGTCGGAGGGCCGTCGCGGACTCCGCACGGCCGAGGCCGGCGGGCCGGGTGACTGGGCCCTGGAGGACGTTCTGCAAGGCACGTCGGCCGGCGTCGGCGCTCTCGGCACGGACCTCCGCTATCTCTTCGCCAACCCCGCCTACTGCCGGATCACCGGCGAGTCCCCGGCCGGCCTCGCGGGCCGGTCCCCGAGCGCGGTCGCGGAACAGTACATAGGTCCGGCAGGTCTGCTGGCCGATGTGCTCGCCGACGGTGTCCCGCGCGCCCGGATCACCGGCCCACGTGCCGGCTACCACACCACCTGCCTCCGGCTGGAGAACCACGGGACCGTGACCGGCGTCCTGTGCATCGTGATCCCGACCCCCACCCCCGAGCTGTACGAGGAGCTGGAACTGGCCAGGGCCCGGCTCGCCGCGGCGGACGAGGCCGTCGAGCGCATCGGGAGCTCCCTCGACGAGACCCGCACCTGCCGGGAGCTGGCGGACTTCCTCGAATCCTGGCTGGGGGATGCCGTGGCCGTCGATGTGCTCCCGCCCCCGCCCGCGAAGGGCGCGCCGAAGGCGCCCACCCCGGCCAGCATGCTCCGTGCCGCGACGGCCGGCCCCGTCGAACTGCTCGGCGGCCGCTGCCGGAGCAACGAGGAGGCTCAGTCGGCGGCCCGGCGGGCGATGGAGTCCGGACTGCCGGCGACCGAGCACGGCGTCGCCGGCCGCGCCACGGTCCTCGCCGTACCGCTGGGGGCCACCGGCCGGAGCGGCCACGTGCTGGGTGTCGCCCTGCTCGGCCGTACGGGCTCCGCGTTCAGCGGGAACGACATCGCCATGGCCCGGCACGCGGCCCGCCGCGCGACCGTGGGCATCACGCACGCCCGTGAGTTCGAGTCGGAGCAGCGCAAGACCGTCGAGCTGCAGCGCGCTCTGCTGACCGAGCCCGGCAAGCCCCACCCCAACCTCGAGTTCGCCACCCGTTATCTGCCGGTCGGCACCAGCAATCTGGTCGGCGGCGACTGGTTCGAGACCGTACGCCTCCACTACGGGCGGACCTTGCTCGTCATGGGCGACGTGATGGGACACGGCGTCGATGCGGCCGTCGAGATGAACACGTACCGCGCGATGCTGCGCGATGTCGCCGCCGCCGATCTGCCGCCGCACCGGGTGCTGCGCCAGCTCGACCTCGCCATCGCCGACACCAGCGCCCGGCCGGCGACGTGTCTGCTCGTCCGGGTCGACCCGGCCCGCGGAATCGGCACGTTCTCCAGCGCCGGTCATCTGCCGCCCGTCGTCTTCACCGCCGACGGGACCGCGGAGCTCGTCGACGTACCGGCCGGGCCGCCGCTCGGCACCGGTCTCGGGGGGTACGAGGTCGTCACCCGCGAGCTCACCCCGGACGACACGCTGCTTCTGTACACGGACGGCCTGGTGGAGCGGCGCGACGAGGACATCGACGCGTCGCTGGCACGGCTGACCCGGGTACGGCAGCCCTGCACCGCACCGGTGGAGGATCTGGTCGACGCGGTGGTGACCGCGCTCGACGCGGAGCACGCGGAGGACGATGTCGCGCTGCTCGCCGCCCGCATCCGCCGCCGCCGCTCGACCCAGGTCACGGAGGAACAGCCGGTCCAGAGCCAGATACGGGCCTGACAGGAGTCCTGAGCGGGACCGGACCAGCAGGACAAGGACCCGTCAGGACAAGGGCCCTGGACGGTCGGACGCAGCAGCATCGGAGCCACGTCGTCGGCGCGCTCTGCGAGCCGACGGCTAGGCCGTGTCTGACAAATCCCGCCTGGCGCGCGATGCCCGGCACGCCCTCCCCCGTAGCCCTTCGGGCACGGGAGCTGCCCCCACGCTGCGTTGTCGGAGTCATCCACGTACGTCCAGTACGCGGATGATCTCCCCCAGAGCTGCGCCTGGGAGGTTCCCCCACCGCCTTGCGATTGCACGCACCGGACGCCGCGCGCCCCGCCCTGCGGGCGGACGGCGCTATGTGTCAGACACGACCTAGGACCCGGGTTCCTGAGGCTGCTCCGGCTCCGCGGGGGCCTCGGGTTCCTCCTGCTGCTCCTGCTGCGGCGTATCGGCCGGCTGCTCCGGCTGCTCCTCCTGCCTCGGAGATTCCTTCGGCTGCTGCTCCTGGGTCGGAGGTCCGCCGGTCTGGGGCGGGGACGGGGGGGCGGGCTCCGATACGGCTGGTGGCGAAGGGGACGGCGCCGGGGGCGTCAGCCCGGTGGGCGGCACGTTCGGCGTGGTCCCGCCCGGCGTCCCCGGTCCCGTCGTGGGCTTCTCCGGGCTCTGCGGCGACGGACTCGTCGACGGCGTCGGCTCGGTAGGGCTCTCGGAGAACTCGCGCTCCGTCTTCTCGCTCTTCGACGGCGTCGGCTTGGTCGGGCTCTTCGGCGGCGTCGAGCCCTTGTCGGTCTCGTCCTTGTCGGTCTTCTTGTCCTTGTCGGTCTTCTTGTCCTTGTCCGTCTTCTTGTCCTTGTCGGTCTTCTCGTCCTTGTCGGTCTTCTTGTCCTTGTCCGTCTTCTTGTCCTTGTCGGTCTTCTTGTCCTTGTCGGTCTCGTCAGTGTCGTCCGTGTCGTCGTCGGGTTCCTCTTCGTCGGTGGGTCCGGTGGGCGTCGGCACGAACGGGGCCGGGACCGGGGTCAGGGGATGACGGGGCGCCGGGGCCGGCTTGTCCGTCCCGCCGGTGGCGTCTCCGCGCTCACGGGCGAAGTACGTCTCGTCCTTGGGGTCGTACGCCACGAAGGTCTTCACGGCCGTCGGCGAGGACTGAATGGCCACGGTGTTGGACGCGCGGTATCCGGGCCAGGCCTCGCCCTTCTGCTGGGGCGCGCCGCCGCGGACGATGACAGGGGGCGCCAGCGGGTTCCCGCAGGCGCACCGCACGCGCGGCACTCCGCGGTCGTCGACGAGGACGGCGGTGCCGGCCTGCAACACGGCCTGGTAGGGGGTGGCTTTGCCGTCGACGTAGCTGTGGTTGGTGACCCGGGTGTCCATCCGCAGGGTGAGAGGGGTCAGGGAGCGGAGATAGCCGGGGACCGCGGACGGCGCGATGCCGAGGGCCGATGCGAAGGCGGTGTTCTTTGCGGGCGCGGCGGAGAGTTCGCGGATCTGCATCTCGGTGTCGCAACTGGCGAGCTCCCGGGTCCCGCCGTACAGACCGGGGATCGAACCCCGCACGCCGCGGGTGACGTTGCCTTCGGTCGGCGTCGCGGTGGTGGCCCCGCGTGGCAGGACCGCGGCCGGTTGCGTCGTCGCGGTGGCGCGTGCCGTGGACGCCGTGAAGGGGTCGGGGCCGGTCGAACTCGCGGTCTCCAGGAGGACCTCGCCACCGTACGCGGGTTCGGGGCGGGTGAGGACGATGGCGAGGGCGACGGCCGCGGCGAGCACCGCGGCGATCGACGCGATCCTCGGTATGGAGCGCCACCAGGGGCCCCCGTTGCCCGCTCCGGCGCCCGCGGGGCCCTTGGGACCTGACGGGCCACCGCCGGACGGTCCTGCCCCTCCCCCGCCGCTGGGAGGCCCGCTCGGCGGCCCGCCCGGTGGCTCGGGGGGTGGCGGCGGTGGCGGCTGTTCCGGGCCCGACAGGGGTCCGGACGGGGGTCCGGTGGGTCGGCCTGACGGCGGTTGGGCGCTCACGGGCTCTACTTCCCAGACGTCCCGGACTCCCGCGTTCCGGCGGTCCCGGACATCCCAGCTGTCCCAGAGATTCGGAGAAGCCTTCCCCCAATTGTGTGCTCCGCTCCCGCGCAGCCCGCAAGCCGGACCGGGGTCGGACCCTCCGGCGCGCGGGGAACCTCTTCGCTGCCTACCGTGGACAGAGTGAGCCAGTACCCATCGACCGCAAGGGCCGGTGCCGCACACACCGTACGGGACTGGCGCGACGCGCTGGTGGCGGTCCTCGCGGGCCTCGCCGCCATGATCGTGGTGGCCGCACTGGGTCTGTGGGCGGCGGGCGGGGCGGACCTCCCCGACGGCGCCTTCCCGCATGTCGTCGCCGCCCTCGTCGTCATGGCGGCCGGCGGCACCGTGGATCTCGCCGGGGACGCGGGCTTCGTCGCCGAGTCTCAGGCCGAACTCGCTGTCATGCCCTTGTCCGTGAGCCTCGTCGGCGCCCTGGTGACGGCCGGGTTGTTCCTGCGGCCGCTGCGGCACCGCGCCGTGGCCCGGACCCGTGAGCTGCTCGGCCGGTTCGTCCAGCTCGCGGTCCTGTGGCTGCTGGGGCTCGCGGGGCTCGCCGGACTGGCCCGGCACACCTTCGACCTCTCGCTCGGCAAGGACTCCCTGGTCGGCGACATCGGCGACTTCCTCGACGCCTCGCCGAAGGTCGGCTTCCGGGCGGACGTGGGACTCACGCTCCTCTTCGGCCTGCTGTGGCTCGTCGGTGTGGTCGCGATGGCGCTCCTGGTGTCCCGGAAGGCTCCGCTGCCCACCCGGCTGGTGCGCTTTCAGGAGTCGGTCCGCCCGGCCGCGTTCGCGATGGTCGCGCTGCTGCTCGCGTACGTCGTCGCGGGCCTGTGCGTCGGGCTCGTGGTCGCCGCGACCCGCGGTCACCCGGACCGGACGTTCGCGGTGATCCTGCTGGGCCTGCCCAACATCGCCTGGCCGTCGCTCACCCTCGGCCTCGGCGCCTCCTGGAACGGCCGGGTGGAAGGGCCCTTCGGGCTGCCGATGCCGCAGTCGCTGGACGCTGTCCTGCGCACCGGGGACACGGCGACGCTGAATGTCTCCACGCTCGCCGAGCACAACGCGCAGCTGTGGTGGCTCGTGGTCGTGGCCGTCGTCCTGGTGCTCGCCGCGGCGTTCCTCATGGCGGTGCGCTCACCGGCGCGCATGCGGCCCTGGCAGCACGCCCTGCACATGGGCGTGGCACTGGCTCTCACCGTGCTGGTGGTCTGCCTGCTCAGCCCGCTCTCCGCCCGGTTCGCGCTGTCCCTGATCGGCATCGGGGACCTCGAGGGGCTGGGCGGCGAGGTGCAGCTGCAGCCCCATCTGTGGACGGCCGTTGGCCTCGGTCTGGTCTGGGGGCTCGTCGCCGGGCTGCTCGGTTCCCTGATGGCCGCCCGGGTACGGCGCCGCGGCGAGGTGGAGACCGCCCCCGGCGTCCCGGCCCGGGACCGGCCCCGCGACCGGTCGCAGTGGTACTGACCCGGGTGTACTGGCGTGTTCGTGCAATCTTGTAGTACCTGGGCGTACGGACGTGTACCTGGGCGTACCGGACTTGATTGAAGTCGTTCACCCGCGAAGGTCGTTCACCCGCCGCCGGCGCCTCCCTGACCACCACCCGTACCGGGGGCCGGCGGTGTGGGCCCGCCCGGAGTGACGATCTGCGTCGGCGTCGGGTCGGCGGGCTTCTCCGCCGGAGCTCCGCCCGAGGGCTTGCTGTCCATGGGTACGTCCTGCGGCGGCGATTCGGTCGCGAAGGTGGCCAGCCGCTTGCCGTCGCAGTACACCCACCGCTCGTGTTCGGCTTCGTACAGCCACACCGCCTCGCCGTCCACGAGAATCCCCACGTGCAGACCGCGGGTGCGAGTGCGGAAGGTCTCGCCGTCCACCTGGCCCGCGGCCAGCGACTCCACCACGCTGCGGTAGTCGGCCAGGGCTTTCTCCGCCCGGGCGAGCAGCGGCCGCGGGTCCGCCGTACGGGCGAGCGGCTGCCCGGCCGCCGGCGGGGCCTGCGGTACGGCGATGAGCAGCCGGCCGTCGACCCAGGCCGACCAGCCGTTGGCGCACAGGATCTGGCCCCAGTCGCCGCGCCGGTCGACGAGCTCGACCGGCAGGAAGGGGTCCAGCGGCGCGCTGGGACGGTTGATGTCGGGGGCCTCCCAGGTGGCGATCCCGTCACCGGGGACGACATGGGTGGGCCGGAAGCCCGGCACGGAAACGGAATCGATCACGTCGTCACCGCTCTCTACTTTCGCATGATCGCGGGCTCATGACGTCGCAGCAGCCGGGCGACGACGAACCAGAGCGCGATGCAGTACACCACCAGGACGCCCATGCTGATCAGCCACGCGTCGGCGGCGTGCTCGAACAGCGGGTCGGCGAACTGCTTCTCCGGCACGATTCTGCCGAGGTCGATCGTCGCCGCCGAGGCCGCAAAGCCCCACCGGGCCGGCACCAGCCATGTCAGCTGCTCCAGGCCCACCGTGTCGTACAGCGTCAACAGAGCACCGCAGAAGACGATCTGGACCATGGTCATGAGCACCAGCAGAGGCATGGTGACCTCTTCCTTGCTCACCAGTGCGGAGATGACGAGGCCGACCATCATCGAGCAGAACGCCAGCAGCGCGACGGCCAGGGTGATCTCGATGAGCGGCGGCATCAGGACGCCCTCGCCGCCGGGAGTGTTGAGATTGACGCCGAAGAGTCCGACGAGGGTGATGACGACGGCCTGGACGACCGTGATCATGCCCAGCACCACCACCTTGGACGTCAGATAGGCGGATCTGGACAGCCCGACGGCGCGCTCCCGCCGGTAGATGACGCGTTCCTTGACGAGTTCGCGCACCGCGTTCGCCGCCCCGGTCAGGACCGCACCCACGACCAGGACGAGCAGGGTATTGATCGCGGTTTCCGCGTCGAGTTTTCTGCCGGCCATGAGCCGGGCCATGCCGCCCATCCCGAACGGCAGCGCGACCATGACGAACATGAAGGTCCGGTCGGTGCTCAGCACGGCCACGTAACGCCGTACGAGGGTCTGCAGTTGGGCGACCCACCTCTGCGACTTGGGCGGGGGCTGCGCGAAACCCTGGGGCAGCCGCTCGCGGGCGAGCCGGGGCTGCGCGCTCGCGTCGATGTACTGGCGGTGGAACGGCGATGCGAGGTACTGCCCCGCCCAGTCGCGTCCGCGATCGTTCTCGAACGCCTCGAAGGCTTCGGGCCACTCCTCGAAGCCGAAGAAGGCGAGGGCGTCCTCGGGCTTGCCGAAGTAGGCGACCCGGCCGCCGGGCGCCATCACCAGCAGCCGGTCGCACACCTCGAGGCTGAGCACGCTGTGGGTGACGACGATGACCGTACGGCCGTCGTCGGCGAGGCCTCGCAGCATGTTCATCACCGAGCGGTCCATCCCCGGGTCGAGGCCAGAGGTGGGCTCGTCGAGGAAGAGCAGAGACGGCTTCGTCAGCAGCTCCAGGGCGACGCTGACCCGCTTGCGCTGGCCGCCGGAGAGACTGTGAATGGTCTGCTCCGCGCGCTGTTCGAGGCCCAGCTCACGGATGACCTCCTCGACCCGTGCCTCGCGTTCCGCGGGCGTGGTGTCCTCGGGGAAGCGCAGTTCGGCGGCGTAGCCGAGGGCCCGCCGGACGGTGAGCTGGATGTGCAGGATGTCGTCCTGCGGTACGAGTCCGATGCGCCGGCGCAGCTCGGCGTAGTCGCGGTACAGATCGCGGCCGTCGTAGAGGACGGTGCCGTGGTCGGCGGGGCGCAGTCCGGTGAGCGCGTTCAGGAGGGTCGACTTTCCGGCGCCGCTGGGTCCGACGACGGCGAGCAGGCACTTCTCGCCGACGGGGAACGAGACATGTTCGAGGAGGACCTTGCGGCCCTCGTCGACGGCGACGCCGAGATCCTGGACGTCCAGCGAGACCTCGCCGGAATCGACGAACTCCTGCAGCTCGTCGCCGACGAGGCGGAACGCGGAGTGGCCGACGCCGATGATGTCCCCGGCGGAGACCGTGGCGAGGGTGATGGGCTGCCCGTTGAGATAGGTGCCGTTGTGGCTGCCGACATCGGCGATCTCGAACGTACCGTCCGGTTGGATGCGCAGTTCGGCGTGGCGGCGGGAGACCACGAGGTCGTCGATGACGACGTCGTTGTCGGCGCCGCGGCCGATGCGGACCGTTCGGGTGGGCAGCGGGCGCACGGTGGTGGGCTGCTGGAACGTGCCGGTGGCGGAGGGCATGGAGACGGCGGAGAGGCGGGCCTCGCCGGGCGGGCGCGGCGACGCGGGCTCCGGCGGGGCCGCCGAGCCGACGAGGACCGCGCGGGGGCCGTCGTCGGGGTTGCCGAACCGTATGACGGTGCCGGGACCCACGTCCGACTCCTGGATGCGGCAGCCCTCCGCGTAGGTGCCGTTGGTGCTGTTCGCGTCCTCCAGCGTCCATTGGCCGGCCACGGTCCTGAGGACGGCGTGGTGCCACGACACCCGGGCGTCGTCGAGGACGATCTCGCTCATGGGGTCGCGGCCGACGTGGTACACCCGGCCCGGGCTCATCAACGTCGAGCCCCCGTCGGTTTCGATGACCAGCTCGGGCGCGGTCGGCGCTGCGGGCCGCTCAGCCATGCCTCGATCTTATCTTTTGATCTCTTTGCTCGCCCGATGTCGGCTTTGCCCGCCTGATGCCGGCCCGCCGGCGCGGCGGACCGGGGTCGGGTGGCGACGAGGGTGGCCCCGGTCGCCTTCACCACGGACCGGACCGGGGCGCCGACCGGGCGGCGCGCCGTCAGGCGACGGAGGGGACGACCTGGGCCGGTATGCGCGGCTCGTCGTGGTGGATCGGGGTGTGCGCGCCGGTCAGTGAGATCCCGCTGCCGCCGCGCCGGCCGGCGACGATCTCCGCCGCGATCGACAGGGCCGTCTCCTCGGGCGTACGGGCGCCCAGGTCGAGGCCGATCGGCGAGCGCAGCCGGGCGAGTTCCAGCTCGGTGACGCCGACCTCGCGCAGCCGTGTGTTGCGGTCCTCGTGGGTGCGGCGGGAGCCCATCGCGCCGACGTAGGCGACGGGCAGCTTCAGCGCCAGTTCCAGCAGGGGGACGTCGAACTTGGCGTCATGGGTGAGGACGCACAGCACCGTACGGCTGTCGGTCGGGGTCGACTCCAGGTATCTGTGCGGCCAGTCGACGACGATCTCGTCCGCCTCGGGGAAGCGCAGTTTCGTCGCGAAGACCGGGCGGGCGTCGCACACGGTCACGTGGTAGCCGAGGAACTTCCCGACCCGCACCAGCGCGGACGCGAAGTCGATCGCACCGAAGACGATCATCCGGGGGGCGGGGACGCTCGACTCGACGAGCAGGGTCAGCGGCCGCCCGCAGCGGGCGCCGTCGGCGCCGATGACGGCGGTGCCGGTACGGCCGGCGTCCAGCATGGCGCGGGCCTCGCCGGCGGCGGTGCGGTCCAGTTCCGGGTGGCCGCCGAGGCCGCCGTCGTACGAGCCGTCCGTACGGACGAGCAGGGCGCGGCCCATCAGCTCGGCGGGTCCGTCGATGATCCGCGCGACCGCCGCTGCCTCCCCTCGCGCGGCGGTGGTCAGCGCGGCCGCGAAGATCTCCCTGGCGGGAGAGTCCGCGCGTACCGGGGTGACGAGGATGTCGATGATCCCGCCGCAGGTCAGACCGACGGCGAAGGCGTCCTCGTCGCTGTACCCGAAGCGCTCGAGGACGGTTTCGCCGTCCTCGAGCGCCTGCCGGCACAGGTCGTACACGGCGCCCTCGACGCATCCCCCGGAGACCGACCCGATCGCCGAGCCCTCGCCGTCGACGGCGAGCGCGGCACCGGGCTGACGGGGCGCACTGCCGCCGACCGCCACCACGGTGGCGACGGCGAAGTCACGCCCTTGCTCGACCCACCGGTGCAGCTCGTCGGCGATGTCCAGCATGTCTTCTCCTCAGGGGGTCGGGGAATGCGCGGGGGCTGGGTCCCGTCCGCCCGATCTTGCCTCGGGCTCGATCGGGCGGACAGGACCTGGGCGGGGTCAGTGGACCCCCAGCCACCCTTCGATCGGGTTGAGGGCGAAGAACACGATGAAGATCGCGGTCAGGCCCCACATGAAGCCGCCCACCTCACGGGCCTTGCCCTGGGCCGCCTTGATGGCGACGTAGGAGATGACTCCGGCGGCCACACCCGGGGTGATGCTGTAGGTGAACGGCATCAGCACGACGGTGAGGAAGACCGGGATGGCGACCGAGCGGTCGCTCCAGTCCACGTGCTTGGCGTTCTGCATCATCATCGCGCCGATAACGACCAGGGCCGCGGAGGCGACCTGGGGCGGCACGATCGCGGTGAGCGGCGTGAAGAAGAGGCACGCGGCGAAGAACAGGCCGGTGACGACCGAGGCGAGGCCGGTCCTGGCTCCCTCTCCGACGCCGGTGGCCGATTCGACGAACACGGTCTGGCCGGAGCCGCCCGAGACACCGCCGATCGCACCGCCGGCACCGTCGATGAACAGCGCCTTCGACAGACCGGGCATCCGGCCCTTGTCGTCGGCGAGGTTGGCTTCGGTGCCGACACCGATGATGGTGGCCATGGCGTCGAAGAAGCCGGCCAGCACCAGCGTGAAGACGATGAAGCCGACGGTGATCGCCCCGACGTCGCCCCAGCCGCCGAACTCGACGTGTCCGAAGAGCGAGAAGTCGGGCATGGAGACCGCGCTGCCGCCGAGCTCCGGCGGGGCCATGTTCCATGCCTTGGCGTCGAGGCCGGCCACGTTGTGGACGACGACCGCGACCACGGTGCCGACGACGATGCCGATCAGGATCGCGCCGGGGATCGCGCGGGCCTGCAGCATGAAGATCAGGAGCAGGGTGAAGCAGAAGATCAGGACGGGCCAGCCCGCGAGCTCGCCGCCGACGCCGAGGGTGACCGGCGGTCCGAACTCCGAGCCCTTGCCGACGAAGCCCGACTTGACGAGGCCGATCAGGGCGATGAACAGGCCGATGCCCATGGTGATGCCGTGCTTCAGCGGGAGCGGGATCGCGTTCATGATCAGCTCACGCAGACCGGTGACCACCAGGAGGCAGATCACCAGGCCGTATGCCACGCACATGGCCATGGCCTGCGGCCAGGTCATCTGGGGCACTACTTGCGAGGCGAGAACGCCGGAGACGCTCAGGCCGGCCGCGAGGGCGAGCGGAACCTTGCCGACGAAGCCCATCAGCAGGGTGGTCGCGGCGGCCGCGAAGGCAGTCGCAGTGATGAGTCCCGGCTGGCTGAGGACATTGCCCGCAACGTCCTTGCCATTGAGGATCAGGGGGTTGAGCAAAAGGATGTACGCCATCGCCATGAAGGTGGTGATGCCGCCGCGCACCTCACGCGCGACCGTCGATCCTCTTTCGGATATGTGAAAGTACCGGTCGAGCCAAGACCTACCGGCGGGGACGTGCGAGCCGGGGCCCGCGTCCTCCGATGCGGTCTTGGGCTCCACTGACGACTGGGTCATGGTGCCTACTCCCAAGGTTCAAAGGGGCACCCGCATAAGACTTGGAACGTCAGACAAGCTGCGGGATTTGGGATCTTGCGTTGGCTGCACGACCCGGGGGACGGCCCGAGACGAACGGGGCTGCAGATCGGGGAGCCACGGGGACTGGCTCGACTCTGCAGTTCTTCGGGTGTTGCTGGGTGTTGCCGGGTGTTGCTGCTGACCGCGAGCGGTGCGGCTCCGGGTTGGAGGCGGTCCGGGGACGAGTCCCCGGGTCACCTCCGCTCCGGTCGGGGGAGGGGTCCAGGGGACGAGTCCCCGGGTCACCTCCCCTGGAGGGGAAGCGGTCCGGGAGACAGGTCCCACGGACCACCTCCGCCCCGGAGGGGGAAGCGGTGCGGGGACGAGTCCCCGGGCCACCTCCCCCGAAGAGGGGAAGCGGTCCGAGGACGAGTCCCCAGGTCACCTCCCCCGGAGGGGGGGTTATGGGGGCCGGGGGGGACGAAGTCCCCCCAACCCCCCGGAGGGTTACGTGCCGGTGAGGTGCTCGGGGCGTACCGGCGTCCTGTTGAGCTCCAGCCCCGTCGCGTTCCGGATCGCCGCGAGGACGGCCGGGGTGGACGACAGGGTCGGGGCCTCGCCGATGCCACGGAGCCCGTACGGGGCGTGCTCATCGGCCAGTTCGAGCACATCGACCGGGATGGTCGGCGTGTCGAGAATCGTGGGGATCAGATAGTCCGTGAAGGAGGGGTTGCGCACCTTCGCGGTCTTCGGGTCGACGATGATCTCCTCCATGACCGCCACGCCCAGGCCCTGGGTGGTGCCACCCTGGATCTGGCCGACGACGGACAGCGGGTTGAGCGCCTTGCCGACGTCCTGGGCGCAGGCCAGCTCGATGACCTTGACCAGGCCCAGCTCCGTGTCCACCTCGACGACCGCGCGGTGCGCGGCGAACGAGTACTGGACGTGGCCGTTGCCCTGACCGGTGCGCAGGTCGAAGGCCTCGGTGGGACGGTGGCGCCACTCGAGCTCCAGCTCGACGGCCTCGTCCTCCAGCACATCGACCAGGTCGGCGAGGACCTCGCCGCCGTCGGTGACGACCTTGCCGCCTTCGAGCAGCAGCTCGGCGGTGGCCCAGGCCGGGTGGTAGGAGCCGAACTTGCGGCGGCCGATCTCCAGGACCTTCTCGCGGACGGCCTCGCAGGAGTTCTTGACCGCGCCGCCGGTGACGTACGTCTGGCGGGACGCCGAGGTGGAGCCGGCGGAGCCGACCTGCGTGTCGGCCGGGTGGATCGTCACCTGCGTGACGCCCAGCTCCGTGCGGGCGATCTGGGCATGGACGGTGACACCGCCCTGGCCGACCTCCGCCATCGCGGTGTGCACGGTCGCGACCGGCTCACCGTTGATGACCTCCATGCGCACCTTGGCGGTGGAGTAGTCGTCGAAGCCCTCGGAGAAGCCGACGTTCTTGATGCCGACCGCGTAGCCGACACCGCGGACGACGCCCTCGCCGTGCGTGGTGTTGGACAGACCGCCGGGCAGGGCGCGTACGTCCGCGTCACCGCCGGCGACCTCCCACTGGCGCTCCGGCGGGAGCGGGCGGGCCTTGATGCGGCGCAGCAGCTCGGCCACCGGGGCCGGCGAGTCGACCGGCTGGCCGGTCGGCATGATCGTGCCCTGCTCCATGGCGTTCAGCTGCCGGAACTCGACCGGGTCGATACCCAGCTCCGCCGCCAGCTTGTCCATCTGCGCCTCGTAGGCGAAGCACGCCTGGACGGCGCCGAAGCCGCGCATCGCGCCACAGGGCGGGTTGTTGGTGTAGAGCGCGATCGCCTCGATGTCGACGTCGTCGATGACGTACGGGCCGACGGAGAGGGAGGAGGCGTTGCCGACGACCGCCGGGGAGGCCGACGCGTAGGCGCCGCCGTCCAGGACGATCCTGCACTTCATGTGCGTGAGCTTGCCGTCCTTGGTGGCGCCGTGCTCGTAGTAGAGCTTCGCCGGGTGGCGGTGGACGTGCCCGAAGAAGGACTCGAACCGGTTGTAGACGATCTTGACTGGCTTGCCGGTGCGCAGCGCCAGCAGGCAGGCGTGGATCTGCATCGACAGGTCCTCGCGGCCGCCGAAGGCGCCGCCGACGCCGGAGAGCGTCATACGGACCTTCTCCTCGGGCAGGCCGAGGACCGGGGCGATCTGGCGGAGGTCCGAGTGCAGCCACTGGGTGGCGACGTACAGGTCGACACCGCCGTCCTCGGCGGGTACGGCGAGGCCGGACTCGGGGCCGAGGAAGGCCTGGTCCTGCATGCCGAACGTGTACTCGCCCTTGACGATCACGTCGGCGCGCTTCGCGGCCTCGTCGGCGTTGCCGCGGACGATCGGCTGGCGGTGCACGATGTTCGGGTGCGGGACGTGACCGATGTGGTGGTCGTCGCGACCCTCGTGGACCAGGACCGCGCCGGGCGCGGTCGCCGAGGCCTCGTCGGTGATGAGCGGCAGCTCGGCGTACTCGACCTTGATCTTGGCGGCGGCGCGGCGCGCGGTCTCCGGGTGGTCGGCGGCGACCAGGGCCACCGGCTCGCCGTGGTGGCGGACCTTCTTGTGCGCGAGGACCGGGGTGTCCTGGATCTCCAGGCCGTAGTTCTTCATCTCGGCCGGCAGGTCGTCGTACGTCAGCACCGCGTACACACCGGGCATCGCCACGGCCTCGGAGATGTCGATCGACTTGATCTCGGCGTGCGCGACGGTGGAGCGCAACGTCTGGCCCCAGAGCATGTCCTCGTGCCACATGTCCGAGGAGTACGCGAACTCACCGGTGACCTTGAGGGTGCCGTCGGGGCGCAGCGTGGACTCGCCGATGCCGCCCTTGGTCTGCGATCCCTGGGTGACCTTGGTGGGTGTGCCTGCCGGGACGGCGGCGACTCGTGGATTCAGCGCCATGGTGCTCAGACCGCCTCTTCCTGACGGGCGGCCGCGAGGCGGACCGCGTCGAGGATCTTCTCGTAGCCGGTGCAGCGGCAGAGGTTGCCGGAGAGCGCCTCGCGGATGTCCGCGTCGGACGGGGAGGCGTTGCGCTCCAGCAGCTCGTCGGCCGCGACCAGCAGACCCGGGGTGCAGAAGCCGCACTGCACTGCGCCGGCGTCGATGAACGCCTGCTGGATCGGGGCGAGTTCCACGCCTTCGCCGGTCTGCGAATCGGTGCCTTTCGCGTTCCACTGCTGGGCTTCCTGCAGGGACGTGCCGCAGGCGCCGGTGCCACAGGCACCGCCGTGCTCGGAGCGCTGCTTGGCGAAGTCCGCCAGACCCTCGACGGTGACGACCTCGCGGCCCTCGACCTGACCGGCGGCGACCAGACACGAACACACCGGCACCCCGTCGAGGCGGACCGTGCAGGAGCCGCACTCGCCCTGCTCACAGGCGTTCTTGGAACCGGGCAGGCCCAGGCGCTCACGCAGCACGTAGAGGAGGCTCTCGCCCTCCCAGACGTCGTCGGCTTCCTGCTTACGGCCGTTGACCGTGAAATTCACGCGCATGGTTATGCAGCTCCTTCAAGCGTGCGGCCGGTGCCGCGGTACTGCTCCCAGGTCCAGCCGAGCGTGCGGCGGGCCATGATGCCGACCGCGTGACGGCGGTACTTGGCGGTGCCACGGACGTCGTCGATCGGGTTGCAGGCGGCGGAGGCCAGCTCCGCGAACTGCTTGGCGATCGAGGGAGTGATGATCTTGCCGCTCTCCCAGAAGCCGCCTTCTTCGAGCGCGGCGTTCAAAAACTCCTCGGCGGCCCTGGCGCGCACCGGGGTGGGCGCGGCCGAGCCGATGCCGGTCTTCACCGTGCGGGCCTCGGGGTGCAGAGCGATACCGAAGGCGCACACCGCGATGACCATCGCGTTGCGGGTGCCGACCTTCGAGTACTGCTGGGGCCCGTCGGCCTTCTTGATGTGGACGGCCCTGATGAGCTCGTCCGGGGCGAGCGCGTTGCGCTTCACGCCGGTGTAGAACTCATCGATGGGGATGAAGCGCGCACCCCGTACGGACTCGACCTCGACCTCGGCGCCGGCGGCCAGCAGGGCCGGGTGGGCGTCACCGGCCGGGGACGCGGTGCCGAGGTTGCCGCCGACGCCGCCGCGGTTGCGGATCTGCGGCGAGGCGACGGTGTGCGAGGCGAGTGCCAGGCCGGGCAGCTCGGCCCGCAGGTTCTCCATGATCTGGGTGTACGGGACGGAGGCGCCCAGACGGACGTTCTCCTCGCCGACTTCCCATTCGCGCAGCTCGACGATGCGGTTCAGGTCCAGGAGGTACTCGGGCCGCCGGTGGTCGAAGTTGATCTCGACCATGATGTCGGTGCCACCCGCAATGGGCACAGCGGTGGGGTGCTCTGCTTTGGCAGCGAGCGCCTCCTCCCAGCTGGCGGGGCGAAGGAAGTCCATGAGTGGCTCTCTTCTACGTGATTCGGTCGTTCTCAGGGGCTGGGGACGGCCGGCCCTGGACTGGTTATTCATGTCCTGTTAACGCGGTGTGGCCCAAGTACACAAGCACCGTCCCGCCCGGTGCAGTCACCGAAACCATGAAGGAGTTGGCTGGTCGCCACCCTCGTCTTGTAGATTCGAACGAAAGGCGAGGCTCAGTAACCTCTCCGCTTTCCTCCCGAAACCAACGGCACACCCATCAGCACAGTCCAACGGCAACAACGAGACAGATCGGCGGCGACGAGATGCGGCTGCGCGCACTGCTGGAGACCGACGCGCTGGGACTGCGGCTGCTCGGCGGCGACGACGAGCTGGACCGCACCGTCCGCGGCGTGATGACGACCGACCTACGGGACCCGAGCCGCTACCTCTCGGGCGGTGAGCTGGTCCTCACCGGGCTCGCCTGGCGACGCACCGCCGATGATTCCGAGCCTTTTGTACGTATTCTCGCAAGCGCGGGGGTCGCGGGGCTCGCGGCGGGCGAGGCGGAGCTCGGAGACATCCCCGACGACCTCGTGCAGGCGTGCGTACGGCACCGGCTGCCGGTGTTCGCGGTCAATGAGGACGTTGCGTTCGCGACGATCACCGAGTATGTGGTGCGACAGGTTTCCGGCGAGCGGGCCGGGGATCTGGCCGCCGTCGTCGACCGGCACCGCCGGCTGATGACCTCCGGACCCACGGGCGGCGGCCCCGAGGTGGTTCTCGACCTCCTCGGCTCCGACCTGGACCTTCGGGCCTGGGTCCTCTCCCCCACCGGCCGGCAGATCGCGGGGGCCGGTGAGCCGCTGACCGCCGAGGCGAGCGCCGCGCTCGCCGCGGAGCATCTGACGGCGACCCGGACCGGACGGCGCGGCCCGCACCGCGCGACCGCCGCGGGCGTCACCTATTCGCTCTTCCCGATCCGTAACACCGGACGCGGCGCCGTCCCGGCGTCCCGGGACGTCCGTGAGACCGTGCTGTCCGACTGGCTGCTCGCGGTCGAGGCCGACGCCTCCGACTGGCCCGCGGCCCGCCTCGACCTGCTGCAGGGCGTCACCCAGCTGATCGCCGTCGAGCGGGACCGGCGCGACGCGGCCCGTACGGTACGGCGCCGGCTCGCCCAGGAGGTCCTGGAACTCGTCCAGGCCGGCGCCGCGCCCGCCGAGATCGCGGCCCGGCTGCGGGTCGCCGCACCCGTACTGCTCCCCGGCCTCGGCACCGCGCCGCACTGGCAGGTCGTCGTCGCGCGCGTCGAGTGGGAGCAGGAAGGCGGCGATGCCCCGATCGAGGCCGGCCCCGTCACCCAGTCGCTGCTGGAGGAGATCCTGGTCGACCCCGCGACGACGGGTTCGGACTCCGCCGACCGCATCGCCGTGGCGCACACCGGGGACGAGGCGATCGCGCTCGTGCCCCTGCCCGCGGTCACCGTCACCGCGGACGCCGACCTGCTCGACAGCACACCCCCCGACATGGCCGACACGGCCGGCATCGGGCTGCACGCGGACGCCCTGCTCGCCGCCGTCCGCGACCCTCTGTCCGCGGGGCTCGACGGCGACGGCCGCCTCACCCTCGGCGTCAGCGCCGCCGTCCACTCGGCGGAGGGCCTGCGCGGCGCCCTGGAAGAGGCCCGGCACGCCCGCCGCGTCGCCGCGGCACGCCCGGGCCGGGTGTGCGCGGCCGGCCACCACGAGCTCGCCTCGCACGTCCTGCTGCTGCCGTTCGTCCCCGACGACGTCCGCCGGGCCTTCACGGCACGCCTCCTCGACCCGCTGCGCGACTACGACCGCAGGCACCGCGCGGAACTGATCCCGACCCTGGAGGCGTTCCTGGACTGCGACGGCTCCTGGACGCGCTGTGCGACCCGGCTGCACCTGCATGTGAACACACTGCGGTACCGGGTGGGCCGGATCGAGCAGCTGACGGGGCGGGACCTGTCGCGACTCGAGGACAAGCTGGACTTCTTCCTGGCGCTGCGGATGTCCTAGGCCCTGTCCGGGCGATCTTGTCGGGGCCGCGACGCTCCCCCAGAGCTTCGCCTGGGTGGGGGTGCCCCCGGCGCAGCCAGGGGGAGTACCCCCAGCTGCGGCACCTCGCTGCGTTGTCGGAGTCGCCCAAGTACACCCAGTACGAGGGCGATCTCCCCCAGCTGCCGCTGGGAGGTGCCCCCACCGCCTTGCGATGCGTCCCCTCGGCCCTCCGGGCCTGGGGAGACCCCATGCATCCGACGCCGCGGCCTGTTCCTCGAAGATCGCCCGGACAGGACCTAGTGCCGCGACCGGCAATGTTTGCCCGACAGGGCAAAGCTCGCCGGGAGGGGCACTAGGCGGAGGCGCGAGCGTGGGGGCAGGACCCCCGCGCCCTCCGGCGGGGCGCCGGCTTCGCGCCGCGCAACCTTCACCTCCGGTGTGGGAGTTCGGCCACGGCCGGTTTCCCACAGCGCCGGATGTCAAACGGCGTACGCCCGTTCACCCGAATTGACGACAAGCTGACCAGTGGCCGTTGAATCCCGGCGAATTCCATCCGCCTGCACCGGTTGAACCCACGGCGATTGTGAATTCATTCACCAGACCTCTTGGCCAGGCACGCTGATCCATGCTGAGATTCGGTCTGACTCAACAGCACAATGGCGCGCTCGGGGAGGGCAATGTGGCGCATACCGCCATGTCTGGTTACGGAACCACAGCAGGTGACGATCCACTCCAGACCGCGGTATGGCGGCTGCGTTCGCGCGGCTGTTGGGCCGACGCGGCGGCGCTGCTCGCCCCGCACACCGGGTCTCCCGCGCTCACGCTGCAGCGCGCGGCACTGCTCGTCGAGCGCTGTCTGTTCACCGGCAAGGGCTGGGAGGACGCGGAGGACGCCCTGCGTACCGCGGAGGCCGCGGCCGGCGACGACGACGAGCGGGGCGCGGCGGCCTGCGAACGCGGGCAACTCGCGTACGCGTCGACCGTGCTGAGCGTGCGTGACCGGGCGGACGAGGCTCGCGCCGCGCTCGGCCGGGCGGCCGCCCTGCTCGATCCGTCCGCGCCCGGCCGCCCTCTCCTGGACTTCCGCCGCGGTCTGATCGCCGAACACCTCGCCGACTCCCCGCAGGCCGCCCGCGCCGCCTACCAGCGCGCGCACGCGGGCGCCGTCGCCCACGGCGACACCCTGCTGCTCTCGTTCACCTGGCGCCATCTCGCCGCGCTCGCGCTGCGCGACGGCGAACTGGCCGAGGCCCGGCACGGCTTCACGGAGTCGCTCCGTATCCGCGAGGAGCTGGGTTATCTCATCGGCACGGCCCCGGCGCTCGCCGCCCTCGCCGACACCGAACCGGAGCCGGAGGCGGGCCGGTTGCGCGCCGAGGCCACCCGGTTGTTCCGGTTGCTGGGTGGCGTACCGACGTGGCTCGCGGACCAGTTGGCACCACCGGCGCCGGCGGCCTGACGCATCCCCGTCCGGCACGGACCGGCGAACCCCTCCCGAACCGCCGGACCAGGGCCTCTCGTTCGGATCAGGCCGGATCAGCGAGCGGGGTCCGGTGCCGTGCATCGCAAGGCGGAGAAAGGAGCCACTGCGGTGGGGGCACCTCCCGTGCCCGAAGGGCTACGGGGGACATTGGCGACTGACGACAACACAGCGAGGTACGGCACCGGGGCACGCGAGCCCGGCCTGATCCGAACGAGAGGCCCTAGCGACCTTCGGCTCGTCTCCCGGGCGGACGCCGCGACGAAAGTCGCAGGCACGATCGTCCTTCGAGCCGACGAGGCCCGGCGGCACGGCCCCTAGCGTGATCCGCATGAACAGTGACACGGGGGAAACCACCGACGGGCGGACGTGGAAGCGCACCGCCCTGGGTGTCGCGGCGGGGCTTCTCGCCGCGGGGGCCGTCTGCGCGCTCGTGTGGTGGCTGGGCTGGGGGTTTCGCTGGGGCATCGCCTGGCTCTCCGCCAAAGCCGCCGTGAAGGTGGGCTTCTTCGTCGCCGCGGGAGGCATCGGGGCCCTCTCCGTGTGGCGGCACAAGCGCAGCGAAGCCCAGGCCGATGGGCAGGGCGAAGCACCGGCCGAAACGCAGGGCGAGGCACAGGCCGAAGGTGCGAAAGAGACGCGCTGAAGCCCGTGTTGGCCCGCGTGGCAGTCCGCGCCCGACCTCAGTGCGCAGACCGCGCCGTCAGGCGGATCAGGGCCTCGTCCGTGCCGATGACCACCGACCGGTCCGCGACCACCGCCACCGCGCGGACCGGCGGGCCCGGGCGGAAGCCCAGGACCTCGCCCGTTCCGAAGTCGTGGAGCTCCACGAGGCCGTCGGCCCAGGCGACCGCCAGGGCCGGGCCCTCGCCCGAGAGGGCGACCACGGGACAGGAACGCTCGGCGACAGGGGCGGACGCCGGAGGCCTGCCCGGGGACCAGGTGCGGACCGTGCCGTCCGCTCCTCCGCTGCAGACCAGCGGTGCGGGACGGCGGACCACGGTCAGGCACGTGACCCGGCCGCGGTGCGGGGCCGCCTGGTGCACGCCCCGCGGACCGAACGCATGCAGCGAGCCGTGCCGGTCGCCGGCGAGTACGAGGCCGTCGGTGGCGGCCAGCGCCGTGCCCGGGTGCTTCGCCAGCGTGGCGGTGACGGCTTCCGTCAGGGGCGTACGGCCGTGGGTGTGCAGACGTCCCCGCTCGTCCAGCATCAACAGGGTGCCGTCGGGTACGGGCGCGAGTGCCCTGATCCGTACGGGCATGGGGGCGGAGCCCGCCGCGGGCTCGGCGTCGGCAGGGTGCAGCGAGCGGACCGTACCGCGCTGGTCCGCCACCAGGAGATGGCCCGCCCAGCGGCCGGTGCCGTTGGCGAGTGCGGCCACCGGACCCGGCCAGGGCGGGCTGACGTCGCCGCGTATCCGGGTCCAGTCGGCCTGCCAGGGCGCGTCGGCGGCGAGTTCGGTGAGGGCGGGGCGCAGCCGCGGGTCCGCGTCGTCACCGAGAGCGGTGAGCAGGACCAGGGCCCGCCCGGAGACCGGCTGGTCGCGGATCAGCGACGGGCCGGCCCGGAACCAGGCCGACCGCAGGCCGCCGTGGTCGCCCTGCGGGTCGCCGTGGTGCTCGTACGCGGTCGTCACCCGTGACGGGTCCGCGGCGCACACCGCGGCGGGGTCGTCCAGGGCCGGCGCGGCGCCGGCCACGTCCGCCGCCTGCGACCGGGTCCCGGTGATCAGCTCGATGTGGCCCAGATCCCTGAGCGCGCACACGAGTTCGGCGATCGCGTCCGGATCGTGGGCGGCGTTCAGATCGGGCAGGACGACCACCCTCCGGCGGGCGTCGGCCGTCAGGGCACCGACCAGCTCGCCCGGTGTCCGCGCGGCCACTCCGAGCTGGTTCGCCAGAGCCCACACCGCACCTCGTACGCTCTGGCCCGCGAGCAGAACAACCGCGTCCGGCAACGGCCCCGCCTCAGCCGTCCGCGCCGGTGAAATGTTCCCGCACCAGCGAGTTCACCACCGCCAGGTCCTGAGCGATCAGCGCCTCCAGCAGCGCCGAGTGTTCGGCCGCGTCGGCGACGAGGTCCGCCCTGCGGGGGGCCGGGGAGCTCACCAGCGGCCACTGGGAACGGCGATGGAGATCGTCCGCGACGGCGACGAGCTGGTCGTTGCCGGCGAGGGAGAGGACCGCCCGGTGGAAGGCGCGGTCCGACTCGGCGTAGCTGGCACGGTCGCCGATGGCCGCGGCCGCCGCGGTCGCCTCGGCGAGGGGCCACAGCTCCGCCCAGCGGGCGGCCGGGACGGTGCGGGCGAGGCGGAGCATGACCGGGACCTCGAGGAGGGCACGGACCTCGGCCAGCTCGGCGAGCTCGCGGGCGCTGCGCAGAGTGACGCGGAAGCCGCGGTTCGGGATGGTCTCGACCGCCCCTTCGAGGGCGAGCTGCTGCATCGCCTCGCGTACGGGGGTGGCGGAGACGCCGAAGCGCATCCCGAGGGCGGGCGCGGAGTAGACCTCGCCGGGGCGCAGCTCACCGCTGACGAGGGCGGCCCGCAGGGCCTGAAGGATCTGGCCGCGTACGGAATGGCGGCGTACGACGGTGCCGGGTGCGGGTGGCTCGCTGTGCGTGTGCTCACCGCGCGCCTCCTCACCGCGGCTCTGGCCGGGGCCCCCGCCCGGGACCTGCTCACCGCGGACCTGCCCGGGGACGGAGGCGGGCGCGTAGGGACGTACCGCGGCGCTCGCGCGCGCTCTGCCCTGCTCCACTCGGGTCCTCCTCCGGCTTCGTACCGGGCCCGGCTCGCGTGGCACAGGTCCCCTGTGCACGATAGGCGGACGAGGGCGGAGTTCAAACATCGATCGCTTCGGGTAAGGTAAGGCTAACCTGCTGACGATCGCGATTCGGTGGTCCCTGCATGACCGTCCCCGCTGTCCTCCCCAGCTCGCGGCCTGCCGCTTCCTCGCCCCTCACGGACGCGTACGCGCGCCTGACAACGGCGTTTCCCGGCTTGCGCGTCCAGGAGCTGACGGACGGCGAGCAGGCCCCCCGCGGGGCCGGCTGGGCCGCGGCGGCTGACCTCGCGGCGGGCGGTCCCGCCCTCGACGCCTTCCTGGCCTGGGACAACGCACAGGTGCTGCGTGACTACGGACAGCAGGCCCGCGCCGACGTCGTCGCCAGCTTCGGACTCCACCGGTACGCATGGCCGGCCTGTCTGCTGATCACGGTCCCCTGGTTTCTGGACCGCCGGGTGCCCCGACTGCCCGTCGCCAACGTGTCCGTCCACCGGGCCCTCGGCCGGATGACCGTGCGGGTGCGTGACTTCGCCTGCCTTCCCGGCGACCCGGCCGCGGCGCTGCCCGGCGCCCGGATCGTGCCGGACGAGGAGGCGCTGCTCTCGGAGGTGCGGGACGCCGTCGCCGAGCACATCGGACCCGTGCTCGACGGATTCGGGCCGCGGATGCGGCGCGGCAGGCGGGCCCTGTGGGGCATGGCCACCGACGAGATCGTCGAGGGGCTCTGGTACGTCGCGCATCTGCTCGGCGAGGAGCGGCGCGCGATGGCGGAGCTGGAGGCACTGCTGCCCGGCACCACCAAGCCGTACGTCGGCACGGCCGGTTTCCGTGAGCTGAGCGGTCCGGGCGGCGAGCCACTGCCGACCCGCGACCGGGCGAGCTGCTGCCTCTTCTACACGCTGCGCCCCGAGGACACCTGCGTCACCTGCCCTCGCACGTGCGACGCCGACCGCGTCCGGAGGCTCAGCGCCACGGAGGGCTGACAGCGGCCGCCTCACGCCACGCCACTCATCCAGGTGGCATAAATCGAACTCAAATCCCTTCGCTCTGAGGTGTGTTCGAGCAGAACGCACCTATTCGTATGCCCTGATGCTCTCTTGGCGTTCTCTTGCCCCGAAACCCTCTGACCGCCCCGTGACTTCGGCCAATATGGCGCCCGAAAACGCCTACCGCGATGCAGATGCAAGGGACACCGCATGAGACTGACCGAGATATCGCTGGACTGGCTGCTTCCGGCTGGCGTGTTGCTCGCGGGGGTCGTGGCGGCGGTGGCGGTGCTCGCGCGCAACATGCGCGCCCGTGACGGTTCCGCGGCCGACGACTCCTGGGAGCGCAGCGAGGAACGCCGCCGGCGTAAAGAGGCGGTCTACGGAACCGCCTCCTATCTGCTTCTCTTCTGCTGTGCGGCGGTCGCCGCGGCGCTTTCGTTCCACGGTCTGGTCGGCTTCGGCCGGCAGAACCTGAACCTCTCCGGCGGCTGGGAGTACCTGGTCCCGTTCGGCCTCGACGGCGCCGCCATGTTCTGCTCGGTACTCGCCGTGCGCGAGGCGAGCCACGGCGATGCCGCCCTGGGCTCCCGGCTGCTGGTGTGGACGTTCGCGGGTGCGGCCGCCTGGTTCAACTGGGTCCACGCGCCGCGCGGTCTGGATCACGCGGGCGCCCCGCAGTTCTTCGCCGGCATGTCGCTGTCGGCCGCGGTGCTCTTCGACCGCGCGCTGAAGCAGACCCGCAGGGCCGCGCTGCGCGAGCAGGGCCTGGTGCCGCGCCCGCTGCCGCAGATCCGCGTCGTACGGTGGCTGCGGGCGCCCCGCGAGACCTTCGGCGCCTGGTCGCTGATGCTGCTCGAAGGCGTACGCACGCTGGACGAGGCGGTCGACGAGGTCCGCGAGGACCGACGGCAGAAGGAACAGACCCGGATGCGCAGGCGCGACCAGGAGAAGCTGGAGCGGGCGCACCTGCGGGCACTGAACCGGCAGCACCGGGCGTGGGGCCGCGCTCGCGGCGGCGGGCGCCAGGTCGATGTCCCCACCCTGAGTGGTCCGGCGGGCTCCGCACCGGCCGTCGGGCCGGTCGCGGAGCCTGCCATAGCCGAGCCGGGACAGCTGCCACTGCGCCCCCGGCCCTCCCTTCAGGCCGTGAAGGGCACTGAGCCCGTCACCGTCGACCTCACCGCGGAGGACGACACACAGGCGCTCCCGCGTCTGGACTCCCTCGAGCAGAAGCTCAAGCATCTTGAGCAGCAGTTCGGCTGAAGCGGCAGCCGACGAGCCGGTACGGCGGGCGGGCGCGATCCCTACCGATCAGGTCTGCCCGCCGGCCAGTTCGAACCACACCACCTTGCCCAGTTCGTGCGCCCGCACTCCCCACGCGTCCGCGAGGCTCTGCACCAGGACGAGCCCTCTGCCGTGCGTGCTGTCGTCGGACGCGGCTCTGGCGTGCGGCTCGGCCGGGCCGCTCGTGAAGTCCCGTACCTCGACCCGGAGCCTGGCGGGCGCGACGGTGGCCGTCACGACCGCGCCGTCGTCCGTGTGGATCAGTGCGTTGGTCACCAGCTCACTGGTCAGCAGCTCCGCCACCTCGGCCGAGCCCGGCTCGCCCCAGTGCCCCAATAAGTCACGAAGGGCCCGCCGCACTTCCGGTACGGCCCTGAGATCCGCGCGCCCCACACTGCGACGCAGCTGCGCAGGCCCGGACCTTCCCTGACGTCTCGTCATCATCCCCCACCGCACGTCGGAACGGTCCTCTCCTCTTCGAGACGGCACTCGCACGAGCGCCCACGACATGCATGCCCCGCCCCGGTGCCGCCACGCATGCCGGTTCACGCCGCGTCATCGGCGGGGCACTCTCCGCGTCTCAGGGCCGTGGCACGTTCCGCAGGTTCGACCGGGCCATCTGGACCATGCGGCCCACCCCGCCGTCCAGCACGATCTTGCTGGCGGAGAGCGCGAAGCCCGACACCATCTCGGCGCTGATCTTCGGCGGGATGGAGAGCGCGTTCGGGTCCGTGACCACATCGACCAGGGCCGGGCCCCGGTGCTGGAAGGCGTCCTTCAGGGCGCCCGCGAGCTGCTTCGGCTTCTCCACGCGCACGGCGTACGCACCTGCCGCCCGCGCGATCGCCGAGAAGTCCGGGTTGTGGTTCGTGGTGCCGTACGACGGCAGTCCGGAGACCAGCATCTCCAGCTCGACCATCCCCAGCGAGGAGTTGTTGAAGAGGACGACCTTCACCGGCAGGTCGTACTGGACGAGAGTGAGGAAGTCGCCCATCAGCATGGCGAATCCGCCGTCGCCCGACATCGACACGACCTGTCTGCCGCGGTCGGTGAACTGCGCACCGATGGCCTGCGGCAGCGCGTTCGCCATCGAGCCGTGGCTGAAGGAACCGATGACGCGGCGCCGTCCGTTGGGCGTGAGATAGCGGGCCGCCCATACGTTGCACATGCCCGTGTCGACGGTGAAGACGGCGTCCTCGTCGGCGAGTTCGTCGAGGACGGAGGCGACGTACTCGGGGTGGATCGGGATGTGCTTCTCCACCTTGCGGGTGTACGCCTTGATGACGCCCTCCAGCGCCTCGGCGTGCTTCTTCAGCATCTTGTCGAGGAAGCGCCGGTCGTTCTTGATCCGCACCCGCGGGGTGAGACAGCGCAGCGTCTCGCGTACGTCGCCCCACACGGCCAGGTCCAGCTTGGAGCGGCGGCCGAGGTGCTCGGGCCGGACATCGACCTGGGCGATCTTGACGTCGTCGGGGAGGAAGGCGTTGTACGGGAAGTCCGTGCCGAGCAGGATCAGCAGATCGCACTCGTGGGTGGCCTCGTACGCGGCGCCGTAGCCGAGCAGTCCGCTCATACCGACGTCGTAGGGATTCTGGTACTGGATCCACTCCTTGCCGCGGAGCGCGTGGCCGACGGGTGACTTGATGCGCTCCGCGAACTGCATGACCTCGTGATGGGCGCCGGCCGTCCCGCTACCGCAGAACAGCGTGACGCGGTCCGCGTCGTCGATCATGCGGGCGAGGGCGTCGACCTCCGTGTCGCCGGGGCGGACCGTCGGGCGGGTTGTCACCAGGGCGTGCTCGATGGACTTCTCGGGGGCCTGCTGGGCGGCGATGTCCCCGGGGAGCGAGACGACGCTGACCCCGCTGCGGCCGATGGCGTGCTGGATCGCGGTCTGGAGCAGCCTCGGCATCTGCTTCGGGCTGGAGATGAGCTCGCTGTAGTGGCTGCATTCGCGGAACAGCTGGTCGGGGTGGGTCTCCTGGAAGTACCCGAGGCCGATTTCGGAGGACGGGATGTGGGAGGCGAGGGCGAGCACGGGCGCCATGGAGCGGTGGGCGTCGTAGAGGCCGTTGATGAGGTGGAGGTTGCCGGGGCCGCACGAGCCGGCGCAGGCCGCGAGCCTGCCGGTGATCTGCGCTTCGGCGCCGGCCGCGAAGGCGGCGGTCTCTTCGTGGCGTACCTGGATCCACTCGATGGCGCTGTTGCGCCGGATGGCGTCGACCACGGGGTTGAGACTGTCGCCCACGACTCCGTACAGCCGCTGCACGCCCGCGCGGGCGAGGATGTCGACGAACTGTTCTGCGACGTTCTGCTTGGCCATGGGTCCATCTATCCATGGCCGGGTGAGCGACGCCTCTCGTGTTACGCCTCCCAGACGGCGCACGCCGTGCGGTCGTCGGCGTAGCCCTTCACCCTGAGCTGGGTGTCGGCGAGATACGCAGCGAGGCCCGGCGGCTCGGCCGCGGCCCAGCGCTGCGCGAGTTCCCCGGCGAGGGCCGGCTCGCTGCGCAGCGGATCGGCGAGGCCGGCGCTGCACAGGAGGAGGGTGTCGCCGGGGCGGGCCACCGAGGCGCGGAAGCGGAAGGGCTCGGCCGGCGGCGGGACGGGGGCTTCGACGTACGGGGACGGAGGTGTGGCGATGCCCAGGTCCATCGTGAGCCGGTCGTCCCCGGTCTCCTCCGGCGCCGGGGATCCGTAGCCGACGACCGGCTCGCCGGTGACGGCCGAGGGCTCGGGCACGACGGGTTCGAGATCCTGCCAGCCGCCGTCGCGGAGCCGGAAGAGCCCGCCGCCGCCGATGCCGAAGAACACCCGGGTGCGGCACGCGGGGTCGGCGGAGAGCAGCAGGCACCTCAGGTTCGCCGTGTACTCCTCGGGGGGCAGGCCGAGTTCGGCGGCGCGGGCGCGGAGCCTGCCGAAGGAACGGTCGGTGAGCCGGTGCAGCCCGGACTTGAGGTCGCCCCGGCGACCCGACCTGATGTCGTCGGCGAGCCGGGCGTGGCTGCGGCCCACAGCTCCGCCGATCCAGCGGCAGGCGTCGGCCGCGGCGAGATGCGCTCCTTCGGTGGCGCGTGCGCCGGTGGCCACGGCCACCAGCACCAGGGCGCCCTCGCCCGCGCCGAAGCGCGCGGTCAGCAGCGCGTCGCGCCGGGGCTCGCCCCGGTAGCGGGCGGAGTCGCCGCGCACGGACGCGGCCCGCAGGGTGTACGTCCCGTACCGCGCGCCGTCCAGCACGGTGTCGGCGACGAGCTCGTCCAGCTGCTGCGGGCGTGCGGCGGGCAGCGCGGTGGGCTCGGCGTCGTAGGTGGGCGGCCGGTCCCCGACGTGCCCGGTGCGCGGGCGCGGGAGCGCCGCGGGCCGGGGCGGCGCATCCGGTGCGGGCACATCCGGACCGGGCACAGCCGGTGCGGGCACAGCCGGTGCGGGCACAGCCGGTGCGGGCACGTCCGGCTGCCGGGGCGCGGCGGCGTGCGGCGGGGTGGCAACCGGCGGGCCGGCCGCGGCGGGCGCGGACGGCTCCGGTCGCGCCGGGGCCGTGGACGGTGGCGTACGGGGGCGGGGTGGTGCGGGAGCGCGCTGCGGGCGAGGCGGGGCCGCGGGTGCTTCCCACGGCGCCCCGCCCTGCTGGGGGGACGGGTCCCACCAGGCGCGGGGGCGGTGCTCGGGCGCCGCCTCGGGAGGCACCACACCCACCGTGTCCGCCGCGGAGTCGAAGCGGTCGTCGAGGGTGTCGCCCGCCCCCTGGTCGGGTCCCGTGTCCGGTGCGGACTCGTCGTACAGCCGGTTCCACCAGTCGTCGCCGGCGGCGGGCCTCTCCCCCTGCTGACTCATGCCCATATTGTCCACGGCGGCGGCCGCACGAAAACGGAGCATTCCGAAAATCGATCCCGAATCTGTCCGCACATGGGTCCACCGGGCGGCCCGCCCCCCACGGGAAGGCCGCCCGGCGGACGTACCGGTGGTCAGCGCACGTCGTACGCGCGTTCCGCCGTCTGGGTGACGGAGTTGCCGTTGGCGTCGGTCAACTCGGCCTTCAGGGTGACCGGTTCACGGCTCCTGCCGCCGCGTACACGCCGCGGCCGCCCGCCGCCGCGGCGGAGATGGCGACGCCCGGCGCGGCGATCTCCGGCTTGAGGGTGTGCGAGACGATCGCCGGGCCGCGGCTGGAGAAGCTCGCGGTGGAGTCGTCGCGGTCGACCGCGCCGACGGTGAGGACGCTCGGCGCGCAGCCAGGCGAGGAGACGGTGTTCAGCGCGGGGCCCGAGTTGCCTGCGGCGACGACGAACAGGGTGCCCTTGTTCTGGGCGAGTTGTTCGGCGGCGACGCTCATCGGGTCGGTGCAGTCGGTCGGTACGCGGCTGCCGAGGCTCATCGAGGCGATGCCGGCCTTGTTGTCGACGGCCCACTGCACGGCGGGTCTGGAGCAGCGGTACGGTGCCGTCCTCGCGGGGCAGCGCTGCGGCGGCGGGGCTCGCCGTGCCGGCCCCGCGCACCAGTACGCGGGCGCCGGTGACGAGGGTGACGGTGACGGGCCGTCCTTGAGCGGCCGACGCGGCCTGACTGCCTGTCAGAGGTCGGTTCCCGGCCGGGTCGTCCTGCGGCCTGGCGGCCACGGACGGCGCGACCGCGGTGACGACCAGGGCGGCGGCGGTCGCCACCCCCACGGCCGTACGCGATACCGGGCACATCGCTCTCCCCATTTGATTTCGGCACACAGGCACCAAATGCCATGTATCCGGAGGCTGTTGCTGCTGCGGTGGCGCCTCATTGGCAGAGCGACGGGTGGTGCAGGGATGATGTGATCGGCGGGTTTACGCCGTGGCCGATTTCCGCCACGATCATGTCGGCCACATGTCGGCCACATGCGGAATGGTCAGGTCCTGCCTTCTGGATCAGGCTGGATCGGCGTGCCGGGCACGCGAGCCCGGCAGGATCCGGAAGACAGGGCCCAGGTCCGGGGAGGGGACAGGGGTGCTGGGAGCGATAGGTCTCGATACGAGACAGGAGTCGGCGTACCGCGCGCTGGTGGCGCTGGGCGCCGCGGAGGTCACCGATCTGGCGCACCGGCTCGCACTTCCGGAGACGGACACGGAGCGTGCGCTGCGTCTGCTGGAGCGGCACGGTCTGGCCGCGCAGTCGTCCGCGCGGGCGGGCCGCTGGGTGGCGGCGCCGCCCGGGGTCGCGCTGGGCGCACTGCTCACCCAGCACCGCCACGAGCTGGAACAGGCGGAGCTGGCGGCGGCACTGCTGGCGGAGGAGTACCGGGCGGAGGCCACGGAACCGGCCGTGCACGACCTGGTCGAAGTGGTGACGGGCGCGAGCGCGGTGGCGCACCGCTTTCTGCAGCTTCAGCTGGGTGCGACGGACGAGGTCTGCGCGCTGGTCACGGGGAAGCCGGTCGTGGTGTCGGGGATGGACAACGAGGCGGAGGAGCGGGCCTCGCAGCGCGGGGTCGCGTACCGCATCGTCATCGAGCGCGAGGTACTGGCGCTGCCCTCCGGGCTCACCGAGGTGTCGGCGTCGCTCGGCCGCGACGAGCAGGTCCGGGTCGTGGACCGGGTGCCGACCAAGCTTGTGGTCGCCGACCGGACACTGGCGATGGTGCCGCTGACCGGGCGGGGTTCGGAGCCGGCGGCGCTCGTGGTGCATGCGAGCGGACTGCTGGAGTCGCTGATGGGTCTGTTCGAGGCGGTGTGGCGGGAGGCGCTGCCGCTGCGGCTCGGGGCGGGCGGGCAGCTGACGGAGGAGCAGACGCCCGGCCCCGACGCCACCGATCTGGAGATCCTGTCGCTGCTGCTGGCGGGGATGACGGACGCGAGCGTCGCGAAGCAGCTGGAGCTGGGCCTGCGGACCGTGCAGCGGCGGGTGAAGGGGCTGATGGAGCTGACCGGGGTGACCACTCGGCTGCAGCTGGGGTGGCACGCGTACGAGAAGCGCTGGGTGGCGCGCGACACGGCCCGCGACCTGGAACACGACCTGGGACATGACACGACCCGCGACCTGGAACGCGCCGCGGGCCAGGACCTGGTGCGCGACCTGCGGAGCTGAGCGGGGTCCTGCACCCTTGGCAGATGGGTG
Organism: Streptomyces sp. NPDC053673; assembly: GCF_055585225.1. Taxonomy (NCBI): domain Bacteria; kingdom Bacillati; phylum Actinomycetota; class Actinomycetes; order Kitasatosporales; family Streptomycetaceae; genus Streptomyces; species Streptomyces sp. NPDC053673. Next base: position 58,705 of record NZ_JBVJKN010000012.1, on the reverse strand, counting down.
CATGGCAGCTCGTACTGGTCGGCATGGTGATGCTGCTGGGCCTGCTCGGGGTGCTGGTTCCGGGTGTTCCCGGCACCTGGCTGGTCTGGTCCGCGGTGCTGTGGTGGGCGGTGCAGGCGAGGACGGCCCTTGCGTGGTGGGTACTGGTCGGCGCGACGGCGCTGCTGCTGGTCAATCAGGTGGTCGTCTGGCAGCTGGGACCGCGCCGGATGCGTGGTGTGGGCATCACCCGCCGGATGGCGGTCTTCGCGGGTACGGGGGCGCTGCTGGGCTTCGTGCTGCTGCCCGTGGTGGGCGCGGTGGTGGGATTCATCGGGGGCGTGTACGGCTCCGAGCGGCTGCGCCTCGGCGGGCACGGGGAGGCCATGACCTCGACCCGGACGGTGATGCGGGCAGCAGGGACGAGCGTGCTGGTCGAGCTGTTCGGCTGTCTGCTGGTCGTGGGCGCGTGGGTGGGTGCGGTGGTCTGGGGCTGAACCCCCGGCCGAACGAGGGGCGGCCGCACCGGGCGCCGGGCCGGCCCTGGCTTAGGTCGTGTCTGACACATAGCGCCGTCCGCCCGCAGGGCGGGGCGCGCGGCGTCCGGTGCGTGCAATCGCAAGGCGGTGGGGGCACCTCCCAGGCGCAGCTCCGGGGGAGATCATCCGCGTACTGGACGTACGTGGACGACTCCGACAACGCAGCGTGGGGGCACCTCCCGTGCCCGAAGGGCTACGGGGGAGGGCGTGCCGGGCGTCGCGCGCCAGGCGGGATTTGTGAGACACGGCCTAGGACCTCCGGACGAGGACGACATGCCGATGCGCAGCCGATCGGGGCGGGCGATGCTCACCTCATGACCGAATTCAGCGAAGCCGAGCGCGCGTATCTCAGGACCCAGAAGCTGGGGCGGATGGCGACCGTGGACCCTCAGGGGCAGCCACAGGCCAACCCGGTCGGCTTCTTCCCCCAGGGCGACGGCACGATCCTCGTCGGCGGACTGGCCATGGGGAAGACGAAGAAGTGGCGCAATCTGCAGGCGAACCCGAAGGTCGCGCTCGTTGTGGACGACATCGTGAGCACGCGGCCGTGGCGGGTGCGCGGGGTCGACATCCGGGGCGAGGCGGAGCTGCTGACGGGGCCGCACGAGCTGGGGCCGCACTTCAGCGAGGAGGTGATCCGGATCCACCCGAAGAAGATCCACAGCTGGGGCCTGGAAGAGCCCTCCCCGTAGGGCCGGAGGCCGGAGGCCGGAAGCCGGAAGCCGGAGGCCGGGAGCCGGAAGCCGGAGGCCGGGAGCCGGAAGCCAGGAGCCGGACAGGGCCGAGGTGTATTGATCACGAGCCTGACGAGGGACAGCGTCAACTCCGCATCTCCGTCAACGGCAGTGTCGTCGCCTTCGACGGACAGGACACCGCGGACGCCCCGGTCGGCCCGGGCACCTCGCAGGACGCGTCAACGATCGTTCAGCTGAATGCCGGTGACGTGATCTCCCTCAGGGCCTTCCGGACCACCGGAAGTGCCGTCACCTCGAACTGGCTGTTCACAGGAGAGACCAACGCGGCGCCCGGCTCCAGGCGGAGTGGCTCGCGCCGTAGGCCGGACGCGCTAGGCCGTGTCTGACAAATCCCGCCTGGCGCGCGATGCCCGGCACGCCCTCCCCCGTAGCCCTTCGGGCACGGGAGCTGCCCCCACGCTGCGTGGTCGGAGTCGTCCACGTACGTCCAGTACGAGGATGATCTCCCCCAGAGCTGCGCCTGGGAGGTGCCCCCACCGCCTTGCGATTGCACGCACCGGACGCCGCGCGCCCCGCCCTGCGGGCGGACGGCGCTATGTGTCAGACACGACCTAGCGGTCCGTGGTGGCGAGGTACCGGGCCGCGTACGAACGCCATGGCCGGTGGGACTCGTCGTCGCGGCCGTCGTCGGGGGCGACGTCCGGGTCCCCGAGTGCGCGCATGCGGATCAGCGCGGCGGTGCGGGGCGTGACGCCGGGCAGGGCGAGGAGCGTCCGCTCGGCCTCGTCGCGGTCCGCGCCGGGGTCGAGGCGCAGGTGCCCGTCGGCGACGGCGCTCGCGAGCGGGCCGGCGACCGGGTGGTCCGTCAGCACGGCCGGTTCGGGGAAGAGATGTGTGAGCCCGCCGCAGGGCTGGTCCAGGACCTTGCCGTACGCCTCGACGAGTCGCGCGGCCTCCTCGCGGCCGAGGACGGCCCGCACGGCGAACTCCTCCGGCTCGGCCGTCCCGGGTGAGCGCAGCCCGGGGCGGGCGGCGACGAGCGGGGCGAGCGCGGGGTCGGCGGAGAGACGTTCCTCGACGGCGTACGGGTCGGCGTCGAGGTCGAAGAGCCGGCGCAGCCGCTGGACGGCGGTGGTCAGGTCGCGCAGGTCGCTCAGCTGGATGCGGGCCTCCAGCCAGGGTCCGGCCGAGCGTTCGTCGACGGAGACGATGCCGGAGCCGTACGGAAGCCGCAGGGTACGCCGGTACGTACGGCTGCCGGTGGCGCCGGCGACCTCCTCGATCCGGTCCACGGCTTCCTGCACGAGCAGGTCGAAGACCTCGCGGGCCGCGTAGGGCCCCCGGTGGGCGAGGCGCAGCGGGATCCCGGCGCTGTTCACGGCCTGCCTGGATCCCGTCTCGGCGCGGAGTTCGCTCGGCGTACGGGCGTAGGTCCGGCGGATCGTGTCGTTGAACTGGCGCACACTCGAGAAACCGGACGCGAACACGATCTCCGTGACCGGCAGCCCGGTTGTCTGGAGCAGAACGCGTGCGGTGTGGGACCGCTGGGCGCGGGCGAGCGCGACCGGCCCCGCGCCGAGCTCGGCGTTGAGCTGCCGCTGCACCTGCCGCGCGCTGTACCCGAGGCGGCCCGCGAGACCGGGCACACCCTCCCGGTCGACCACGCCGTCACCGATCATCCGCATCGCCCGTCCGACGACATCGGCCCGTACGTTCCACTCGGCCGATCCCGGGACGGCGTCCGGCCGGCAGCGTCGGCAGGCCCGGAAGCCGTGTCCCTGTGCGGCTGCGGCGGTCGGGAAGAACCGGACGTTCTTCCGTTTGGGCGTGACGGCGGGGCAGCTCGGGCGGCAGTAGATGCCGGTCGTGCGGACGCCGAAGAAGAACTCGCCGTCGAACCGCGCGTCACGGCTGCTCACGGCCTCGTACCTGGTGTCTTCGTCCATCACGTGTCCAGTGTCCGCGGTGCGCCGTGCGGCTTCTGGCGGTTTTCGGACACCACGGTAGCGCCGCGAGCTGCCGGACCGGGGCGCCTGCGGCGGGCTCTCTCCCCGCCCCGTCCCGAAACCGCCCGTCCCGAAACCGCCCGTCCCGAAACCGGGGGCTTCGCCCCCGGCCCCCTGTACGGCCTTCGGCCGTGTCCTCGATCGCCGGACGGGCCGGAAGATCCGGCCTCGCCGGCGATCGAGGGGCGGGGGTGGGGGCAGAGCCCCCCGCTCAGCGGACGCGCCCCCGCTTGGCTTCCATGGCCGCGCGGCCCTCCGCGTGCTTCAGCTTCCAGTCGCGGCGGATCTCCGCCCGCACCCGGGCATCGGTCTTGGCGACGATCCGCTGGTTCTCGCGGAGCAGCTTGCGGTAGCTGTCGAGCCTGCGCTCCGGCAGGGAGCCGTCCTCGATCGCGGCGAGCACCGCGCACCCCGGCTCCGACTCGTGCGCGCAGTCGTGGAAGCGGCAGCCCTCGGCCAGTTCCTCGATCTCCGAGAAGACCTGCCCGACTCCGGTGCCCGCGTCCCAGAGACCGACCCCGCGCAGCCCCGGTGTGTCGATCAGGACCCCGCCGCCCGGGAGGGCGAGCAGATTGCGGGTGGTGGTGGTGTGGCGGCCCTTGCCGTCGACGTCACGGGCCGCCTGGACCTCCATGACGTCGTCGCCGAGCAGCGTGTTCGCCAGTGTGGACTTTCCGGCGCCGGACACCCCGAGCAGCACGCTGGTACCGCCGGAGACGACCGCCGCGAGCACGTCCATGCCCTCGCCGGTCAGTGAGCTCACCGGCAGTACCTGCACTCCGGGCGCCACGGTCTCCACGTCCTGCACGAGGTACGACCTGCCGGTGACGTCCGGCACCAGGTCGGCTTTGGTGAGGACGACGAGCGGCTGTGCGCCGCTCTCCCAGGCCAGCGCCAGGAAGCGCTCGATCCGCCCGAGGTCCGGCTCGACGGCGAGCGAGACCGCGATGATCGCGTGGTCGACGTTTGCGGCGAGGATCTGCCCCTCGGACCGCTGGGACGACGTCGACCGCACGAACGCGGTGCGCCGGGGCAGATACGTCCGGACGTAGCACGGGCTGCCGTCGGCGTCCACGACCGCCCAGTCCCCGGTGCAGATGACCCTCAGCGGGTCGTGCGGCGTGACGAACGCCGTGTCGGCGCGGACGGTCCCGGCCGCGGTGACGACGTCGCACTGCCCCCGGTCGACCCGCACGACCCGGCCGGGCACCAGGCCCTGGGCGGTGTACGGAGCGAACTCGGCGGCGATTCCTTCGTCCCAGCCGTACGGGGTGAGCGGGTGCGACGAGGACGGAACAGAAGAGAGAGACAAGGGAAACCCTTCACAAGGGTGGCCCCGGCATGCGCACATGGACGTGCGCGGAAGAAGAGCAGGAAAGAAGGAGCTCAGCCGGAGACCACGGGGGTGGGAATGATGAACTTCCGAGTCGGGGCAGCGCCCAGCGCAATGACCGTCATCAATGTCCTCACCTCCGCTTCTTTCTCCGGATCCGCGTCCTCCGCGGAAACGATCGCAACCTACCGCCGGCCTGTCCGGCGGCGCCAATGATTTTCCGGCCGTTTCTCCGGTGCGCTCCTGCGACGTGCGTGCGGCGATGTCAGCGATATCCGCGATGTCCGCGATGCGCTGCGCACGTCACGGTACGAGGTGGCTGAAGCCCACCTCGAACCGTTCGACGGAGAGGACACGCTGGCCTTCTCTCCGAGCGGTTTCCACCCGGATCTGATCGGCCAGCTCCTCGCTGGCATGCATGGTCTGTTCGTCCGCCCACAGGGTCAGCGAAACGGCTTTCCCGGTTGCCCGGTCGACGAAGTAGTACACGCCCAGGAAGCCGGGCATACCCCGGACCTGCCTGACAATCGCTTCCGAACTCGCCGTCAGGTCACCGTGCCCGGGCACGGGCGATCCCTGGTAGGTGCTCAGTCTCGCGAACATCGATGGCACCCCTTCCTCCGCGGCCGTCGGCCGGGCGGCTGGCAGCCTCAGGCCCTGCAGACCCGGTAGGCCCTAGGGCATCTCGTACGGATCTTGCCGGGCTCGCGTGCCCTGGCACTGCACCTCGCTGCGTTTCCAAGCGAGACGCCCTAGGGCCTGTCGTTCGGATCTTGCCCGGCTCGCGTGCCCTGGCACGCACTCCCCCAGAGCTTCGCCTGGGGGGACCCCCAGCTGCGTTGTCGTCAGTCGCCAATGTCCCCCGTAGCCCTTCGGGCACGGGAGGTGCCCCCACCGCCAGTGGCTCCCTCCTCCGCCTTGCATCTGCACGCACCAGACCCCGCTCGCCCCGCGGCGGTAGCCGCAGATGTCGCTGCCGGCCTGATCCCGACGACAGGCCCTAGCACCAGCGTGCCCCGGGAGGCCGGTCACCGCACCCGGGCTGTGGGGCGCAGCCGCCCTTGCGCCTCTCCCGCACCGCACGCGGCCGCGCCGACGCCGTCCTGACACATGGGTGACGGGCTGCCGCACGCCGGAAACGGGAGCTCGGATTCCGGTGCTCCCACCCCGGAATCCGGTCACGATCCGATCAAGTCGCATGCATGAGCGGTCACTTCCCCCTGTCGCGTCTGAAAACATGCCGTCCCGAAAGGGCTTTCGGGGGACGCTCATCGGCACAACGGGGGGACGGCGATGACGGGGTTTCTGTTTCTCCGTGCACGCGGACACCGCTTGCTGCTCGCGGCCGCACTGCTCGCCGTCCTGCTGACCACGGCCGTACTGACCACGCTCGCCGCCTTCGCCGGCTCCGTCGGGGACGCCGGGCTGCGGCACGCGCTGCGGAGCAGGGACGCCGCAGCCGCCGCACTGGTCATCACCTCGGACAATCCGGGCGGGGACCGCGAAGCGGCGGCGCGGGCCGCGCGGCGCGGGGCACAGCAGTCGTTCGACGGACTGCCGGTGACCCTGCGGCAGTTCGACCGGTCGGGGCCGTACGCGCTGCCGCGCGACCTGCAGACGCCGGCCGCCCGCCGGGGGGAACCGGATCTCACCGAGTTCGCCGCCGTCGACCGTTCCCGGGTCCGGCTCCTGGCGGGCGCCTGGCCCACCGCGGACCCGGGCGGGGTGACCGAGGTGGCCGTGCCCGAGGCGGCCGCGAAGCAGCTGAAGCTCGCGCCGGGGCCGCGGGTACTGACCCTCGCCGACCGGCTGGGCGGACCCGCGGTGCGGATACGCGTCACCGGTGTCTACCGCCCGGCCGACCGGAGCGACCCGTACTGGCAGCTGGACGAGCTGGGCGGACGCGGCGTGCGCAAGGACTCGTTCACCACGTACGGGCCGCTGCTCACCGACGCCGGGGCGCACGGCTCGGGCCGCATCACCCGGCGCAGTGCGTCGTGGCTGGCCACCGGTGACTTCGGCGCACTCGGCGCCGACCGGATCGACGCGCTGCGCACGGCCGCGAAGAACAGCCAGAAGTTCCTCTCCGCGCAGCCGGCGCTGAAGGGCGGTGTCACGGCGAGCACCTCGCTGCCCGGCGTGCTCGACCAGTTGGAGCGGGCGCTGCTGGTGTCCCGGGCGACGCTGCTGATCGTCTCGTGTCAGCTGGTGCTGCTCGCCGCGTACGCGCTGCTGCTGGTGGCACGGCTGCTGAGCACGGAACGCGCGGGCGAGACCCGGGTGCTGCTGGCCCGCGGTGCGTCGCGCGGCCGGCTCGCCGCGCTCAGCGCCCTGGAGGCGCTGCTGCTCGCGCTGCCCGCCGCCGTGTGCGCGCCGTTGCTCGCCGGTCCGCTCACCCGGCTGCTGGCCGGACAGGGCCTGCTCGCCAGGATCGGGCTGTCCCTCGATGCATCCGCCACCGGTCCGACCGCGCCGGTCTGGCTGGTCGGCGCGGTGGTGGCACTGGCCTGCGCGGCGGCGATGGCGGCCCCGGCGCTCACCGCGTCCCGGGCGGCACGCGGCCGTGCCCGCGCGCTGCCCGCCCCGCTGCGGGCGGGCGCCGATGTGGGGCTCCTCGTCGTCGCCGCGGTCGCGTACTGGCAGCTGGACCGGCGCACTCTCACCGGCGGCGCCCTCAGCGGCGACCGCCAGGGGGAACTGGGCATCGACCCGCTGCTCGTCGTGGCTCCGGCACTGGCACTGCTCGCCGGCACCGTCCTCACCCTTCGGCTGCTGCCACCGACGGCGAGGCTCGCCGAGCGGCGCGCGGCCCGGGGCCGCGGGCTGACCGCGCCGCTGGCCGGCTGGCAGCTCAGTCGCAGACCGCTGCGCGGCGCGGGCCCGGTGCTGCTGCTGGTGCTCGCCGTCGCAATGGGAGTGCTGGCCATCGGCCAGGGCGCGTCCTGGGACCGCTCGCAGGACGACCAGGCGGACTTTCGCTCGGGTGCCCCGGTCCGTGTACTGGGCAGCGGCACGGTCCAGTTCGGGCAGGGCGGGGTGTACGACGGGATGCCGGGAGTGAAGGCCGCGGTCCCGGCCGCCCGTACGGGTCTTGGCCTCTCGGGCGGGCGCCAGGCCACCGTGCTGGCGCTCGACACCGGACTGGCCGGCGAGGAACTCCGGCTGCGGGACGATCTGGCGGACGGTCACCCCGGAGGTCTGCTCGCGGCCCTGCGCCCGGAGCCGGCCGCCCGCGCCGGGCTGCCGCTGCCCGCCGGCACGGCGCGCCTCGTTCTCGGCATCACCCTCCACGCAGCCGAGGACGGCCCGTACGGCGAGTCGGGCGTGAACCCGACGATCACGGTGGAGGACCGCTACGGAGTGCCGTACCGGATGCAGTCGGACACGGTCCCGTCGGACGGCAAGCCCCACACGATGACCGTGGATCTCGCCAGGGCCGCCGACGCCCCGGCCGGAAGGTACGCGGGTCCACTGGCGCTGACCGCGGTCGAGTTCGACGAGAAGGGCAACCCCGACCGGATCGCGCCCAAGCGGCTCACGATCGACACGATGCGTGCGGTCACGGCCGACGGCGACGCGCAGCCGGTCACCGTGCCCGAGGGCCTCACCTGGCAGGCGAGGGCCACCGCGAGCGTCGGGGCCGACGAGACGCCGCCCGCGGTCACCGCCGTGCGCTCGTCGACCGGGACGCCGCTCGATGTCTCGTACCACACGGGCGTGGCGGTCCTCGAAGGCGGTTGGATCGAGGAGCGCTCGGTCACCGTCCGCATCACCGCCGAGCGGGCCGCGCCCGGCGTGCCGGCCGCGCTGGCGACCGACCGCTTCCTCGGGTCGAGCGGCGCGAGGACCGGCTCCGAGATCGAGGTTCCGATGCCCGGCGGCCCCGTCAGGGTGAGGATCGCCGGGGTCCTGCGGGACATCCCGACGACCGGGCCCGGTGCGCACGGCCCCGGCCGGGCGGCCGGAACCGCGACCGACGGCGGCGCGCTGCTGCTCGATCTGCGTGCCGTCAACCGGGTGCTCGCCACCCGCCCCGACTCGGCGTTCGCGCCCGCCGAGTGGTGGCTGTTCACCGAGCCCGGCAAGGCGGCCCAGGTCGCGTCCGCGCTGCGCGACCGGGCCGAGATCGACCCCGCGCAGATCGAGGTGCGTGACGAGATCGCCCAGGCGCTGCACGACGATCCGCTGGGGGCGGGCCCGCAGTCGGCACTGCTCGCGGTCGCCGTCGTCGCCGCCGCGCTGGCCGCGGTCGGCTTCGCGGTGAGCACGGTCGGAGCGCTGCGGGAGCGGTCCGCGGAGTTCGCGGTGCTGCGGGCGCTCGGTGCCCCGCAGCGCCAGCAGGCCCGGCTGCTGGCGGTGGAGCAGTCGCTGCTCATCGGGCTGGCGCTGGTGATCGGCGTGGCCCTCGGCACGGTGCTCACCCGTGCCGTCGTTCCGCTGGTCGTGCTGACCGGGCAGGCCACTCAGCCGGTTCCGGGCGTGCTGGTGGAGCTGCCCGTCGTACGGGTGGCCCTACTGGTCGCGGGAGTTGCCGCCGCGCCCGTGCTCGTCGTCGCGGCGCTGGCCATGCGCCGCGGTGATACGGCGACATCGCTGCGCGTCCAGGGAGGCGAGTGAGGTGCGGGAGGTGAGTGAGGTGCGGGAAGCGAGCGGCGCACGGAGGACTAAGGAGAGGCGTGCGGTGAAGGTCGTCGCCCCCTGGGTCCGTACCCGGCTGCGGACCGCGCCCGGCCCCGCTGTCGCGCTGGCCCTGCTCGTCCTGGTCACGTCGTTCCTCGCCGCGGCCTTCCCCCGCGCGGTGGACGCCTACGAGGGCGAGGGGCTGCGCGATCTGCTGACCACCTCCGCGCCCGACCGCAGTGGTATCCAGCTGACCGCTGTACCGCCACTGAACGAGGACGGCGACGAGGGGGCCGGCACCACCGCGGTGCGCCCCCGGCGGCTGGCCGAGCAGTACCGCACGATCCTGGCCACGCTGCCGGAACCGCTGCGCGCCGACGCCGGGCAGTCCGGGTACGGAGTGCGCACCGCCAAGCCGGTGGCGGCCATTGACGACTGGCTGCCCGAACTGGACGGCGGGGCACCGGTGTTCACCCTCAGCGCCCCGACAGGGCTCGACAAGCACTCCACCCTTCGCTCAGGACGGGCACCAAGGGCTGCGAAGGACTCCGTCACCCCGGCCACCGACGTCGTGGAGGCCGCGGTCACCACGGCCACCGCCAAGGCCCTCACCATCAAGCCCGGTTCGACCGTCCACGTACCGCGCCCCGGCGGAGGCGCACCGCTCGCCGTCAGGGTCACGGGCATCGTCGAACCGGTGCGCCCCGAGCTGAGCTACTGGTCCGTCGAACCGGTCCTGCGTACACCGACGTTCCTCTACACGCCGCCGCCCGTCCCGCAGCCGTACTGGCACGGCGCGCTGCTGCTGGCCCCGGAAGCGGCACCGGCGCTGCTGTCGGTGTCGGCGGAGACCGAGTTCTACTGGCGCGTGGCCACCGACCCGGCCGGGCTCGGCGTCGGCGATCCGCCCCGGATCAAGGAAGCGGTCGCCTCCCTCGAACACGGCCCGCTGCAGGCGCGCCTTCGCACCGCCGTCTCGCCGGAGCTGGAGATCAGTTCCGGTCTGGACGACATCCTCCTCGAGTTCGAGGGGGTCGTCTCCGCCATCGATCCGGTGGTCGCGGTCGCCGGTTTCGGTGTCGGCAGCGTCGCCTGCGTCGTGCTGCTGATGACCGGCGGGCTGGCCGCCGCACGGCGGCACGCCGAACTGTCCCTGCTGCGCTCACGCGGCGGTTCGGTCCGCGGTGTCGCGGGGCGGCTGCTCGCGGAGGCCGCCGTTCCGGTGCTGCCCGCGGCGGCTCTCGGCGGTGTCCTCGCTCTCGTCCTCGTACCCGGGGGCCGGCTGCTGCCGCCCCTCCTGGCGTCGGCCGCGGTCGCGCTGGTCGGGTGTGCCGCGCTGCCGCTGCGGGCCGCGTTCGTGCACCGGCGGACGCGGCTGCACGACGGACGGAACGATCTCGTACGGGCCAGGCCCTCGCGCCGGCGGACCGTGGCCGAGCTGACGCTGCTGGTGCTGACCGTGGCGGCGGTGGCCGCGCTGCGCCGCCGGGGCACGTCGGACGGCGACGCGGACCAACTGGTCAGCGCCGCCCCGGTGCTGGTGGGCGTGATCGCCGCATTGCTGCTGGTGCGGCTGTATCCGCTGCCGCTGCGGCTCGCGGCGCTGCCGGTGGCGCGCCGGCGTGGTGCGGTCGGCTTTCTGTCACTGGCCCGTGCGGGCCGGTCCCCCGCCACCGCCGCGCTTCCGCTGCTCGCACTGCTCGTGGCCCTGACCACGGCGGCGTTCGGCGGCTCGGTGCTCGCCGGGGTCGACGACGCCCGTGACCGGGCTTCGCTGGTCGCGGTGGGCGCCGATGCCCGGGTCGAGGCGGCCGACGAGGTGCCGGACACGGTGGCCGACGCCGTACGGAAAGTGCCCGGGGTGCGGGACGTCGCGCCCGTCCACCGCGAGTACGACCTGGACCTGAGGGACGGCGGCGGCGAGAGCGTGACGCTGGTCGCCGTCGACCCGGACTCCTACGCCCGGCTGGCCGGGCGCACCGGCCTCGGGGCCTTCCGCGCCGATGAACTGCGCAGGTCGTCCGGGGCTCTGCCGGCGCTCGCCTCCCCCGGGGTCGCCGAACGGCTGGGCGGCGGGGTGACCGAGGTCGGTCCCGCGGGCAGCCCGTTCACCGTACGGGTGGACCTGGTGCGCGACGCCACCCCGGCCTCGGCCGACGGCGACTTCCTCGTGGTCGACGCGGCGGGCCTGCCCGGCGCCGCCACCACCACACTGCTGGTCTCGGGCCCTTCCGTGTCCGGTAGCGCACTGAAGGCCGCGGCCCGTACGACGGGCGGCGGCGCGGCGGTCACGCTGCGCTCCGCCGAACGGGACGGCTTCACCGAGTCGCCGGTGCAGAGCGGCGCCGAACGGGTCTACGCGGTGGCCGCCGTCGCGGGCGCCGGGTACGCCGTGCTGGCGGTGCTGCTGTCGCTGCTGCAGGCCGCCCCGGAGCGGGCCGCGCTGCTGGGCCGGCTGCGCACCATGGGCCTGACCCGCCGTCAGGGGCGTCGGCTGCTGGTCCTGGAGTCCCTGCCGCAGGCGCTGCTGGCCGCCGTGGGCGGTGCGCTGGTCGGCTGGGCGGCGATCCGGCTGCTGGCACCCGGTATCGATCTGGGCCGGCTGGCCCTGGCCGCGAACGTCACCTCGCCCGGCCCCGTACAGCTGCGGGCCGACCCGTGGAGTCTGCTGCTGCCCGCGCTCGCCGTGGTGGTGATCGCCGCGGCGGTGGCGGCGGCGCAGGCCTGGGTGACCACCCGGCGCACGACAACGACCGAACTCAGGGCAGGAGACACGCGATGACCGACTCCTCCGCGGCCGCACCGGCCTCCATGGCCGGGGCGGCCTCGACCGCCTCCGCGGGGACCACTCTCGGGGAGCTCGAGCGCCGGGCGGCGGCCCGTCGCGACAGCCCGGAGTACGGCCACGACGCGCTGATCACCTGCGACCGTCTGGTGCGCATCTTCACCGCCGACGGCGTGGAGGTGCAGGCGCTGCAGGGGCTCGATCTCCTGGTCCGGGAGGGCGAGTTGATGGCTCTGGTCGGCGCGTCCGGCAGTGGCAAGTCGACGCTCATGAACATCCTCGCGGGCCTGGACGAGCCGACGGCGGGCGCGGCGAAGGTGGCCGGCTGCGATCTGCTGACGATGGGCGCGAAGGAGCGGCTGCGCTACCGGCGCGAGACCGTCGGCTTCGTCTGGCAGCAGACGGCACGCAATCTGCTGCCGTATCTGACCGCCGCGCAGAACGTGGCGCTGCCGATGCAGCTGCGCGGCCGTGGCACGCGGAAGGCGAAGAAGAAGACGGAGCGCAGCGAGTACGTGATGTCCCTGCTGTCCCTGCTGGACGTCGCCGACTGCCGTGACCGCCACCCGCGGCAGATGTCCGGTGGCCAGCAGCAGCGTGTGGCGATCGCGGTGGCGCTGGCCAACGAGCCGTCGGTGCTGCTCGCCGACGAGCCGACGGGCGAGCTCGACTCCCAGACGGCCGAACAGATCTTCGCGGCGTTCCGCGCGGCGAACGAACAGCTCGGCACGACGATCGTCATCGTCACCCACGACCAGGCGGTGGCCGATGAGGTCCGTCGTACGGTGGCCATCCGCGACGGCCGCACCTCCACGGAGATCCTGCGGCGTACGGAGATCGACGCGGCGACGGGCCAGGAGTCGGTGGTGGCAAGGGAGTACGCGATGCTGGACCGCGCCGGCCGCCTTCAGCTTCCCGCGGAGTACACGGAGTCCCTCGGCATGCGCGACCGGGTCATGCTGGAGCTGGAGCACGACCACATCGGAATCTGGCCGGACGACACGGACAAGGACGACACGGACTAGGCCTGAACGCGCGCCCCGGCCCCTGTCCGGGCCGCCTGCGGTGGCGACGGTCCTGATTCTGTTGAAGGGTGTGAGGGAGTCGATTCCTGCGCAGGGATGACAGGAATGAGGTGAGCGGCCTTGGCGGCCACAGCGCGTGGGGTTCAGGGCACGCCCTGCTGGGTGAGCCTGACGACACAGGACATGAAGGCCGCCCAGGACTTCTACGGTGCGGTGTTCGGCTGGGAATTCGAGCCGGACGCGCAGGCACAGGGCTCGTACGTCGTCGCGCTGGCGGAGGGGGCGCCGGTCGCGGGTCTCGTCGAGTCCGCGCAGACCATGGGGGTGCGGCTGCCGGTCGCCTGGACGGCCTATTTCGTGGCGGACAGTGCGGACGCGGTGGCCTCCCGCGTGCGGGAGCGGGGCGGCACGGTCGCCGTGGGCCCGCTCGCCTTCGGACGGGGACGGGTGGCGTGGGCCGCCGACCCCGTGGACGCCCTGTTCTGCATCTGGGAGGGTCCGGTCGACCCCGGCTGGCACGCGGGCCGCGGTGCCGGCGCCGTGGCGTGGCTCGAGCTCCATACGAGGGACCCGTTCGACTCGGCGCTGTTCTACGGCGGGGTGTTCGAATGGGACTCCCAGGGACCCGACCGTATCGACGTGCGTTACGAGCACGACCGGGTGATGCTGTGGGCCGGCGGGCAGGCCGTGGCCGGGCTGTACGGCGGCGTGGCGGCGTCACCGGATCCGGAGATCAGGCCGAAATGGCATGTCCACTTCTGCCGCGATGACGTGGACGCCGCGGTGGCCCGGGCCGCCGCGGCGAACGGCACGATCATCACGCCTCCGCGGGACACTCCGCTCGGGCGGGTGGCGACCGTGCGTGACCCGGAGGGCGGCCTGTTCCATCTCTCGTCCGTGGAGAGCCAGGCGCCGGAGTCCGACGAAGGCGCCTGAGTCCCGGCTGCCGCCCAGGGCGTCTCGTTCGGACTTGCCGGGCTCGCGTGCCGTGCGCCGACCGCCCACGGCGCGGCCCCGGTCGTCCATGACGTCGAGCACCTCACGGACCGATGCCCGTCGGTGAGCCGGGGCCACGGGCGCCCGTACGACTCTTCACCCCTCCCCATGTGAACCCATGTGAACCGTGTCACATATCACCGCCGGGCCGTGATGTTTCGCCGTCCGGGGTCGCTGCATAGTGCAAGCGCTCCCGTGACGGGTGCGTCTCCAGTGGACTCTTCTGAGGGGTGGGGCATTTGAGCCCGCGTACGTCGCACGCGTACCGACCGTTGAGCATGAAACGACGGGCATGGCTGACCATCGGGGCCGTGGTCCTCGGTGGGGCGGGCGTGGTCACGGTGGCGACGGCCAATCCGTCCGATCCGCCGAGCAGGCCCGCGCTCCACGAGCGGGCGGCGAAGCTCCGTACTCTCGCGCTCGCCGACGGCGGAGCCACCGAGCGGGAGTTGCCCGCCACCGAAGCCGAGCCGTTCTCGCTGGTCGGTATCGGCTGGGACGGGGCCACGGCCGAGGTCACGGGCACGGCGCGGGTCCGTACGCGCAGTGCTGCGACGGGCAAGTGGTCCGGCTGGCAGGCCGTGGAATTCGACACGCACCGGCCGGACGGCGCGGAAGGCAACGGACGGGGTGCCTCCGAGCCCCTGTGGGTCGGCCCTTCGACCGCCGTACAGGTGCGCGTGGACGGCGAGAAGGCACTGCCCAAGGGCCTGAAGCTGCACATGGTGGACCCCGGTGTCAGCAAGGCCGAGGCCAAGAACCCCGCCGCGCCGGCCGCGGGCCTGAGCTCACCCACGCCCGCCATGGACAACGCGGCGTTCGCCGTGGAGGAGACCCCCTCCCCTGCGGCGACGGACACCGTGGTCCCCACGGACAGCGCCGCCCCGAGCGACACGCCGAGTGAGACCGCCGCCCCGACGGACACCGTCACGCCGACCGGCACGGAGACGGCCACGCCCACCGGGACCCCGTCCGGCACCGGCACGCCGACCCCCACCCCGACCAAGCCGGCCCCGCTGCCGTCGACGGTCAGGCAGCCCCCGATCATCAGCCGCGCCGCGTGGGGCGCCGACGAGTCGCTCGTCGACGACCCGGCCGAGTACATCGAGAAGATCCAGGCGGTCTTCATCCACCACACCGTCGGCAGCAACAACTACAGCTGCGCCGAGTCGGCGGCCCTGGTCCGCGGCATCATGACGTACCACATCCAGAGCGAGGGCTGGAACGACCTCGGCTACAACTTCCTGGTCGACAAGTGCGGCCGGATCTTCGAGGGCCGCGGCGGCGGTATCGACCTGCCCGTCAAGGGCGCGCACACCTACGGCTTCAACAGCTACTCCACCGCCATCGCCTTCCTCGGCGACTTCGAGGGCGACCCGGCGACCGGCAAGCCCGCCGGGCAGCCCTCGAAGGCCGCCCTGCAGTCGGCGGCCCGCGTCGCGGCGTGGAAGCTCGGCCAGTACGGCGGCAACCCGAAGGGCACCGTCACCCTGACCGCGCAGGGCGACACGGGCAAGTACACGACGGGCCAGCAGGCCACGATGAGCGTCATCTCCGGACACCGCGACGCGTTCGCCACTGCCTGCCCCGGCAAGAACCTGTACGCCAAGCTCTCCTCGATCCGGAACTTCGCCGCCGGTGCCGGCCGCAGCTCCGCGATCCCGACGGCCGACTACAACCGGGACGGCATCACCGACCTGGTCGCCGGTCTGCCGAAGACGGCGAACAGCGCGGGCCGGGTGACGGTCCTGCCGGGCACCACCGACGGGCCGAGCACGACGGTGCGGCAGTCCATCGACCAGAACAGCACGGGCGTGCCCGGTGAATCGGAGGGCGGCGACCAGTTCGGCACCACCTCCGCCTGGGGCGACTTCAACGGTGACGGCCATGCCGACCTGGTCGTCGGCACGCCGGGCGAGGACGACGAGTCCGGCCACACCGACACCGGCTCGGTGACCGTTCTGAACGGCCCGGGGCTGAACTCCGGCGTCAGCTACATGACCTCGCCCGCCTACCGGGTGACCGGTGACAAGCTCGGCACCGCCGTCACCACCGGCGACTTCAACGCCGACGGCACGGCCGACGTCCTGTCCGTCGCCCCCGGCAAGCCGGGTCGTTGGTGGATGTTCGAGTCCAAGAACCCCACCTACGCCACCAAGGCCGGCTGGCTGAGCGACACCGCGAACACCTCGGTGGTGTCCTTCGCCTCCGCCACGAGCGGCGATTTCAACAGCGACGGATACGCCGACGCGGCGATCACCTACCGTGACTCCGCGGGCGTCGGCCGGCTGGTCGCGCTCAAGGGCTCGGCCACCGGTCTGCAGCGGGTCGGCGTCCTCTACCCGCGCGGGGGCCGCTCACTCGCCGCCGGCGACATCAACGGCGACGGATACGACGACCTGGTCATCGGCCAGCCGAACGCCGCCGAGTCCGGTCACACCGCCGCCGGCGGCGCGGTCGCCACGGTGCTCGGCTCCGCCACCGGACTGACCACGACCGGGCGGCAGACCTTCCAGCAGAACACCACCGGCATCCCCGACACGGACGAGTCCGGTGACTCCATGGGTGCCTCGGTCTCCATCGGTGACGTCAACCTCGACGGGTACGGCGACATCCTCACCGGCCTGCCCGGAGAGGACCTCACCCTGGGCGGCGTCAACCAGTCCAACACGGGCCAGGTGCTCCTGATCCGCGGCTCCGCCACCGGCATGACGGCCACCGGAGCGGTCGCCTACCACCAGGACACCACCGGCATTCCCGGTACGGCCGAGCCCAACGACCGGCTCGGTTCGGCGGTGTCGCTGACCGATCTGTCCGGCTACTCCCGGGCGGATCTGGCGCTCGGCGCGGACGGCGAGGACGCGAACAACGGCGTGATCCTCCAGCTCGACAACAGCGGCACGTCCGGTGTCGTGCCGTCGTCGGGCGTCTACTACGACACGACGCTCCTGGGCGCGCCCGCGGGTATCGGGATCGGCCGGCTGATCACCCCGTAGACCCGACCCGCGGAGCGCACCGCTTCGCGGGCCGGCAGCGGCCGGGGCCCCAGGAGGAGGGGGCCCCGGCCGTTCTTCGTGAACATCCTCCCGGGCGGCCCGACTTGGCGCGTGCACACACACCTGCGGGACTTGACTTGGAGCGCACTCGAAGATCCATGCTTCGTGTCGTCGATGACACGCGCTGACAAGCGCTGACAAGCGCTCACGAGGGGAATCCGCATGCGCTACCGCACGATCGGCCAGGACCCGAAGACCCGGCGGGAGGTGAGCGTGCTGAGCCTCGGCGCCATGCGGTTCGGCACGGTGACCGACGAGGCCACGTCGTTCGCGATTCTCGACCGGTACGCCGAGGCCGGCGGCACGTTCATCGACACGTCGAACAACTATGCGTTCTGGGTCAACGGCACTCAGGGCGGTGAGAGCGAGGAACTCCTCGGCCGGTGGATCCGCAGCCGCGGGAGCGCTGACGGGATCACGATCGCCACCAAGCTCGGGGCCCGGCCCAACTCGCCCACCAGCACCTTCACCCGCGACATCGAGGGGTTGTCGGCCGCGGCCGTCCGTGAGTCCGCCGAGCGCAGCCGCGAGCGGCTCGGCGTGGACCGGCTGGACCTGCTGTACGCGCACGTGGAGGACCGGGACGTACCGGTGCGCGAGACCGTGGAGGCGTTCGCGGAGCTGGTCGCCGAGGGCACGGTGGGGCTACTGGGCGTGAGCAACCACTGGGCGTGGCGGGTGGAGCGGGCGCGGTCCCTGGCCGCGTCGGCGGGGCTGCCCGGCTACGAAGTCCTCCAGTACCACCACAGCTATCTGCGCCGCCGTACCGACCTGCCGACGCTGCGCTCGCCGGACGGGGAGCTGGGCGTCGTCGCGGGAGACCTGCTGAGCTATGTCCGCGCCGAGCCCTCGCTCGCGCTGGTGGCCTACTCCCCGCTGCTCGGCGGCGCCTACGTCCGCGACGACAAGCCCCTGGACCCGGGTCTCGACCACGCGGGCACTCCCGCCCGCCTCGAAGCCCTGCGGGCCGTGTCCAAGGAGACCGGCGCGACGCCGAACCAGGTCGTCCTGTCCTGGCTGATCGGCGGCGAGATTCCGGTGATCCCGCTGGTCGGCGCGTCGTCGGTGGCCCAGCTGGACGAAAGCCTGGCCGCGGTGGACCTGGACCTGACGGCGGACCAGCGCGCCCGGCTCGACGAGGCGCGCTGACGAACGCGTTGTTTGCCCTGGAGTGCCCTCCAATGCGTAGCTTCGAGGCATGACCACTGCACAGCACAGGATCGGCTCGGGCTTCGGTGCCCGGAGCACCACACAGGACGTTCTGCACGGGATCGACCTCACCGGACAGCTCGCGATCGTCACGGGTGGCTATTCGGGTCTCGGGCTGGAGACGACACGGGCGCTGGCCGGTGCCGGCGCCCGCGTCGTCGTACCCGCACGACGGCGCCCGGCCGCCGAGAAGGCGGTCGCGGGCCTCGACGGTGTGGAGATCGACGAACTGGACCTCACCGATCCGCACAGCGTCCGCGATTTCGCCGAGCGCTTCCTCGCCTCCGGCCGCGGCGTCGACATGATGATCAACAATGCCGGTGTCATGGCCAGTCCCGAGACCCGCGTCGGACCAGGTTGGGAAGGGCAGTTCGCGACCAACCACCTCGGTCACTACGCGCTCGTCAACCGGCTCTGGCCGGCGATCGCGCGCGGCGGCGGGCGTGTCGTCTCGGTGTCCTCACGGGGCCATCAGCTCTCCGACATCCGCTGGGACGACCCGCAGTTCGAGCACGGCTACGACAAGTGGCAGGCGTACGGCCAGGCGAAGACGGCCAATGTGCTGTTCGCCGTACACCTCGATGCGCTCGGCAAGGACGCCGGAGTGCGGGCGTTCGCCGTCCACCCGGGCGAAATCATGACCGAGCTGGTGCGTCATCTCGCCACGGAGGAGATGGTCGCCGCCGGCTGGATCGACGAGGACGGCAAGCCGCTGAGCCCCTCGTTCAAGACACCCGAGCAGGGTGCGGCGACACAGGTCTGGGCGGCCACCTCCCCGCAGCTGGCCGGCATGGGCGGTGTCTACTGCGAGGACTGCGACATCGCGGAGACGACCACCGGGGGTACGGGCGAGCTGACCATCGGCGTACGTGCCTACGCGACGGATCCGGAGCATGCAGCGCGCCTGTGGAGGCTCTCGGCGGGGCTCACCGGAGTCGATGCGTTCGCGACTGCGGGCTGACTCATCATGGTGCCTCTGTCATCCGATCAATCGCCGCCCTCGTCTCCGAGAACCCGGACAGAAGGGTGTCACTGACGCCCATACATCTGACAAATATGCGGCGGCGCGGAGATCAGGGGGCGATGACACGATGCTCAGCACCGCACTGGGGCGCAGCGGGTGTCCGGTGACCGAACTGTCCTTCGGGGATGTCGGCATCGGCAATCTGTACTCCGCCGTTCCGGAAGAGACGGCGGCGGCCGCCGTCGGCGCCGCCTGGGACGCGGGCGTCCGCTATTTCGACACCGCTCCGCACTACGGGCTCGGCCTGTCCGAGCGGCGACTCGGGGCGGCGCTGCGCGGCCGCCCCCGGGACGCGTTCACGCTCGCTGACGTTCGTCCTCGACCATCTGGGCAAGCCGCCGGTCGCGCGTGGCGAGCTGGAGCCGTGGGCCTCCTCGGTCCGGGAGCTGGCGGCGCTGCCCAACACGGTGTGCAAGCTGTCCGGGATGGTGACGGAGGCGGACCACCGGGACTGGACGGTGGACGATCTGCGGCCGTACGCGCGGACGGTCCTGGACGCCTTCGGCCCCGGCCGGCTGATGTACGGCTCCGACTGGCCGGTGTGCCGGCTGGCCTCCTCGTACGCCGGGGTGCTGGCCACGGCGCGCACGCTGACGCAGGAGCTGAGCGAGGAGGAGCGGGCCCTGGTTTTCGCGGGGACCGCCGACCGGGTCTACGGACTCGCCGGCGGCTGACCGGCCTGTTCCAGGAGGCCGACGAGGGTCGGTACATGGCTGCCCTCGATGCTCTTCACCGAGGTGACGAGGGTGACCGGCCCGCCGTGGGCGAGGCTGAGCAGGCGGTCCAGGGCCTCCGCCGCCGGCCCCTGTTCCAGCTCCTGCCGGTAGCGGGCGTCGAACTCCTCGTAGCGCGAGGAGTCCTTGTGGTACCAGTTCCGCAACTCGTTGGACGGAGCGACCTCCTTGAGCCACTCGTCGACGGCCGCCCGCTCCTTGGAGACTCCTCTGGGCCAGAGCCTGTCGACGAGGACGCGCGTGCCGTCCTCCGGTTCCGGCTCGTCGTAGACCCTGCGCACGGTGATGGTGACCATGCCGTCAGCCTGATGCGGACCGCCGTGCGGCGCAAGCGCGGCACCTCCTCATTTCGTCGCATTGACGATAAGAGCTCCTTCCAATATCGTCGCAGTGACGAAAACAGGGGGTTGCCTCATGGCCGACATCACCAGGCGCTTCGGATGGCGCCATCTCCGCTCCGC
Organism: Streptomyces sp. NPDC053673; assembly: GCF_055585225.1. Classification (NCBI taxonomy): domain Bacteria; kingdom Bacillati; phylum Actinomycetota; class Actinomycetes; order Kitasatosporales; family Streptomycetaceae; genus Streptomyces; species Streptomyces sp. NPDC053673. Next base: position 38,243 of record NZ_JBVJKN010000012.1, on the reverse strand, counting down.
TCCCACCGCCCATGTCCGCCACCACCGGCGCGGCCGGCTCACCCATGACGGACCCGGGCTCAGCTTCTGGTTCCGCGCCCTGTCCGCCGCGCTCTCCGAAGTGCCGGTCGACGACCGGGAGCTGGCCATGACGTTCCACGCCCGGACGTCCGACTTCCAGGACGTCTCGGTGCAGGCGACCGTGACGTACCGGATCAGCGAACCGGCCACCGCCGCCGCCCGGCTGGACTTCTCCGTGGATCCCGACACCGGCGTCTGGCGCGGCGCCCCACTGGAGCAGATCTCCACCCTGCTCACCGAGACCGCCCAGCAGCACGCGCTCGACGTCCTGGCACGTACGCCGCTGTCGGCGGCACTGGTCGACGGCGTCGCCGCGGTACGGGAGCGGATCTCCGGCGGACTGGGCGAGGAGCCGCGACTGGCCGCCACCGGGATCGAGGTGGTGGCCGTACGCGTGATCGCCCTGCGGCCCGAGCCCGAGGTCGAGCGGGCCCTGCGCACCCCCGCGCGCGAGCAGATCCAGCAGGAGGCCGACCGCGCGACCTACGAACGGCGGGCCGTCGCCGTCGAACGCGAACGTGCCATCGCCGAGAACGAGCTCGCCAGCAGGATCGAACTGGCGCGCAGGGAAGAGCAGTTGGTCGAGCAGAAGGGCACCAACGCCCGGCGCGAGGCCGAGGAGAGCGCCGCGGCCGACGCCGTACGCGCGCAGGCGGAAGCCGCCCGCCAGGTACGGCTGGCCGAGGCCGAGGCGACGGCGGCACGCGAGGTCGGCAAGGCGCGGGCCGAGGCACAGGCGGCCTGGCTGCGTGTGCATGCCGAGGTGGACCCGGCGACCCTGCACGCACTGGCCGTGACCCGGCTCGCCGAGAACCTGCCGCGCGTGGACAGCGTCACCCTCTCGCCCGATGTCCTCACCGGGCTCCTCGCGAGGCTGGGATGAGTCTCGCCCCGCGTGCCGTGCTCGTGCACCGCACCACCGAGTACGAGGAGCTGCTCGCCCGGCACGGCACCCACGGCCAGGCCGAGTTCTTCCTGTCCTCGCGCGGCCGGAGCATCCGGGAGGTGGCGGAGCGGCACCACCGCGCCCGGCGGGTGCTCGCGGACGTCGCGGCGGCCGTGCCGGTGCAGTGGCGGCAGGCCCGGGCGGAGCGCGGCGACCTCGACCGGTTTCTCTTCGCACCCGAGGACGTGGTGGTCGTGGTGGGTCAGGACGGGCTCGTCGCCAACACCGCGAAGTACCTCTCGGGCCAGCCGGTGGTGGGGATCGACACCGACCCCGGCCGGGGCCTCGGTGTCCTCGTACGGCACCGGGCGGCGGACGCGGCCCGGCTGCTGCGGGCCGCGGTCGGCCGCGGTGCCGCGGCCGACGAACTCACCATGGTGGAGGCCGTCGCCGACGACACCCAGCGGCTGCTCGCGCTCAACGAGATCTACCTCGGCCGGCCCGGCCACCAGACGTCCCGCTACCGGCTGGGCATCGACGGGCCGATCGGCCCGGCACCGTCGACCGGTCATGGCCCCGGTCCCGACGACGACCCGGACGGCGCCGAAGCCCAGGCGTCGTCGGGCGTCCTGGTCGGCACCGGGACCGGGGCGACCGGCTGGCTGCGCTCGCTGTGGCAGGAGCGCGGCGGGCGGCAGCCACTGCCCGGCCCGGCCGATCCCCGGCTGATCTGGTTCGTACGGGAGGCCTGGCCCTCCCCCTCCACCGGCACCGCGCTGGTGGAGGGGGTCCTCTCCGGTACGCAGCGGCTCCGGCTCACCGTCGAGTCCGACCGGCTGGTCGCGTTCGGCGACGGAATGGAGTCCGACGCACTGGATCTGACCTGGGGCCAGACGGTCCGGGTTGGCGTGTCCGGCACGTCGCTGCGTCTGCTCGTCTGACGTCCGTGGCGGGAGCGGGAGAACACTCCGGCCCTGTCCGGCCGATCAGGGCCCAGGACAGACCCCAGTGCCGCGACCGGCAATTTTTGCCCGTCAAGGAGCGTCGTCCGGTGCATGGGGTCTCCCCAGGCCCGCAGGGCCGAGGGGAAGCATCGCAAGGCGGCCGGAAGTCCTCGTAGCGGAGCTACCAGGGCTTTTGGCCAACGCAGCGAGGGTGCGTGCCGGGCGGCGCGACAGGCAAAGCTCGCCGGGAGGGGCACTAGTAGCGGGACCCGGGGTCGAACGCCATGGCCGTTCTGTCCCGCGCCCGCCACGAGCCGCTCGGCTGGAACCCGCCTCCCCACGCCCGGTCCCAGTGCGCTCTGCGTCGTCGGGCCTCGCGCGCGGCGGCGGCGGTCTCACTGCGGCAGGCGACGGCCGTCAGCACCGCCATCAGCGCCGCCAGCTCCACGTGGTCGGGCGAACCGTGCATGATCCGTATGTCCATCAGAGCCTCACCAACGGACCGGGAGGGTCTTGGGGCCTCGGATCAACGCACCCTCCTGCCATTCCAGCCGCTCGGGCGGCACCGCGAGCTCGAGCCGCGGGTACCGGTCCAGCAGCGTCGCGAGCATGATCTCGGACTCCATCCGGGCCAGCATCGAGCCGACGCAGTGGTGCGGTCCGAACCCGAACGAGAGATGGGCGACGGGCTCACGGTCGAAGTCGAGCGTGTGCGGGTCGCGGAAGACCGCCGGGTCGCGGTTCGCGGCGAGGTACGAGAAGTAGACGGGCTCGCCCACCCTGATGCGGACGCCGCCGATCTCCAGGTCCTCGGTCGCGATCCGCGGCAGCCCCACACCGTTGCGGTGCGGGATGTACCGCAGCAGCTCGTCGACGGCCTGCGGCAGCAGTCCGCGCTCGGTGCGCAGCCGCGCCATGTGCTCCGGACGGGTGAGAAGCGCGTAGACCATGTTTGCGCTGTTGTTGCGCACCGCGTGCGCACCGCTCACCAGGATCGCCGTGGCCAGCGAGACCGCCTCGTCGTCGTTGATCTCACCGGCCTCGACGGCGGCCACGAGCACGCCGGCCAAGTCGTCGCGCGGCTCGGCGCGCCGTTTGCCGAGGAGCCCGACGACGACGTCACGGACCGTGTTCCTCGCCGCCTTGCTCCGGCTGGGCGCCGGGGCCGGCGTCATGATCACATTCGCCCAGGAGGTCAGGTCCGACCGCTCGTCCTGCGGCACCCCCAGCAGGTCGCAGACGACGGAGAGCGGGAACGGCCCGTGCAGATGCTCCATCAGATCCGCGGGGGACCCCCGCCGTTCCATGGTGTCCAGCAGGGCGTCCGCGGTCCGCTGGGCCCTGGGCCGCAAACGCTGCATGCTCGCGCCGGTGAAAGCCCGGGCCACCACGCGGCGCATCGTGTTGAGGTGCGGCGGGTCCGCGTAGTTGAGGGCCGCGTGCTTCGCCGCGATGGCGTGCGGGGACCCGCTCGTCACCGACCGTTCCGCCAGGGCCTTCCGGCTGAGCCGGGGGTCCGAAGAGGCGATTCTGACGTCCTCGTACCGTGTCACCAGCCAGGCGCTGCCCTCGCCGAACGGGAGCCGGATACGCGCCACCGGCTCGTCGCGCAGGAGCGTGGTCAGGAACGGGTCGAAGTCCAGGGCCGGGAAGTCCTCCAGGGTCCAGTGGTGGACCGCCCGCTCCTCCCCCGGGCCGGCACCGGTCACGGGGCAGTCCCGGGCGCCGGTACCCGGGCCGGTACCGGCGCCGGTGTCTGCACGGGTGTCTGCACCGGTCAGGGAGCCCGTCCCGGGTCCGCTTCCGGGCGCCGCCTCCGTCTCGAGTTCTGGCCTCATTGACTTCATCTCCCGGTTTGTGATCGCGCTGGTGTGCGGATCACGTGCACTGCGCTGGTACGGCCCCCGCCAGGAACACATCCCTTCCCGATTGCACGGACATCGGCTCGAACACGCCCGCGCATCACCCGTTCGGTGCAACCGGGAAGGGGTTGCCCGGCGCGCGCGACGGCGTGTCGTCCCAGATCATTTTGGAGGAACGCGAGAGGAAGGGCGGCATGTCATGGCCACTCTGTGCAAACCCGCGGTGTCTGTGCCCGAGCACGTGATCACCATGGAGCAGACCCTTGATCTGGCGCGGTCCGTTCACGCGGACCACCCGCAACTGGAGCTGGCGCTGCGCCTGATCCGGAACACGGGGGTGGAGAAGCGGCATCTGCTGCGACCGATCGAGGAAACGCTGCAGCACCCCGGGTTCGAGGAGCGCAACGCCGTCTACGAGGCGGAAGCCAAGGCGCGTGTGCCTGCCGTCATCAGACAGGCACTGGCAGACGCAGAACTCGCCACGACAGACATCGACGCGATCATTTTCGTGTCCTGCACGGGCTTCATGATGCCGTCACTGACCGCATGGCTGATCAATACGATGGAATTCCGCACCGACGTCCGGCAGGTGCCGATCGCCCAGCTCGGATGCGCGGCCGGCGGTGCCGCGATCAACCGGGCGCACGACTTCTGCACCGCCTACCCGGAGGCGAACGCCCTCATCGTGGCTTGCGAGTTCTGCTCGCTGTGCTACCAGCCGGCCGATGTGAACGTGGGCAACCTGCTCTCCAACGGCCTGTTCGGCGACGGACTGGCAGCGGCGGTGGTACGCGGCAGGGGTGGCCACGGCGTCGAACTGGAGCGCAACGGCTCGTATCTGGTCCCGCACACCGAGGACTGGATCGCGTACGACATCCGCGCCACGGGCTTCCACTTCAAGCTGGACAAGCGGGTGCCCGGCACGATGGAACCACTCGCGCCGGCCCTCAAGGAGCTGGCTGCGGACCACGGCTGGGACGCCACCTCGCTGGACTTCTACATCATCCACGCGGGCGGGCCGCGGATCCTGGACGACCTGAGCATGTTCCTCGGAGTGGAGCCCGAGGCCTTCCGGTTCAGCCGGGCCACGCTCACCGAGTACGGCAACATCGCGAGCGCCGTCGTCCTGGACGCACTGCACCGGCTCTTCGAGGAGGGCTCGACGGAGCACGCGGCGCGCGGCATCCTCGCCGGCTTCGGGCCCGGCATCACCGCGGAGATGTCGCTGGGCAGCTGGACCGTCCCCGACGGGCTCCTCACCGCGCCCGCGCGCGCGGGGAGGAGCTGAACCACCATGCGGAGCTTGACCATGACCACCACCTCGACCATCACCACGACCGGCACGACCGGCACGACCACCACCGCGGCCGCGGTCGTAGCCCCGGCCGACCCGCGCCCACCGGTCCGATTCTGGCCGGTCCAGGACCTGTCCGGTGTGGAGTTCGATCCCGTGCTCGCCGAGCTGATGCAGGACGGTCCGGTGACCCGTATCAAGCTCCCCAACGGCACGGGCTGGGCCTGGCTGGTGTCCGGATACGACGAGGTGCGGATGGTGGCGAACGATCCGCGCTTCAGCCGCAAGGCGGTCGTCGGCAACGATGTCACCCGGCTCGCCCCGCACTTCATCCCGGTCGACGGAGCGGTCGGCTTCGAGGACCCGCCCGATCACACCCGGCTGCGCCGGGCCGTCGCGGCCGCGTTCACGACGCGGGGCGTGGAACGGCTGCGCGGGCAGGCGCAGAAGCTGCTCGACGAACTCGTCGACGGTGTCCTGCGCGACGGCCCGCCCGCCGACCTCACGGAGCGGATCCTTGCCCCGTTCCCGCTGGCCGTCGTCTGCGAGCTGATGGGCGTGCCCGCAGCCGACCGCCCGAAGATGCACGAGTGGACCGTGCTCATTCTCTCCTCGTCCCAGGGCGTGGAGCGCAGCGAGCGGGCGAAGAGGGGGATGTGTGCGTACTTCGCCGAACTGCTGCGCAGGCGCCGTGGCACGGGCGGCGACGATGTGATCGGGGTGCTCGGGACGGCCGTGACGGAGGGCGAGATCACCGAGTCGGAGGCGGTCGGCCTCGCACTGCTCATCCAGCTCGGCGGCGAGGCGGTCACGAACAACACCGGCAACATGGCCTACATCCTCCTCACCCGTCCGGAGTATCAGGCCCGGCTGCGTGCCGAGCCCGCGCTGCGGCCATCGGCCATCGACGAGCTGCTCCGCTACATCCCGCACCGCAACGGCGTCGGGCTGACCCGGATCGCGACGGAGGACGTGACCATCGCCGGGCACGACATCAAGGCGGGTGAGGCCGTCTACATCTCGTACCTGGCCGCCAACCGCGACCCGGACGTCTTCCCCGACCCGGAGGAGATCGTGCTCGACCGCAGCCCGAACCCGCATGTGGCGTTCGGATACGGACCGCACTACTGCGTGGGCGGCTTGCTCGCCCGGCTGGAGACCGAACTGCTCGTCTCCGCCCTGCTGGACCGATTCCCCGACCTTCGTCCAGCCGTCCCGCTCGATGAGCTCCGGTGGCGCCCGGGCGCGCTCATACGGGGGCCCGAGGGATTGCCGGTGACGTGGTGACCGCCCACATCAGCGCGCCGCCCGTCGCCCTCACCCGGCCGCCCGAGGGGCTGCTCGTGCCGAACGGCGAGGGACGGAAGCTGCACTCGGCGGCCCATGAGGTGACGTTCAAGGTCACCGGCGAGCATTCACGCGCGGCGTCCAGCTTCGAGGTGGTGGTACCACCCGGGTTCGACGTCGGTGCCCATGTGCACACGCGCAGCGAAGAGCTCTTCTACGTGCTCGAAGGCGAGCTGGAGGTACTCGCCTTCGAGCCCCGGGTGCGCACGCGTGACGACTGGCGCCACTGGGAGTCCCTCACGGGCCGGCGCGCCGTCGCTGCCGGCCCGGGCACGGTCATCGTCGTACCGCCGGGCTGTCCGCACGCGTTCGCCAACCGCACGGACGAGCCGGCGAAGATGTTCTTCCAGGCAGCCCCGCCGCCGGACCACGAGCGGTACTTCGAGGAACTCCAGGAGATCCTCAACTCGGGCGGTCCGCTGGATCATGCGGCGATCACCGAGCTCCGGGCCCGCTACGACATCGAACAACTCACGCCCCTGCGGCACGACGCGTGACACCTGCGGTGTGAAGGTCCCTCACCAGACCGAACAACTCCGCCTCGTTGCCCGCGAAGCCCGCGTCCGCGAGGGCCCGGTCCGCTTCCGCCATGGGGGCGGTGAGCACGAGGGGTGGCGGGGCCGCACCGGGGGGTTCGGCGAGTGCGGCGCGGACCGCGCCCAGCAGACGCACGTACGCCTGCGCTGCGGCTCGTTCGCGCGACGTCATCATCGTGGCGACACTCATCGGTCGGCCTCTCCTCTCGGATGGATACAGCGGCACACCGTCCACCCTGCCCCACGCCACTGACAACGGTCCTCGGGAACCTCCGCCCCCTCCGGTCCGACGTCTTGGTCAGCACGTCGTTCCGAAGGCACCCGACAGTCATGGAGGCGGATGATGAATCGCAGAGGGATGCTCAGGTCGGCGGCGGCCGGGGCCGGTGTCGGTGTCGGTGTCGCGGCCGTGCTGGGCGCGGGGACCTCGGGGGCGTACGCGGCCGCGCCGGGCCGCCGCCGCAACCGGCCGCTGCGCGTGCACATCGTCGTGTTCGACGGGGCGGAGGAACTGGACTTCATCGGCCCGCTGGAGGTCCTGTGCCTCGCACAGAGAATGGGCCTGCCCCTCACCACCACCCTGGTGACCAGCGGAGAACCCGGCCGGATCAGGGGCACGTTCGGTACGGACATCGCCGCGCCGGGCGCCTGGGACCCCGCGGCGGCCGATGTGATCGTGGTGCCGGGCGGCGGTTTCACGCGCAAGGACGGGCCGGGCATCTGGCCCGAGATCAGGAAGGGCGTGCTGACCCGCGAGCTGAAGCGCGCGGTACGGTCCGGACTCACCCTCGTCGGCATCTGCACCGGAGTGGTCGTCCTGCACGCCGCCGGGCTCGTCGGCGACCGGCCCTGCACGACCCATCACGGTGCCAAGCAGTATCTGAAGGACCTCGGCGCCGATGTGCGCGACGCGCGCGTGGTGGACGACGGCGATCTGGTGTGCGCGGGCGGCATCAGCTCCGGTATCGACGGTGCGCTGTGGCTTCTTGAGCGCGAGTTCGGTGCGGAGGCGGCCGGCCGCACCGAGGCGGTCCTGGAGTTCGAGCGCCGCGGCACGGTGCTGCGTACCCGCGCCTGAGCCCCGCGGGTGGTCCGCGCGCCTGAGACCCGGGGGTGGCCCGCGCGCGGCGGGCCACCCCCGGGCAGGGTTCACGCCGCCACGGTCAGCGCGCCCTCACCACGCGGAGGCGGCCCGGTCTCCTCCGCACCGCAGGGCCGGTCGGCTTCGTACAGCAGGTCGGCCAGCGCCGCGCGTGCCCGGGCGACCCGGGAGCGCACCGTACCGACGGGACAGCGGCAGAGTGCCGCCGCCTCCGCGTACGGTAGCCCGACCAGCTGCGTCAGCACGAACGCTTCACGCCGCTCCTCCGGGAGCGCCGCCAGCAGTTCGGCCAGCGCCACGCCTTCCTCGAAGCCGGGCAGGCCGCGCGGCTGTGCGTGTTCGACAGCCGTCTGCCAGTCGGTGGTGTCCGCCGGCCGGGGCCGTGCGGCCGCGTGACGCAGGCTGTCGACGACGGTCCTGCGCGCGATGGTCAGCAGCCAGGTGCGTGCCGACGAACGCCCCTCGAAACGGTGCAGGCTGCGCAGCGCGCGCAGGAACGTGTCCTGGGTCAGGTCGTCGGCGGCCTGGGGATCGGCGCTCAGGTACGCCACGTACCGCCATACGTCGCGGTGCAGCGCCCGGACGAAGCGTTCCACCGCTTCGGGGTCGCCGCCGCGGGCGTCCAGGGCCCAGTTGGTGACGGCATCTTCGCCGTGTATGCCGTGTATTCGGGGGTGGTGCTCGGTGCCGCGGGGCGGGCAGGGCAGGGCAGACGTCATCGCCTCAGGTCCCTCTCGGTGTTCAGGGATTCCGGCGCGCGGTGGAACGCACGGCCGGTACTCGTGTCGTACGGCCGCGCCTTCGGGCGGGGCCGGGGAAGCCGGCTGTCAGAGGACAGCGGGTACGACAGGAGGCCCTCGTGAGGTGATGGCGAAGACGAGCAGCTGCAGGCGCGGAGCGCGTGCGTCATCGCCCCGGCGGCGGCGCGGACGGCGGGGGCGGTGCGGGAGCGCGGGCAGACGGAGCAACAGGAGCCGCAGGGATGCGGCGAGCCGGCCGGCGAGGCCGCCCAGCACGCGGAAGGCACCGCGCAGGCGGGTGGCGGCACGGACACGGGTCGCGGCCAGCTCTCCCTGGGCGAGCCACAGCCCGGACAGGAGAGCGGCCAGCGCGTGCGCGGCGAGCATGCCGAGGGGCGACATGCCTGCCATGTGCTGGCCGGTGGCCGTGATGTCGTGGGCCATGCCGGCCATGTCATGGGTCATGCCGGCCATATCGGCGGTCATGCCGGCCATGTCGTGGGCCATGCCGGTCATGTCGTGGGCGACCGTGACATCGGCGGGACCGGCCATCTGGTGATGGACTGTCACGTGGCCGCCCATGGCGATGCCGTCCATGCCGTGACCGCCCATGCCGTGGGCGTTCACGGCGAGGCCGTCCATGCCGTGGCCGTTCATGGCGAGGCCGTCCACGGCGGTGCGGGCGGGTGCCTGCACCGTGCCACATGTGACATATTGCGCCCACCACCCGGCCAGCGACGGACCGCCGGGCAGCGCCGGACGGGCCGCTGCCTGGGCGAGTGAGAAGCCGGCGTGCAGCAGTGCCTGCGCCGCCACCGCGGCCGATGTGACCAGGAGCGGGCCGCGTTCACGCCGGGCGAGTCCCCAGGCCCAGGCGGCCGTCAGGACGAGCCCTCCCGCCACGGCCGGCAGCGGGACCGCGGTGTCGGACATGACGGCATGCCCCAGAGCCGTGAGCAGCGCGCAGACGGCCGCGAACATCACGGCCCGAATCGCTCGCGTCCATCGCCCTGTCGTCATGGCGGCCTCATCCTTGCATCCGCTCCGCGGATTTCCACCCGCCGGTTACGGAAAAGGCGGCGCGTGCCGCTCAGTTGACCGACTGTGACACAGCACACAACACTCCCGGGGAACTCACCTGCCAGTCCACACGACTCCTGACGGGGCCTCATGAGGCTCCGTCCTGCCCCGTCACGCCGCGCGGCACGCGACAGCGGCACACGACAGCGGAACACGGCAGCGAGACATGGCAACGGGACACGGCAGCGGAGGGCATGTGGGGACCGAACCGGGGACCATACAGGGCGCCGGTCGGCCCGGCGCGGGTGGCGGTGAGGCCGGGGCGCCACTGACGGCGCTGCTGACCTGCGCCATGGCCTTCTCGATGATGCAGCTGTTCCTGCTCGGTGCGCTGGGCCCCCGGCTGGTGGACGCCCTCGGCATCTCCCCCACCGTGCTGGGTCTGACGACGACGGTCGGCTTCGGCGCCGCGGCTCTCCTCTCCCCGCTGGGCGGGCGGCTGGTGGACCGCGCGGGCCCGAGGCGCAGCCTGGTCGCCCTGCTGCTGGTGACGGCGATCGCACTGGCACTGATCGGTTCGGCGTCCGGTGCCGGACTGCTGCTCGGGGCGGTGGCGCTCGGCGGGCTGCCGCAGGCGCTCGCCAACCCGGCGACGAACAAGGCGATTCTGGCCGTCGTGCCGCCCGAGCGACGCGGGCCGGTCACCGGGATGAAGCAGTCGGGTGTGCAGCTGGGCGCGTTCGTCGTGGGGCTGCCGCTGGCGGGGCTCGCCGCGGTGGCCGGATGGCGGGCGGCGGTCTGGACGGCGGCCGCCGCCGCGGTGGCCGCGGCCGCGTGGTCGGCGCAGGCCCTGCCGCCCGATCCGGCTCCGCCGGCCCCCGGGCCGCGGTCCTCCCTGGTCCCCCGTGGCACCGTGGCCTGGCTGCTCTACTTCTCGCTGCTGCTCGGCGGCGGCATCGCCTCCGTGAACACCTATCTCGCGCTCTACGGCACGGAGCACCTCCGGCTCTCCGCCACACCGGCCGCCGCGCTCGTGGCCGTGCTCGGCTGCGCGGGCATCGCGGGCCGCATCGGCTGGTCGAAGGTCGCCGGCGCGCCGGGACGCGCCCGCCGGCTGCCCGGCCTGCTGGCGCTCGGCGCCGTCGCGGCGGCACTCGTCCTGGCCGGTTCCTCGCGGTTGCCGGTCCTTGTCTGGGCGGCGGCGGTGGCCGTCGGCGTGTTCGCGGTGTCCGCCAACGCCGTCTCCATGGTGCTGGTCATGCAGCGCTCCGCGCCCGGCCGGGCGGGTCAGGACTCCGCGCTCGTCTCGGCCGGTTTCTTCGCCGGGTTCGCCCTGGCGCCACCGCTGTTCGGCCTGCTGGCCGCGGACGGCCGCTGGACCACGGGCTGGCTGCTGGTCGCCGCGGAGTTCGCTGGTGCGGCCGTCGTGGCGGTGGTGTGGGCGGTACGGGACGGCACATGCGGCGGCCAGGCACGAGAGAGCCAGGATTGAGACGACCAGGAATGAGACGGCCCGGAATGAACAGCGGTCATGACTGGGCGGGCCCGGCCCTGGACGCCGTCCTGGCGAGGGTCGCCCGCACCCGCGCCGAGACCGGCGAGCGCTTCCCCCTCCACGCCGATCCGACGAGCGCCCGCTGGACCACCACGGCCCGCGGATCCTGGACGGGAGGTTTCTGGGCCGGGCTGCTGTGGCTGCGAGCCCTGCGCACCGGCGCACCGGCGGACGCCGCCGCGGCCCAGGAGTGCACGCTCCGCCTGGAACCGTGGCTGACGTCGGACACCGCGACCCGCGGCCTGATCCTCTGGTACGGCACGGCACTTGCCCTGCCGCCCGCAACCGCCGGTTCCGAAGCCCTGGCCGACGCGAACGGCTCGTCTCCGAACGGCCCGTCTCCGAACGGCCCGCTACCGAACAGCCCACTTCCGGCCGCCCGGACGCACCGTCGGTCGAACGGTCGGGCGCACGGCGCGGGTTCGGACTCCGCTGCGGAGCCCCCGCCCGGCGCCGACCTGCGCCGGCCGGGCGGAACACCCGGCCGCCACGCTCGTGATCTGCGGCAACGTGGGGCCGCGGCTCTCCTGCAGGACTTCGATCAGGAAATGGGCCTCGTGCCCTGGGGCGAGGCGTTCGGCGGGCCGCGGCTGCGGGCGCGGGCGGACGCCGTCCCCGGAGTCGTACAGCTGCTGGCCTGCGCCGGACCGGAAGGGCGGGCCGCCGCCGCATCGCATCTGCGGCGACATCTGGACCTCAGCGCGCAATCGCCGTACTCCGCCTGGGAGTTCAGCCCGCAGGAGGCCACCTGGTCCCCGTTGCCCGAGCCCGCCCCGGGGTGGAGCCGGGGCCGGGCATGGCTGTTGCTCGCGGCGGCCGACGGTCTGCGGCACCTCGGCGGAACAGCCTGTCATCCCGCCCTCGCGAGGCTGGTCGCAGCCGCGGTGGACCCGTCCGCTGCGCCGGTCCCGCCCGCGGACTCGGCACGGCCCGACGGACCGCTGGACACCTCCGCCGCAGCCATCACCGCGGTCGCCCTGCTCAAGCTTGTCGACGAGCCCTGCAAGCCCTACGAGCTCCACGACCTCCACGACCTCCACGACCTCCACGAGCCCGACGATTCCGCCGGATCCGCCGGATCCGCCGGATCCGCCGGATCCGCCGACAAGTCCTACGAGCCGGCCTCCAGGCAGCTCCTGAAGTCCCGCGCGGCGGACATCCTCCGGCGGCTCGCCATGGTGCACATGACCACGGACGGCCGACTGCTGGACGGCTGCTACGACGTCGGCAGCGGCGCCGCGGACGGCACCGCCGTCCGCCACGAGCTCGTCTGGGGATCCTTCTTCTTCGCATACGGACTCGCCGCGCTGACCGGCCTCGTGGACGTCCACGTCGCCTGACCGCGTGACGGCGTCCGCCGTCCCGTCAGGGCTCTCGCAGGACCCTGCGCGCCACGGACGCGATGTGGAGTTCGTCGGGACCGTCGAGGATCCGTGCCGTCCGGCCCGTGCGCAGCAGAGCGGGCAGCGCCGTGTCCGGCCCGAGGCCCGCCGCGCCGTGCACTTGGACGGCCGCGTCCGCGACCTGGTGCAGCATGCGTGCGGCGGCGACCTTTGCGAGGCCCACCTCCACATGCGCGTCACGTCCGGCGGCGATCCGCGCGACCGCCTCGTACACGAGGGGGCGTGTCGTGCGCAGCGCGAGCAGGGCGTCGAAGACATGCTGCTGGACCAGCTGGAGCTGGGCGAGTTGTCCCTTCGACCGGGTGCGCGCGACGGCCCGGTCGCGCATGAGCGCGTACGCGCGCCGCGCCTGGCCGAGCCAGCGCAGACAGCGCAGGGTTCGACCGAGCTGGAGACGCTCGGCGGCGATGTCGAGGGCCTGGCCCGGCGTGCCCAGCACATGGTCGTCGGGGACGGCCACCCCGTCGAGCTCGATCTCGAACTGGCCGCCCGCCCCGAGCACGGGCAGTTCGCGGACGACGCGGAAGCCGGGCGAGCTGGTGGGGACGAGGAGGAGGGAGAGGCCTGCGCGGTCACCGGGCGAGCCGTCCGTCCGGGCCAGTACGGTCACCAGGTCGGCGCTGCCCGCTCCCGTGACGAACCATTTCCGCCCGCTCACGGTCCAGCCGCCGGGCCGGCGTACGGCCGTGGTGGCGGTCAGGAACGGGTCCGTGCCCGGGGTTTCGGGCTCGGTCATCGCATAGCAGGTGCGCAGCTCCCCGGCGGTCAGCCGCTTCGGGTACCGCTCGCGCACCTGGGAGGTGCCGTGCCGGGTGAGCATGAGCACGTCCACGAGGGGGGCGGAGCCCAGCACGGACGGCCCGTGGTCGCTCGCCCCTTCTGCCTCCGCGACATGCGCGTACGAGGCCAACGGAAGCCCCTGACCGCCGAGTTCGACGGGCAGCGGCAGCGCCCAGAGCCCGGCCCGGCGGGCGCCGTCCTGGAGTTCGCGCAGGGTCGCTCCTGCCGCCGGGCCGCCCGCGTCCAGTTCCGGCTCGTGCGGCATGACCCGTTCGCCCACGTACCCGGCGACCCGGTCCCGTACGTCCCGCACATCGTGCGGGCACTCCGGCAGTCCGCGCTCCGCGTCCGTCTCCCTGCGCACGTACATCACTCCAACCGTCCGGGAACCAAGGGGAACAGCTGTCCGACTGCCTGTCCCGTGGAACTGGTCGGGTGCGTGTGCTCCCGGGTTCCCGCGAGGAGAGGAGAAGCGACGCATGGCGTCACCAGCGACCACTCGGCGGGCTCAGCCGCTCGAAGGCCTTCGTACGCGGCAGGGACCGGAAGACCCGGCGGGGCCGCATGCCTGCGCGGAGCTCGTCGCCGGGCATCTGCGGCTGCTCGGCGCGGAGCCGCAGCCTCAGCAGAAGACGCAGCAGAAGGCGGGGGCCGACGGCGAAGTGGCGGCCTCCGGCTCCGCGCTCACCGTCGAAGGCTCTCGCTTCGCGCCCGTCACGGCTCGCATGGCCTGGGCCGATCCGGTCCGCTGCGCCGACATCACCGACGAGGCCACCGCCCAGGCCGCGACCGGGATCATGGCGGTGCACGGCCGCAGGGACGGCGCCCCTCGCGGACTCGCGGCCGACTACGCGTCCACCGCCACCGCCGTACTCACCGTGCAGGGTGTGCTCGCCGCGCTGGTGGGCCAGGCGCGCGGCCGGAACGTCACCGAGGTGGCGACATCCGTGGACCGGGCGGGGCTGCTGACGGTGTCCCAGTATCTGGCCGCCGCCGGAGCCGAGGAGCCCGAGGCGGCCGCACTCTCGCCCGGCGGGCCGCCGTTCACGTCCTGCGACGGCACGGTCTTCGAGCTGGAGACGCTGGACCCCGGTGCCTGGGCGACGTTCTGGCGGTCGCTGGACGCCCCGGAGGACGCGATACGGGCGGGCTGGCGTCCCTTCCAGTTCCGCTATGCGACCGCCTGCGCGCCCTTCCCGGACGCCCTCCACAGCACGGCTCGTACGCATCCGTGGCAGCGGATACGGCAGGCGGCGGCCGGCTCCGGCGCCGAGGTCTGCGCGCTGCGGCCGCTGTCCTCTTACGACATCCCGGGCGGGCCGCCGTGGACGCTGACGCCGTACGGCTCCGGCCCTGTCCCGTCCGCCCTCCCGCTCCCGCCCGCCACGCAGGAGCTGCCTCTCGCCGGGCTCACCGTGCTGGAGGCCGGGCGCCGTATCCAGGCGCCGCTCGCCGCGCATCTGCTCGGACTGCTCGGGGCGGACGTGGTGCGCGTCGAGCCGCCCGGCGGCGACCCGTTGCGCGGTATGCCGCCGGCCTGTTCCGGAGTGTCCGCCCGCTGGCTCGCGCTCAATCGCGGGAAGCGGGCCGTCGAGGCCGACATCAAGTCGGCGACGGGCCGGGCCGTTCTGCGGGCGCTGGCCGCGGAGGCCGATGTGTTCCTGCACAACTGGGCGCCGGGCAAGGCGGCTCAGCTCGGGCTCGACCACGAGGACCTGGCGGCGGTGAACCCGGCGCTGGTCTACGCGTACACGGGCGGCTGGGCGGGACGGCTGCCGGACGCACCCATGGCCACCGACTTCATGGTGCAGGCACGCACGGGCGTCGGCGAGGCCGTACGCCCCGCCGACGAGCCGCCGGTCCCCTCACTGATGACCCTGCTCGACGTCCTGGGCGGTCTGCTCGGCGCGGAAGCGGTGCTCGCCGCGCTCCTGCTGCGTGAGCGCACCGGGCACGGCGTGCGCGCGGACTCCTCCCTGCTGGGCGCGGCCGAACTCCTCACGGCGCCCGCCCTGGCCCGGCTCAACGCCGGGCGCGCGGCACGCCACCCGGCCGGTTTCCGCCGCCCCCTGCGCGCCGCCGACGGATGGATCGCACCGTCCGACGCGTGCGCCGCCGCGGCATCGGCGTACGACGTGGGCGCGCTGACGACCGCCCAGGGAGTCGAGCTGCTGCGCGCGCACGGCCTCGCGGCGACGGCGGTCGCGGACGTGACGGCTCCGGCGTACCCGGACACGCCGCCGCTCCCGGCCGACCCGCCCGGCCCACCGGCCGAGCCGACCGCACCGTCGGCACCGACCGCGCCACCCGAAGCGACCGCACCGATCGCACCACCCAAAGCGACCGCACCATCCGCACCGACCTCACCATCCGCAGCGGCCCAGGCGGACGCCGCCGCTGACACCACCGGCACCACCACCGGCACGGGCACCAGCACCTCGCCCTGCGGGCCCGGCCTGCTCTCCGACCCCCGGTTCGCCTCAGACATCACCCGCGACACGCACGGCGCCCCCGTCGTCCCTTCCCCCTGGAGCTTCGTATGACCACCGCACTGCGTGATCTGCTCCCCGCCGAGCTGCGCCGTTCATGGGCCGCCGACGGCAGCTATCCCGACCTCGACCTCTACAGCCTCTTCCGCGCCCACCGGTTCACCGAGATCCACCGCACCGCCGTGATCGACGCCAAAGGGACGCTCTGTTACACCGCGCTCGACCGTAAGGTGCGATGTCTGGCCGCCGGTCTCGCCGAGGCCGGCATACGCGCGGGTGAGGTCGTCGGCGTACAGCTGTCCAGCGGGCGGAACGCCGTCATCGCCGATCTCGCGCTCGCCGCGCTCGGCGCCGTCGCCCTGCCGTTCCCCGTCGGCCGCGTCGGCCGGGAGGCCGAGAGTCTGCTGCGGCGCTCGGAGGCGGTGGCCGTCATCGCCGCCGTCGAGCACCGTGGCTGCGGGCACGCCGCCGAACTGACCGCGCTCGCGCACCGGCTGCCTGCCCTGCGCACCGTGATCGCGGCCGGGCCCGGCGACATCCCCGACGGCGCCCTGTCGTTCTCCGCGCTGCTGCGTACGGACGCGAGCGGGTTCGGTGCCGCGCGGCCCGACCCCGACGGCGCGGCCCGCATCCTGGTCTCCTCCGGCTCGGAGGCGGAGCCGAAGATGGTCGCTTACTCGCACAACGCGCTGGCCGGCGGCCGGGGCAACTTCCTCGCCTCGCTCCTGCCGGAGAGAACCCCGCCGCGGTGTCTGTTCCTCGTGCCACTGGCCACCGCTTTCGGCTCCAACGGCACCGCGGTGGCCCTCGCCCGGCACGGGGGCACCCTGATCCTGCTCGACCGTTTCACACCGGAGGCGGCGGTCGAGGCGATCAGGGAGCACCGGCCGACGCACGTCCTGGGCGTGCCCACGATGATCCGCATGATGCTCGACCATCTCGACGGCACCGGCGAGAAGCTCCCGGCGCCGACGGCGCTGGTCCTCGGCGGCGCCCCGCTGGACGCGGTGACCGCGGCGGACGCCCGGCGCGCCTTCGGCTGCCCGGTCGTGAATCTGTACGGGTCGGCGGACGGCGTGAACTGCCATACGGGCCTCGGCGGAGAGCCCGTACGCGCATCGGGGCAGGGCGTGGCGGCCGGGCGGCCCGACCCCCTCGTCGCCGGCATCCGCATCGTGGGGCCGGATATGGCGGACATGCCTCCCGGCCGTACCGGCGAGATCATCGCGAGGGGCCCGATGACCCCGCTCTGCTATGTCGGCGCGCCCGAACTGAACACCCGCTACCGCACCCCCGACGGCTGGGTGCGCACCGGCGACCTCGGCCTGCTGGACGAGGAGGGCATGCTCCATGTCGTGGGGCGCCTCAAGGACGTGGTCATCCGCGGTGGCGCCAACATCAGCCCGGCCGAGGTGGAGCGGGAGCTCGCGACGCATCCGGCGGTCCGGGACGTGGTGTGCGTCGGCGCGGCCGACGCTCTGATGGGCGAGCGGCTCGCCGCCTGCGTCGTACCCCGTGGGCGTCGGATCCCCACGCTTGACGAGCTGTGTGCGCATCTGACCGCGCGCGGGCTCGAGCGCCGCAAGCACCCGGAGCATCTGCTGGTGGTGGCGGAGCTGCCGTTGACGCCCGCGGGCAAGCCGGACCGTACGGCGCTGCGGGAGCGGGTCGTCGCCGCAGGCCGCGCACGCTGAGAGCACTGCGGGGCGGCGGCCTTCATGGCCGCCGCCCCGGAGGTCAGCTCGCGCCCAGCGCCTGCTTCAGCTCCGCCGCGGCTCCGCGGTACACCGCCAGCAGATCGAGGTCCTCACCGGGGTAGTTGACGATCGTGATCTGCCGGGCGCCCGAGTCCGGCAGCACCGTGCCCGTCGACATGTGGGCGTTCTCCAGGACGTACGCGGGCTTCTTCGCGGACAGTTCGGCCAGCTGTTTGGGGGTGACCGCCTCGGGTCCGTACGTCCCCACCACGTTCGCCCCGGCCAGCCGGGCCGACCAGGCCGTGAACACCTGGGTGACGACAGTGGGCTGCTTGCTCCCCGGCCAGGCACTCTTCACCTCTGCGGCGAGCTTGCCGTACTCCGTCGCGAAGGCCGTGGTCCACTTCGCCGCGGCTGCCTCGGTGCCGAACAGTTTCCCCAGCCGGGTCACTTCGGCCTTCGCCTTGTCGGCGTCGTTGTCGAGGGCGACCTCGACGAGTTCGGCGTCGGACCCGGCCGCCTCCTTGATCTTCTCGGCGTACGGCTGGAACGGCGCGTACAGCACGAAGTCGGCCGCGGCGACGGCGGCCAGGTCGGACGGCTTCGGGTCGTAGTCGGGGGCGTGGTGCACGGACTTCGGGACGATCACCTTGACGTCCTCGGCACCGGCGGCCTTGGCGAAGGCCCCTTCCCAGGTGGTCGTGGCGACCACCACGGGCTTGTCCTTCTCCTTCTTCGCGGACGAGGAGGAGTCTGTGTCGCCGCCGCAGCCCGTGACCAGGGCGAAAGAGGCCGTCAGTGCGGTCAGTGCGACGAGGAGGGTAGGGAAGCGGACGCGGGTGCGCGCCATGAGCTGATTCTCCGTTCGGGGACGAGATGGACGGCGAGGACCACGGCCCCCGCCGTCAGGACGAGGACCGGGCCGGGGGGCAGGTCCAGCCGGAGGGCGGTCAGGAAGCCGGCGAGATTGACGACGACCCCGATGCCGACCGCCCATGCGGTGATGGACTTCAGGGAGTTGCCCAGGCGCCGGGCGGCGAGCGCGGGCAGCAGGGTCAGGGCGTCGACGAGCAGCGCGCCGGTGAGCTTGATCGCCCCGGCGACGGCCACGGCGACAAGGACGAGCAGCACGAGCGTGAGGCCGCGCACGGCGACGCCCGAGCATGCGGCGAGCTCGCGGTCGTAGAGCAGCAGGGCGAGTTCGCGCCGGCGCCACCACAGCAGGGCGGGTACGACGCCGGCGAGCGCGCCGAGCACCACGAGGTCGGCCGTGCCCACGGACAGGATCGATCCCCACAGCAGCGCGAACGCGCCGGCGGCGTTGACGCCGGAGACCGCGAGCACCAGCAGCGCCGCGGCGATGGCCAGGCTCATGAGCAGGCCCATCGCTCCGGAGAGACCGCCGGGGGTGCGGGCCAGTGGCGCCACTCCCGCCCCGGCCAGTGCGCAGGCCAGCAGGGCGCACAGCATCGGATCGAGGCCGGTGAGCATGCCGACGGCGATACCGAGCAGGGCCACATGCATCATCGCGAACCTGACCGGCATGATGTCCAGTCCGACGATCACGACGCCGACGACGGGCAGCCCGACGGCGGCGAGCAGCAGCGCGAGGCCCGCGCGCTGCACCGGGACGAGCTGCAGCAGTGCGCCCACGTCGGCGGTGGCGAGGCCCAGGGGATTCATGTGGCCTCCCTGAGCCGTCCCGCGGCCATCTCCAGTACGCGGTCGCAGCGTTCGGCCATCGCCCGGTCATGGGTGACGACCAGCAGGGTGACCGGCAGCTCGGCGAGCAGATCGGCGGCCTGTTCCTGGCCGGTGAAGTCGAGTGCCGCGGTGGGCTCGTCGGCGAGGAGCACACCCGCCCCGGCTGCGACACAGCCGACCGCCCGGGCCAGGTACATGCGCTGCAACTGGCCGCCGGACAGGGTGTGCAGCGGGCGTCCGGTCAACGGGCCGACGCCGAGCCGCTCCGCGGCACGCACCGCTTCCGGACCGTCCCCGCCGCTGTCCAGCAGCTCGCCCGCGAGCAGCGGGAACCGTCCCGCCGCCGGCTTCTGCGGAATCCAGGCGCAGGCTCTGCGCCGCCAGGCACGGCCGGCGGCCGACGTGGCGTCCCTGCCGCCCACCAGGATCTCGCCGGCCAGCGGGTGGTGCAGGCCGAGCACGGCTCGTACGAGTGTGGTCTTGCCCGATCCGTTGGTGCCGGTCAGCGCCACGCGCTCGCCTGCGGCGACGTCGAGGTCGACATCGCGCACCGCGTCCACCCTGCCGTGCCTGCAGCACACTGCCCGCATCCGGACATCCAGTCCGCCCAACACGTCCTCCAGGCCTCCGCTTCCCACCGCGACCGATGTGCCGGGCGGACCGGGGCCCGCGCAGCCCCGGCTCGGCAGTAGTCGGACGTGGAGGCGGTCCGGTTCCCGCGTGCGAGTGACTGGTCGTCGTGCGGCGGGTGCCCTCGTACGGCACCTTGCCCTCGTACGACACCTTCCCGCCGGTCCGACCAGTCGGTATGTTCAACACGGTTCAGGCGTTCAGGCGGTTCAGTCAGTCGAGGCAGTTCAGGTGGCGCACGACGGAGTACGGAGGGGCCATGACCGAGACCGGGGCGCGGATCGAGGGCTACTGCGACGAACGGTTCTCCGCGGTGCGCACCGCGTTCGAGGAGAACTTCCGCGAACGCGGCGAACTGGGCGCCGCCGTCGCCGTACAGGCCGGCGGCGAGACCGTCGTCGACCTGTGGGGCGGCTGGGCCGACGCCGCGCGGAGCCGGCCGTGGGAGCGGGACACGGTGGTCAACGTGTGGTCGACGACGAAGGGACCGACCGCGCTCTGCGCACACATCCTCGCCGACCGCGGGCTGCTGGATCTGGATGCCCCGGTCGCCTCGTACTGGCCGGAGTTCGCCGCGGCCGGCAAGGGCACCATCCCGGTCCGCCAGCTCCTCTCGCACCGCGCGGGCCTCTCCGGGCTGCGCGAGCCGCATTCACTCGCCGACCTGTACGACTGGGACCTGACCACCGCCCGGCTGGCCGCGACGGAACCCTGGTGGGAGCCCGGCACGCGGTCCGGCTACCACGCCATGACGTACGGCTTCCTCGTCGGCGAGGTGGTACGGCGCATCACGGGCCTGCTGCCCGGCGCGTTCCTGCACCAGGAGGTGACCGGGCCGTACGGCATCGACTTCACGATCGGCCTCCCGGAGAAGGAGGCGGACCGCACCGCCGAGCTGGTGCATCCTCCGGCCGCCGTCACCAGCGAACAAGCGGCGGTCTTCGCCCAGTTGGAGCCCGCGGCCCTGGCCGCGCTGATCAACCCCGGTGTGGGCGCCGCCGAGGCGAACACCCCTCGGTGGCGCGCCGCCGAGATCCCGGCTGCCAACGGGCACGGCACCGCCCGTGCGGTCGCCGCGCTGTACGGGATCTTCGCCTCGGGCGGGCTGCTCGGCGAACACCGCGTGCTCTCCCCCGAGTCCGCGGAGCGGGTCCGCGAGGGCCAGGGGCCATGCCGGGACCTCGTACTCGGCGCGGGCTTCCGGCACGAGACGGAGGTGGCCCTCGGCCTCTGGCTGAGCGGCCCGAACGGCTCGTACGGCCCCAACCCGCGGGCCTTCGGCCACGACGGCTTCGGCGGCTCCTGCGGCCTCGCGGACCCGGAGGCGGCCGTGCCGGGCGTGCCGGGCCTGTCGATGGGATACGTGATGAACCGCATGGGGCCGCACATCGCGGACGACCCGCGCAAGATGGCGCTGGTCGAGTCCGTGTACAGCGCGCTGCGTTAGGGACAGGCTCCTGGGTTGTCCGGGGCCGCCCGGCGCGTCACGCGGCCGGGCGGTCTGTTCGCCGAGTCGGACAGCCTCTCACCGGCAGGGAGTTCAGGACCGGCGCTCCGCGGCTGCGCGGAACGCGACCGTGGTCCTGGCTGCCTCCTCGAGGCCTTCGGCGTCCACCAGCGCCAGTGAGCCGGAGGAGGCGGCGTCGCTCCAGGCCTGCCCGGCGGCATTGCTCTCCGATGTGGTGTCTATGGGCAGGGAGATCACGAACGGCATCGTATGGGCGCTCTCATGCACCAATGATCACGATCACGCATCACAGCAGGGCGGCCGGGCACGCGCCGCGCGCCGCGGCACCGCCCGCGCCCGGCGCGCGGCTGTCCGCTCCGGTCGGTCAGCGGTGGCTCAGTACGTTGACCACACGCCCGTCGGGATCGCGGGCGCCGCGCCGCTTTCCCGCACGACCGCGCAGGCCGCGTCGACGTCGTCCACCTCGACGCTCAGGTCGGGCGTGACGGGTGCGGTCTTGTCGCTGGTCATCAGGCTGATCCGGGCCGCCGGGCGGGCCGGGGACGGCTCACGGGGCGGCGGGCAGGGTGACCTCGAAGCGGCAGCCGCCCGTCACATTGCGTACGTCGGCGCTGCCGTCGTGCGCCTCGACGATGCCGCGTACGATCGCGAGCCCGAGGCCCGCGCCCGCCGGAGGCGTCCGGGCCTGGCTGCCGCGCCAGCCGGTGTCGAAGACCCGCGGCAGGTCCTCCTCGGGGATGCCGCCGCAGCCGTCGGTGACCGAGAGCACGACGGAGTCGTCGCGGCGCTCCGCCGCGACCGCGACCGTGCCGTCGGCCGGTGTCCGCCTGATCGCGTTGACCAGCAGATTGGCCAGTACGCGGGTCATCTCCTTGCCGTCCACCTCGACCGGCACGGGCTCCACCCGGTCCCCCACGAGCCGCACCCCGTGCTCGCGGGCGAGCGGGTCGGCGCCCGCGAGGGCCTCGCCGACCAGGTCGTACACGGACATCCGGGTGGGGCTGAGGGCGAGCGCGCCGGCGTGGATACGGGAGAGCTCGAAGAGGTCACCGACCATGCTGTTGAGCCGCTCGACCTCGGTGCGGATCTGCTTGAAGTACCGCTCGGGGTCCTGGACGACGCCGTCCTCCAGCGCTTCGGACATCGCGCGCAGCCCGGCAAGGGGGGTGCGCAGATCGTGCGAGATCCAGGCGCCGAGCTCCCGGCGGGAGGTCTCCAGCGCGCGTTCCCGCTCCCGGGACACGGCCAGTTTGGCACTGGTGGCTTCGAGCTCCCTGCTCAGCTCCGCGAGCTCGGCCGTGGCGGCGAGTCCGGGCGCGGCGAAGCTGCCGTCGTCGCCGAAGGTACGGGCCGCGAGGGCGAGTTCCCGGCTGCGGGCGACGACCCAGCGGCCGAGCAGCAGCGCGGTGGCGAGCGACACGACGGCGGCCATGGCGGCGACCGTGGTAACGACCGTCAGGTCGTGCGAGGACAGGAACATCGCCTGGGCGACCGCGAGGGTTCCGGCGAGCATCGCGACGACCGTGACCGCGGCGACGACGGTCAGCGACACGGCGACCGAGCGGTGCCGCAGCATCCGCAGGACGAGCGCTCCGAGCAGCCCGGCCACAGCCGCGCCCAGAAACGCGAACAGGGCGATGAGGAGGAAGTCTCGCATGCCGGTCATCCCCTCTCGGCGGGCTGTCCGGAGGACTGTTCGACGGGCAGCGGCACATCGAAGCGGTAGCCGACACCCCAGACCGTCTGGATCAGCCGTGGCCGGGCCGGATCGTCCTCGATCTTGCCGCGCAGCCGGCGCACGTGCACCGTGACGGTCGACAGATCACCGAACTCCCAGCCCCACACCTCCTGCATCAGCTGTTCGCGCCCGATCGCCTCCCCCCGGTGGCGCATCAGATGGGCGAGGAGGTCGAATTCCCTGAGGGTGAGCGACAGTTCGCCGCCGTCCTTGGTGGCGCGGCGTGCCGTCGGGTCGACGGTGATCCCGGCGCAGCTGAGCACCGGGCCGCCGCCGGGCCGGCCGGCGGCCGCGGCTCGGCTGCGGCGCAGCACCGACTCGACGCGCAGCACCAGTTCGCGCGGGCTGAACGGCTTGGTGACGTAGTCGTCCGCGCCGACTTCGAGGCCCAGGATCCGGTCGTCCTCGTCCCCGCGCGCGGTCAGCATGATCACCGGCACCGGGCCGTGGCCGCGGAGCCTGCGGCACACTTCCAGGCCGTCCATGCCGGGCAGCATCAGGTCCAGGACCACCAGGTCGGGCCACCGGTCCCCGGCGGCCCGCAGGGCCTGCGGGCCGTCGGCGGCGCGCTGCACCGCGAAGCCCGCCCGCTCCAGATAGCCGGTGACCACTTCGGCGACGGTCGGATCGTCGTCGACGACGAGGATGTTCTGCATGGGCCCAGTGTCGTCCGTCAGGGGCCGTGAGTGCGCCTGGGGGCCCTTACGGATCCGTGACGGCTCATGAATCCTGTCGGCCACGGGACGTCCGATGCGACGGCTCCGGGACGCCCGATGCGTACAGGCCGGATTCACACACGCCCGACGCGTACACGCCCGCTTCGTCCACGCCACTTCGTACGCGCACGCTTCCCGCACGCCTGCTTCGTACACGTCCGATTCGTACAAGACGCCGGCCGCGCCCCGTTCCTACGTTGGGCCCATGACTCCACGACTCGATGCCATCGGCCTGGTCGTCGCCGACATGGCCGCTTCTCTCGCCTTCTACCGCCGCCTCGGCCTGGACATCCCGGAAGGGGCGGACTCCGAGCCGCATGTCGAGGCGAAGCTGCCCGGCGGGCTGCGCGTGCTCTGGGACACCGAGGAGACCATCAGGTCCTTCGATCCCGGCTGGACCCGGCCCGAGGGCGGTGACCGCGTCGCTCTCGCCTTCCTCTGCGACAGCGCCGCCGAGGTGGACAGGCTGTACGAAGACCTCGTCGCCGCAGGACACCACGGCCACCTCAAGCCCTGGGACGCGTTCTGGGGGCAGCGCTATGCGATCGTGCTCGACCCGGACGGCTGCGGGGTCTCACTGTTCGCGGACGCGGAGCCGGCGGCCAGCTCGGCGTAGCGGCGGAGGGTGAGCCCGGCGAGGTCCCGCATCTCCCGCGCGAGGTGCGCCTGGTCGGCGCAGCCCACCGCGAGCGCCGTCTCGGCGTACGGCACCCCGGCCCGTACCAGTGTCAGGGCCCGCTGCAGCCGCAGTACGCGGGCGAGGGTCTTCGGGCCGTACCCGAACGCGTCAAGGGATCTGCGGTGCAGCTGGCGCGCCCCGAGCCCGACGGCACCGGCGGTAGCGGCGACGCCCAGCCCGGCGCCCAGGCCCTCGGCGACGGCCCGCAGCAGCGGGTCGGGCGGCGGTCTGTCCGCCGCGTGCCGCAGCGCCACGGCCTCCAGCCCCGTCACCGGGTCCGGTGCGTCCCCGATACGCTCCGCGAGCCTGCGCACCCGCTCCGCGGGCCAGAGGTCCGTGAGCTCCACGCGGCGGTCCAGCAGTTCGTGCGCGGGCACACCGAAGAAGGCGGGTGCAGCGCCGGGCGCGAACCGTACTCCCGCGTAGCGGGCGCCCGCGCCGCCGGGCGGCTGTGCGTGCGTGTCGGGACCGGCGACGAGCAGCCGTCCCCCGGTCCACAGCAGGTCCATGCATCCGTCGGGCAGCACGGGAAGGACCGGGCCGGTGCCGGGCTCACTGCGCCAGACGACTGCCCCGTCGAGCAACGAGGCCCGTTCCTCGTACATGGTGCCGAGGCTAGGCCCTGTCCGGGCGATCTTGTCGGGCCCGCGACGCCGGCTACGGTACCTCGCTGCGTTGTCGGAGTCGCCCCAAGTACGTCCAGTACGAGGGCGATCTCCCCCAGCTGCCGCTGGGAGGTGCCCCCTCCGCCTTGCGATGTGTCCCCTCGGCCCTCCGGGCCTGGGGAGACCCCATGCATCCGACGCCGTGGCCTGTTCCTCGAAGATCGCCCGGACAGGACCTAGGGGTGTCCTGCCGATCGGGCCAGGCCGTAGCCCGATCGGCAGGAAAGGGCAATGCACGCGGGATCTGGGGAAGACGCTTCAGGCCTTCGGCTGACCGTTGTCGCGATGGTCCCGCGAGCCCTGGAAGCGGGACTTCACATCGTCCGGCGGCAGGAACTTCGACCAGCGCTCGGGGAACTCCGACGGCATGTCCCCGCCGCCCTCCTCCGCGTCCTCGCTCTCCCCCTCCGCCGCCCGGGCGCGAGCCACCAGCTCGGCGGCGTGGGCGGCCCGGACGCGCTGGTTCGCGGCGCGGGCGGCGGCGGTGGCGACCGATGGCCAGACACGGTCGATGGCGGCGTTGACCGCGGCGCCGACGAGGACCGCGAAGGCGGAGATGCCGATCCAGAGGAGGACGGCGATGGGCGCGGCGAGGGAACCGTAGATGGTGGGGCCCTCGACGGTGCTGGTCAGGTAGATCCGGAGCAGGAAGCTGCCGAGCACCCACATGCCGAGGGCGACGAGCGCGCCCGGGATGTCCTCGGCCCACGGCGAACGGACCGGTACGGACACGTGGTACAGCGTGGTGAGGAAGGCGATGGACAGCAGGATCACCACCGGCCAGTACAGGACGCTGACGACTTCCGTGCCGAAGGGGACGAGTTCGACGACCCGGTCCGGGCCGACCACCGCGAGCGGCAGGACGACCGCGCCGATCAGCAGTGCGACGAGGTAGAGCAGGAACGCGAGCAGCCGGGTGGCGACGATGCCCCGCTGCCCGTCGAGCCCGTACATCACGGTGATGGTGTCGATGAAGACGTTCACGGCCCGCGATCCGGACCACAGGGCGATCGCGAAGCCGAGCGAGACGACGTCGGGCCGGCCGCCGCGGGTGACGTCCTCCAGCAGGGGCTTGGCGATCTCGTTGACGCCGCGGTCGGACAGCACGGTCCTGGCCGCTCCGAGGATGTTCTCCTGGATGGAGGCGACGGTGGTGGTGCTGGTCCAGGTGTCGACGTATCCGAGCAGCCCGAGCACGCCCAGCATCAACGGCGGCAGGGACAGAAGGGTGAAGAACGCGGCCTCGGCGGCGAGTCCGAGGATGCGGTACTCGATGCACGAATTGACGGTGTCCTTGAGCAGCAGCCAGGCCAGCTTCCGCTTCGAGACGTTGCGGTAGAGGACTCGGGCCCGGTGGAGCCGGCCGGAGGGGGGCCGCTCGGGTGTTTCATTTGCTGCCTGCACCTCCTTACCGTATCGGCATGGCAACCAGCACCCACACAGTGACCAACCAGGCTCCGCCCCTGGTGGGCTACGACGTTTTCGGCTCGGACCGCGCGCTGTCCGAAGCGGTGGAGCGGCACGTCGAGCCCGGGCTCCTGGAGACGGCACGCGAGGAGCTCACCGAGCTCGGCCGGAGCGCGGGCTCGGCCCAGGTCCTGGAGTGGGCGGTGCAGGCCAATGAGAACCCACCCGTTCTCCGCACGCACGACCGTTACGGCAACCGGATCGACGAGGTGCAGTTCCATCCGGCGTGGCACCGGCTGCTGGGCAAGGCGGTCTCCGCGGGGCTGACGAACGCCTGGGGCCGGCCCGGCGGGCATGTGCGGCGCGCCGCGGGATTCCTGGTGTGGACCCAGGCCGAGGCCGGGCACGGCTGTCCGGTGTCGATGACGCACGCGGCGGTGCCCGCGCTGCGTACGGACCCGCAGCTCGCGGCCGAGTGGGAGCCGCGGCTCACGTCCCAGGTGTACGAGCAGGGCCTGCGGCCCGCGGCGGACAAGGCCGGTTCGCTGTTCGGGATGGGCATGACGGAGAAGCAGGGCGGCAGTGACGTACGGGCGAACACGACCCGCGCCGAGCCGCTGGCCGCGGACGGCGAGTACCTGCTGACGGGGCACAAGTGGTTCTGCTCGGCGCCGATGAGCGACGGCTTCCTGGTGCTCGGGCAGGCCTCCGGCACCACGGGACAGGGCGGTCTGACGTGCTTCCTCGTGCCCCGTGTGCTGCCGGACGGCACGCGCAACGTCTTCGCTATCCAGCGGCTGAAGGACAAGCTGGGCAACAGGTCGAACGCGTCGAGCGAGGTCGAGTTCGACGGGACGTGGGCGCGCCGGATCGGTGAGGAGGGGCGCGGGGTGCGCACCATCATCGAGATGGTGGCGGCGACCCGGCTCGACTGTGTGATCGGCTCGGCGGCGCTGATGCGGCAGGCGGTGGCGCAGGCGGTGCACCATGCCGCGCACCGCAGCGCGTTCGGCGGCCTGCTCATCGACAAGCCGCTGATGCGGAACGTCCTGGCCGATCTGGCGCTGGAGTCGGAGGCGGCGACGACGCTGGGGCTGCGGCTGGCCGCGGCGTACGACTCCGACTCCGAGGCGGACCGGGCACTGCTGCGGCTCGCGGTGCCGGCCGCCAAGTACTGGGTGACCAAGCGGTGCACGCCGGTGGCGGCCGAGGCGCTGGAGTGTCTGGGCGGCAACGGCTATGTCGAGGAGTCCGGGATGCCCCGGCTGCTGCGGGAGTCGCCGTTGAACTCGATCTGGGAGGGGTCGGGCAATGTGCAGGCGCTGGATGTGCTGCGGGCGCTCCGGGGGTCCCCCCACGCCGCAGGGCGTAGGGGGAGGGAGCCGCACGCCCTGGACGCCTTCCTGCAGGAGATCGGGCGGACCCGTGGCGCCGACCACCGGCTGGACGGGGCGGTCAAGGGGCTGCTGACCGAGCTGGCCGACCTGGAGTCCGTGGAGGTACGGGCACGGCGGCTGGTCGAGCGGATGGCGCTGGTGCTCCAGGGCTCGCTGCTGGTGCGCTGGGCGCCGCCGGAAGTGGCGGACGCGTTCTGCGCCTCGCGGCTGGGCGGGGACTGGGGCGCGGCGTTCGGGACGCTGCCGTACGGGCTCGATCTGGCGGCGGTCGTGGAGAGGGCGCGCGTCGAGGTGTGAGCGGCGCGAGTTGACCGGTCAGGGGGCGGGCGGGCGGCTCATGAGCCGCCTGTCGCAACCGTGCGCCCCATGCCGCGCTGGGGCGGCGACCTGCGACAACAGCGGAGGGTGGTGCTGCGCCGACACGGCACCACCCTCCACTCATGTCACCTTCATGCAAGGGACCGTCGTTGGCCAGAGTTGCAGACCGTTGCAGGAGATGTGCGAACACGGCTTCCGGGCGGATGTGTGCGCGGCACGATGGAATCGGACGGTTCGCGGTGTGCCGCTCACCGAGCAGAACCGATACGGCACGGCTTACCGCATTCAGCGCCGCCGACGGCGGGGGGTACCAGATGAAGAACGACGGACTCGACATGGCACGGCTCGCGACCATGGACGGCACGCGTGCGACACGCCTGCTTCATCAGGTCCACGCCGCGACTCTGGCGGGCCGGCGCCCGCCGATCGCACCCCGCCCGGTCATCGACGCGTCCTGGCGGCGGATGCTGCGGCTGGGCGTCGACCCCGACCGCTCCACGAGCAGTGTGCTCCTGGAGCGTGACGAGCTGGAGCACCGGCGGCGTGCGACCGTGCTCGGCGAGGTGATGCGCACCCTCAGTGGCGGGCTGACCGGGATCGCCGACGCGTCGCTGCAGATCATGGTGGTGACGGACGCTCAGGGCCGGGTGCTGTGGCGGGAGGGCAACGCGGGGGTGATCCGGAAGGCCAACACCATCTGTCTGGAGGAGGGCGCGGCCTGGAGCGAGGACACCACCGGCACCAACGCCATCGGCACCGCTCTCGCGGCGCGCCGCCCGGTGCAGGTCCACTCGGCCGAGCATTTCGTGCACACCCTGCACAACTGGACGTGTGCGGCGGCGCCGGTGCACGACCCCCGCGACGGGCAGCTGCTCGGCATCGTCGATGTCAGCGGCCCCGCGTCGAGCTTCCACCCGGCGACGCTCGCCCTCGTCAACTCGGTGGCGCGGCTCGCCGAGGCGGATCTGCGCGAGCGGCATCTGCGGATGGTCGAGCGGCTGCGCTCGGTGGCGGCGCCGATCCTGTGCCGGCTGGACGGCCGGGCGCTGGCGGTGGACGTGCACGGCTGGACGGCGGCGGTGACGGGCATGACGCCGGTGGACCGGCTGCCGCTGCCCAAGTCCTTCCGGGCGGGTCGGGTCTGGCTGCCGTCGCTGGGCATGTGCACGGTGGAGCCGCTGCCGGGCGGCTGGCTGGTACGCCCCGACGAGTCCAGGGCGGCGGAGTCGGCGGGCCGCGTCGTCCTCGACCTGAGCCGCGCCCGCCGCTGGACGGTCGCCGTCTCGGGACCCGCGGGCAGCTGGGCCCAGGAGCTCAGCCCGCGCCACGCCGAGCTTCTGTACGTGCTGTCGAAGCACCCCGAGGGGCGCACGGCGGCGGAGCTGGCGGCGGACGTGTTCGGCGACCCGACCCGTACGGTGACGGTACGTGCCGAGATGTCGCGTGTACGACGTTATCTCTCGGGTGTGCTGGCGCACCGTCCGTACCGCTTCAGCGAGGAGGTCGAGGTGGAGGTCGTCCGTCCCGACCACCCGGCGGACCTCCTGCCCCACTCGTCGGCTCCGGCGATCACGGACGAGCGGCCCGGCTTCTAGTGCCGCGACCGGCACCAGGTCCTGTCCGGGACGGTGGCCGGCGTCGCGGGCCGACAAGATCGGCCCCCGGCTTTTTGGAGCCGGGGCGCGGGCATGGTTCCCTGGCGGCCATGAGCATCACTGTGACCACGTGGTCCCTGGAGCAGACCTCGTCCGCCGATCTGCGACCGGCCGCCGAGCCCGCGGGAGACGTGCGGATCGTACGGGCCGAGGTGCCGTCGGCCGAGTTCAGCCGTTTCCTCTATACGGCGGTCGGCGGCGACATCAGCTGGACCGACCGGCTCGGTCTGACGTACGCGCAGTGGCAGGAGGCCCTGAGCAGGCCGGGCGTGGAGACCTGGGTGGCGTACGAGAAGGGAACGCCCGCCGGGTACGTCGAGCTGGAGGCGCAGGACGAGGGCGTCGTCGAGATCGTCTACTTCGGACTGATCCCGGCGTTCCGGGGGCGGCGGATCGGTGGCCATCTGCTGTCGTACGGCACCGCGCGCGCCTGGGATCTGGCGGACCGCTGGCCGGGCCGGGCCCCGACGAAGCGGGTCTGGCTGCACACCTGCTCCAAGGACGCGCCGCACGCGATGGACAACTATCTGCGACGCGGCTTCACGCTGTTCGACACCAAGGTCGAGGAGGAGCCGGAGGCCGGGAACCCGGGCCCCTGGCCCGGCGCCGGGGTCTGATTCCCGGCCCTCTTCCACGTGATCTTCCCGGCTCTCTTTCACGCGATTCCCGGCCCTCCTGCGCGGTCTGCGTGATCAACGACACACTGTCTCGCACTGCGGGACAGTGTTGTCCACATTTTGGATAGCGGTGGACTGGGTCCAAAGTCCCGTGACACGCTTCCGTCATGTCTCGAGCTGGAATTGCCTTGGTGAGTCGGCGGCACGTCGACCTCGGCCGCATGTCCAGCGCCATGTGTCCGGTGCGCTGAGAGCACACCACCACCGCGATCCCCGAGATATCCCCGTCTTCTGCGCAGCGCCGCGCCACTCCCCTGACAGGAGCGCGCGTGTGCAGGTCAGAGCCGCCCTCCTGCAGTTCCGAAGGACATACCGCCATGGCCGCTACCCCCGAAACGCCTGCCTCCGCCACGCCCCGCCGCAAGGCCGGACGCCACCGCGGCGAGGGCCAGTGGGCCGTTGGCCACATGACACCGCTGAACGCCAACGAGCAGACCAAGAGGGACGACGACGGTCTCAATGTGCGGACACGCATTGAGACGATCTACGCCCATCGCGGCTTCGACTCGATCGACGGCGCGGACCTGCGCGGCCGGATGCGCTGGTGGGGTCTGTACACCCAGCGCAAGCCCGGGATCGACGGCGGCAAGACCGCCATCCTGGAGCCGGAGGAGCTGGACGACAAGTACTTCATGCTGCGCGTCCGGATCGACGGCGGGCGGCTGACCACCGAGCAGCTGCG
This sequence comes from Streptomyces sp. NPDC053673, assembly GCF_055585225.1. Classification (NCBI taxonomy): domain Bacteria; kingdom Bacillati; phylum Actinomycetota; class Actinomycetes; order Kitasatosporales; family Streptomycetaceae; genus Streptomyces; species Streptomyces sp. NPDC053673. Next base: position 6,792 of record NZ_JBVJKN010000012.1, on the reverse strand, counting down.
GGTCATCGGCGAGATCTCCCAGGAGTTCGCGCGCGGCACGGCCGACATCACCGACCGGCAGAACGTCCAGTACCACTGGATCCGTATCGAGGACGTTCCCGAGATCTGGAACCGGCTGGAGGCCGTCGGCCTGTCGACGACCGAGGCCTGCGGTGACACGCCACGTGTCATCCTCGGCTCGCCCGTCGCGGGCATCGCCGAGGACGAGATCGTCGACGGCACCCCCGCCATCGACGAGATCCACCGCCGCATCGTGGGCAACAAGGACTTCTCCAACCTCCCCCGCAAGTTCAAGTCGGCGATCTCCGGCTCCCCGCTGCTGGACGTGGCGCACGAGATCAACGACGTCGCCTTCGTCGGGGTGAACCACCCCGAGCACGGCCCCGGCTTCGACCTCTGGGTCGGCGGCGGCCTCTCCACCAACCCCAAGATCGGTGTCCGGCTGGGTGCCTGGGTGCCGCTGGACGAGGTCCCGGACATCTACGAGGGCGTCATCTCGATCTTCCGTGACTACGGCTACCGCCGGCTGCGCACCCGTGCCCGGCTGAAGTTCCTCGTCGCGGACTGGGGCGCCGAGAAGTTCCGCCGGGTGCTGGAGGACGAGTACCTGAAGCGGAAGCTCGTCGACGGCCCGGCGCCCGAGCAGCCCGTGCAGCAGTGGCGCGACCACGTCGGTGTGCACAGGCAGAAGGACGGCCGGTTCTACGTCGGCTTCGCGCCGCGCGTGGGCCGTGTCGACGGTGCCACGCTCACCAAGATCGCCGAGGTGGCGGAGGCGCACGGCTCCGGCCGGCTGCGTACCACCGCCGAGCAGAAGATGCTCGTCCTCGACGTCGAGGAGCCGCAGGTCGAGTCGCTGGTCGCCGCTCTGGAGGCGCTGGACCTGCGGGTCAGCCCGTCCCCGTTCCGGCGCGGCACCATGGCCTGCACCGGTATCGAGTTCTGCAAGCTGGCCATTGTCGACACCAAGGCCCGTGGTGCCTCGCTGATCGACGAACTCGAGCGCCGCATCCCCGAGTTCGACCAGCCGATCACGATCAACATCAACGGCTGCCCGAACGCCTGCGCCCGTATCCAGGTGGCGGACATCGGTCTCAAAGGTCAGCTGGTCCTCGACGACGACGGCAATCAGGTCGAGGGCTTCCAGGTGCACCTGGGCGGCGCGCTCGGTCTGGAGGCCGGCTTCGGCCGCAAGGTCCGCGGCCTGAAGGTCACCTCCGCCGAGCTGCCCGACTACGTCGAGCGCGTCCTCAAGCGCTTCCAGGCGGAGCGCGAGGACGGCGAGCGCTTCGCCACGTGGGCGGCACGTGCGTCCGAGGAGGCACTTTCGTGAACGCCGGGGCCACCTCCCACGCCCGGAGGGCTGTGGGGGAGAGCGAAACGAGGGATGCGGCATGAGTGAACGGGCTGCCCCCTTCTACTGCCCGTACTGCGGCGACGAGGACCTGCGTCCGAGCGAGCAGGGCCACGGTGCCTGGGAATGCGCGGCATGCAATCGGGCCTTCCAGCTGAAGTTCCTCGGGCTGCTCGCCCGTGGGGTTCAGCGCAATGACGGTGGAGGGGACGAGATATGACAGCGGTTCGGACGGAACGGACCAAGGACGAGCTGAAGTCGCTCGCCGAGCAGGCGGGCCGGGACCTCGAAGAGGCCTCCGCCCAGGACATCCTGAAGTGGGCGGCCGAGACCTTCGGCCCGCGCTTCTGCGTCACCTCCTCCATGGAGGACGCGGTCGTCGCCCACCTCGCCTCGCGGGCCCTCCCGGGCGTGGACGTCGTCTTCCTGGACACCGGCTACCACTTCCCGGAGACCATCGGGACCCGGGACGCGGTGGCGGCCGTGATGGACGTCAACGTCATCACGCTCACCCCGCGGCAGACCGTGGCCGAGCAGGACGCCGAGTACGGCCCGAAGCTGCACGACCGCGACCCGGACCTGTGCTGCGCGCTGCGCAAGGTCAAGCCGCTGGAGGAGGGCCTGACCGGGTACGACGCCTGGGCGACGGGACTGCGCCGCGACGACTCCCCGACCCGGGCGAACACCCCGGTCGTCGGCTGGGACGAGAAGCGGCAGAAGGTCAAGATCTCACCGATCGCCCGCTGGACGCAGGACGACGTGGACGCGTACGTCGCCGAGCACGGCGTCCTCACCAACCCCCTGCTGATGGACGGTTACGCCTCCGTCGGCTGCGCGCCGTGCACCCGCAGGGTGCTGGAGGGTGAGGACGCCCGGGCCGGCCGCTGGGCGGGCCGCGGCAAGACCGAGTGCGGGCTGCACGGCTGATGACGACGACCACCACGAACACCACGACGGCGAAGAACGACCAGAACCACCGGGAGAAGCACGTGACTGGGGCCACCATCTGGCTCACCGGGCTGCCGAGCGCGGGCAAGACCACGATCGCGTACGAGCTCGCGGGCCGGCTGCGCGACGAGGGCCACCGTGTCGAGGTGCTCGACGGCGACGAGATCCGCGAGTTCCTCTCCGCGGGCCTCGGCTTCAGCCGCGAGGCCCGGCACACCAACGTGCAGCGGATCGGCTTCGTCGCCGAGCTGCTGGCCTCGAACGGGGTGAAGGTCCTGGTCCCGGTCATCGCTCCGTACGCCGACAGCCGCGAGGCCGTCCGGGGGCGCCACGGCGCCGAGGGCACGCCGTACGTCGAGGTGCATGTCGCGACTCCGGTCGAGGTGTGCTCCGTACGCGATGTGAAGGGTCTGTACGCCAAGCAGGCGGCCGGCGAGATCAGCGGGCTGACCGGGGTCGACGACCCGTACGAGGAGCCGGAGTCCCCGGATCTGCGGATCGAGTCGCACACCCAGACCGTGCAGGAGTCCGCGGCATCGCTGTACGCGCTTCTTACCGAGAGGGGCCTCCTGTGAGCGACGGCCGTGACATCAGCCGCTACCGCGGCGGGGCGGCCGCCGGGCTGCAGACGACAACGAATGCCGCACCTCTGCGCCGCGCGGGCGGAGATGGGGGTACCCCCGGGCCGAAGGCACACGGGGAGAACGAAAGGGGCGCAGCATGACGACGAGCATCAACGTCGTGAGCGAGAGCACCGACAGCCCGTACGCCCTGAGCCACCTGGACGCGCTGGAGTCCGAGGCGGTGCACATCTTCCGTGAGGTGGCGGGCGAGTTCGAGCGGCCGGTGATCCTGTTCTCCGGCGGCAAGGACTCCATCGTCATGCTGCATCTCGCGCTGAAGGCGTTCGCCCCGGCCGCGATCCCGTTCTCGCTGCTGCACGTGGACACCGGGCACAACTTCCCCGAGGTCATCGAGTACCGGGACCGCACGGTGGAGAAGCACAACCTGCGGCTGCACGTCGCCTCGGTGCAGGACTACATCGACCGCGGTGTCCTCAAGGAGCGTGCGGACGGCACCCGCAACCCGCTGCAGACCCTGCCGCTGACGGAGAAGATCCAGTCGGAGCGGTTCGACGCCGTGTTCGGCGGCGGCCGGCGGGACGAGGAGAAGGCCCGGGCCAAGGAGCGCGTCTTCTCGCTGCGCGACGAGTTCTCCCAGTGGGACCCGCGCCGCCAGCGGCCCGAGCTGTGGAACCTGTACAACGGACGGCACGCGCCCGGCGAGCACGTGCGCGTGTTCCCGCTGTCCAACTGGACCGAGCTGGACGTGTGGCAGTACATCGCCCGGGAGGGCATCGAGCTGCCCGAGATCTACTTCGCGCACGAGCGTGAGGTCTTCGCCCGTAACGGCATGTGGCTGACCGCGGGCGAGTGGGGCGGCCCGAAGGACACCGAGACGCCTCAGAAGCGGCTGGTGCGCTACCGCACCGTCGGCGACATGTCCTGCACCGGCGCCGTCGACTCCGGCGCGGTGACCCTGGAGCAGGTCATCGCCGAGATCGCCGCCTCCCGGCTCACCGAGCGCGGCGCCACGCGGGCCGACGACAAGCTCTCCGAGGCCGCGATGGAAGACCGCAAGCGCGAGGGGTACTTCTAGCCATGACCAGCACCACCGAACCCACCGAGACACTGTCCGTCGAGCAGCTGTCGGCGACGACCCTGCTGCGGTTCGCCACCGCCGGGTCGGTCGACGACGGCAAGTCCACCCTCGTCGGGCGGCTGCTGCACGACTCCAAGTCGGTCCTCGTCGACCAGCTCGAGGCCGTGGAGCACGCCTCCCGCAGCCGCGGCCAGGACGCCCCCGACCTGGCCCTCCTCACCGACGGCCTGCGCGCCGAGCGTGAGCAGGGCATCACCATCGACGTCGCGTACCGCTACTTCGCCACGCCCCGGCGCCGGTTCATCCTCGCCGACACCCCCGGGCATGTGCAGTACACGCGCAACATGGTGACGGGTGCCTCCACCGCCGAGCTGACGGTCGTCCTCGTGGACGCCCGCAACGGCGTCGTCGAGCAGACCCGCCGCCACGCCGCGATCGCCGCGCTGCTGCGCGTCCCGCATGTGGTCCTCGCGGTCAACAAGATGGACCTCGTCGACTACCAGGAGTCCGTCTTCGCCGCGATCGCCGAGGAGTTCACGGCGTACGCGACCGAGCTGGGCGTCCCGGAGGTCACCGCGATCCCGATCTCGGCGCTCGCCGGTGACAACGTCGTGGACCCGTCCTCGAACATGGACTGGTACGGGGGTCCGACGGTGCTGGAGCACCTCGAGACGGTTCCGGTCAGCCACGACCTGAGCCACTGCCACGCCCGGCTCCCCGTGCAGTACGTGATCCGGCCGCAGACCGCCGAGCACCCGGACTACCGGGGGTACGCGGGGCAGATCGCGGCCGGTTCGTTCCGCGTCGGCGAGCAGGTCACCGTGCTGCCGTCGGGCCGCACGTCGCGGATCTCCGGCATCGACCTGCTCGGCCGACCGGTCGACGTCGCCTGGACCACCCAGTCGGTGACCCTCCTGCTGGAGGACGACATCGACATCTCGCGCGGCGACCTGATCGTGCCCAGCAAGGACGCGCCGGCGATCACACAGGACATCGAGGCAACCGTCTGCCACGTCGCCGACCAGGCGCTGACCGTCGGTCACCGCGTACTGCTCAAGCACGGCACCCGCACGGTCAAGGCGATCGTCAAGGACATTCCGTCCCGTCTCACGCTCGACGACCTGTCCCTGCACCCGCACCCGGGAGAGCTCGTCGCCAATGACATCGGCCGCGTGAAGATCCGCACCGCCGAGCCGCTGCCGGTCGACTCCTACGCCGACTCCCGGCGCACCGGCTCGTTCATCCTGATCGACCCGGCCGACGGCACCACGCTCGCCGCGGGCATGGTCGGCGAGTCGTTCGCCTCACCGGAGCCGGTCAAGGACGAGGCCGAGGACGACGGGTGGGACTTCTGATGACCGACGTCTACGCGACCTTCGCCAAGGAGGGCGGCCGCGTCGGCAGCGGCGCCGTCGGCAGCGGACAGGGCGGAGTGGCGCGATGTGCGCGATGACGTACGCGCACCGCCTGCGCGCCCCGTCCCCCCACCCGACGTCCCGGAAGCGACGAAAACCTGCCGACTTCCCGGCCACGGCCTGAAAGGCCGTGACCGCCGGGCCTCCGAAGGAAACCCTCCCGTGCCTGCATCCCCTTCCAGCCGTACGACCCGAAGCACCCTGCGCGCCATCGCCGTCATAGCGGCGCTTCCCCTCCTGCTCACCGCCTGCGGCTACGGCTCCGAGGCCAAGGACGACAAGACCGGGGTGGCGGCCAAGGGCGAGAAGCTCTCCGCGGACACCGTCCGGATCGGCTACTTCCCGAACCTCACGCATGCCACCGCGCTGGTCGGCCTTCAGGAGGGCCTGATCCAGAAGGAGCTCGGCGGTACCACGATCAAGCCGCAGGCCTTCAACGCGGGCCCGTCCGCGATCGAGGCCCTGGGCGGCGGATCGCTCGACATCTCCTTCATCGGCCCCTCGCCGTCGATCAACGCCTATGTGAAGTCCAAGGGCAAGAACCTGCGGATCATCTCCGGATCGGCCTCCGGCGGTGTGAAGCTCGTCGTCGACCCGGACAAGATCAAGACTCTGGACGACGTCAAGGGCAGGAGGATCGCCACTCCGCAGAAGGGGAACACGCAGGACGTCGCGTTCCTCAACTGGATCGCGGAGCAGGGCTGGAAGGTCGACGCCGAGAGCGGCAAGGGTGACGTCTCCGTCGTCCGTACGGACAACAAGGTGACCCCGGACGCCTACAAGTCCGGCTCGATCGACGGCGCCTGGGTGCCGGAGCCGACCGCGTCCAAGCTGGTCTCCGAGGGTGCGAAGGTCCTCCTCGACGAGGCCGCCCTGTGGCCCGGCAAGAAGTTCGTGATCACGAACATCATCGTGTCGCAGACCTTCCTCAAGGACCACCCGGACGTCGTCGAGGCCGTACTGCGCGGCACGGTCAGGACGAACGCGTGGATCAACGCCAACCCGGACAAGGCCAAGGCGTCGGCCAACGCCCACCTGAAGGCGGAGACCGGCAAGGAGCTCGCCGCCAAGGTCATCGACCCGGCGTGGCCGAGCATCCAGATCACCGACGACCCGCTGGCCGCCACGCTGAAGACGCAGTCCGAGTGGGCGGTCGAGGCCGGGCTGATCAAGGAGCCCGACCTGAACGGCATCTACGACCTGACGCTCCTGAACAAGGTGCTGAAGGCCGCCGGCAAGCCCGAGGTCTCCGACGCCGGTCTCGGCGTCAAGTAGCCCGTATTCCTTGTACACCCAGGAGGTGACGACCATGGCCACCGCGCTTGCCAAGGCTGCCGAGGACACCACGACGGTGTCGCACGCCGCTCGGATCGAGCACGTCTCGAAGTCCTTCTCCGGCCCGGCCGGATCGCA